>NZ_JBFBAW010000002.1:375402-578819 GCF_040682435.1 Lentzea sp. NPDC051208 | reverse complement strand
CTTTCGTGCGGTCACACCGCACGAAAGCGCCCCGCGTGCGGTCCGGCAACGTGAAGAAGGCTCGCTGCTGGGTTGCGGCGTCGCGGACAGGACTTCCGGTCAGGTGTTCAGGCCAGCCGGCGCGCGAGCCATTCGGTGCGCGTGCGCCTGGCCTGAACGGACAGCCCGGCGCCGGGGAAGATCGCGTCGAAGCCGTGGAACCCGCCGGCCCACGTGTGCAGTTCGGCGTCACCGCCCGCGGCCCAGATGCGCGAGGCGTAGGCGACGTCCTCGTCCCGGAACACCTCCGCCGTCCCGGTGTCGACGTACGTGGCGGGTAGCCCGGACAGGTCCTCGGCCAGAGCCGGTGACACGTAACGGGAAACGTCCGTGCGGTCGCCGAGCACCGAGCGCCAGCCGAACTCGTTCATCTCGCGCGTCCACACGCCGGGTTCGCCGGCGTACTGCCTGCTGGACGTGGAGTCGTTGCGGTGGTCCAGCATCGGGCAGATCAGCACCTGAGCGGTGATCTCCGGGCCGTCCAGGTCGCGGGCCATCAGGGTGACTCCGGCGGCCAGACCGCCGCCGGCGCTGATGCCCGCCACGACGATCTCGCCGATGCCGAGCTCCTCCGCGTTCTCGACCGTCCACAAGAGACCGTGGTAGCAGTCGTCGACGAGTGTCGTCCCGGTCGCCTCGGGTGCGAGCCGGTGCTCGACGGTGACCACGACGACGCCGAGCTCTTCCAGCCACTGCAACGGGATGTCGATCTGGGAGAAGCGGTCGCCCATCATCATGCCGCCGCCGTGGATCCAGTAGACGCACGGCGCGGGCCGGTCGAGGTTCCTGGGGCGGAATACGGTCAGCGTGATCTCGCCGATCGTCACGTCGTGCCGTTCGGCGTCGGTCTTGAACGGCGGTGACGGCATCTGGCGGATCTGCTGGAGCATCTCGTGGGTGAGCTCGGTGGACAGCGGCATCTCGGCGAGGAGTGCGCTCAGCTCGGGGTCGAACGCCGGGCGGGCCATCAGAACGCCGCCTTGCCGCCGACGGGCAGCTCGTCGGAGTACGTGGACTCGACGTCGAGCAGGGTCTGGAGGTTCGCGACGAGAGCCTGGGCTTCCTCGGTCGCGAAGAACGCGCTGTGGGCCTCGGCCGTCGTCCAGCCCTCGGTCACGTGGACGACGTCGGGGTCGGTCGCCGAGCGGCCGACCAGGAAGACCACGCAGTCGTCGTTGGTCAGCGACGGGGCGCCGAGCAGGAACTCGACGACCTCGTCGCCCTTGCCGGGCCGCGCGGTGAGGGTGGCGCGGAAACCGTGCTCGACACTCATCTGTTCCTACCTTCTGTTCGTTCTGCTGTTCTGGCGATGGACCCATCAGATCAGCTGGAACAGGGTCGATAGGAGATCAATGCTGCCAAGCTCTTGCCCAATCCTGCCGAGTCAGCTGATCGGCGCGGGAGAGCTGGCCTCCGGCACCAGGACCGCGGGCGTCCCCGATCCGTCCGCGGGCACCGCCCACACGTCGTTGAGGCCGTCGTCGCGCTGGATGCCGTACGCGACGGTCCTGTCGTCGACCCAGGCCGGCTGGTCGTCGACGTTGCGGGTCTCGGCGAGTTCGGTGATCGCGCGCGTCTCGAGGTCGAGCACGGACACCCGCCAGCCCTTCTGCGGGTCGCCGCCGACCGCCTTCTTGTAGGCGATGCGGGTGCCGTCAGGGGAGAGCGACGGGCACTCGACGTCGTCCAGGTCCGTGAGCGGGCGGACCCGGCGTGCCGCGAAGTCGCCCTCGAGCAGGTAGCGGTGGCCGCCGGTGGACATGGTGGCGTAGAAGCGGTTGTCGTCGGCGGTGAACGTGACGCCCCAGTAGTTCGTGTCGACCGGCCGTTGCGGCATGCCCTCGACCGCGAACTCCTCCAGCGACGTCACCAGCGTGCCGGTCTTCGTGTCCAGGACGCCCGTGCTGGTGGAGAACCCGTTGGCGGCGTAGGAATGCCCGTCGACGAACAGCGTCCACGCCACCATCCGGCCGCTGGCCGACACCCGCGTGCGGTTCGGGAAGCCGGTCAGCGGGACCGTCCTGAGTTCTTTCAGATCACGGTCGAGCACGGCCAGTTCGCTCGCCTTCAGCGCTCCGACCGGCCGCAGGCAGGAGATCGTGCCCGCCGCCGAGTAGACGCGGTCGCAGCGTTGTTCGGTGACCTCCCGGGAACCGGCCGGGTCGGTCCGCGACACCGTGGAGAGCTTGCCGTTGCTCAGGACCATCAGCCGCGGCCCGGCACCGGCCGGAACGGACTGCGCGGCATCGTCCGGTGTGGCGCCGGACAGCGCGGTGTAGCCGGCGGCGACGCCTGCGAGCAGGACGGCGGCGGTCAGGGTGATCAGCAGGCGCTTGTTCATGAGCGGCGTCCCAGCAGTGCGGCGGTGGCGATCAGGGCACAGACCACGGCGACGGCGGCGATCCGGGTGGCGGCCTCGGGGCTCCAGAACTGCCAGGCCAGGCCGAACAGCACGGAGGAGCCGAGGTAGGCGAGCGCCTGTCCACTTTGGATCAGCGCGATGCCGGTGGTGCGCAGGCGTTCCGGCAGGACCGGGCCGGCGAGCGCCATCAGCACGCCGTCCGTGCACGCGTAGAAGACGCCGTAGAGCAGCACGATCAGCACGAGGAGCGGCCAGCCGCCCAGCGGTCCGTGCAGCAGCAGGTAGACGGCGGTCAGCGCGACGTACCCGGCCAGCATGACCTTGAGCCTGCCGATCCGGTCGGCGAGCGCGCCCAGCGGTGCGGCGAGCAGCAGGTACACCAGGCTCGTGCCCACCGCGAGCAGCGGGAACCAGCCGAACGCCAGCCCCTCGCGCTTCTGCAGCAACAGGTACACGAAGCCGTCGCCGATGGTGACCAGGCCGAGCAGTGACGCGGCCAGCACGATCCTGCGGACGGCCGGGTCCCTGAGCAGCGTGAGTTTGAGAGGTTCCTTGCGGGCCAGGGGTTCCGGCCGGTCCCGCACGTAGAGCACGAGCACCAGCACGCCGAACGCGGCGATGCAGGCGCTGGTGACGAACACGGCGTCGAACGACTGGGCGGAGGCCGCGAGCACGGCCATCGCGACCAGCGGCCCGGCGAACGCGCCGATGCCGTCCATCGCCCGGTGCACGCCGAACGCCCGTCCCAGGTCGCCGCTGGGCGTCGAGAGGGTGATCAGCGCGTCGCGCGGGGCGGTCCGCAGGCCCTTACCGGCGCGGTCGGCGGTGATCACGAAGCCCAGCGCGGTCAGGGAGTTGCCGGCGGTGAGCAGTCCGAGCTTGGCCACCGCCGAGATGCCGTAACCGAAGCCCGCCACGGCCTTGCGCTTGTTCGTCCGGTCGGCGAGGTAGCCGCCCGCGAGTCTGAGCAGCGTGGTGGCGCCGGTGTAGACGCCGTCGATCAGCCCGTACGCGGCGGGACTGAGCTGGAGGCCGATGACCAGGTACAGCGGCAGGATCGCGGCCACCATCTCCGACGAGACGTCGGTGATGAGGCTGACCGTGCCGAGCGCGAAGACGTTGCCGCTCAGCCCTTTCCAGTTCGCCGTCTTGGGTTTGTCGATCGTGGACAGGTACATCATCGGCCTCCAGCGGTCCGTCAGTGGCAGTTGGTGGTGCCGCTGTCGGTGTAGGTCTTGCCCGCCTCGGGGACGAACTGCCAGTCGAAGCTGTTGCTGTGCAGCGTCAGCTTCAGCACGCCGCGGGTGCCGGTGTTGCGGGCCTCGCTGTTCGGCTTGATCGTGCCGAAGCCGTAGGCACCCGCGCCGCCCATGCCCGCGACGAACGTCCGGATGCCGCGCGAGTTGTCCAGCCCACCCGCGGGGTTCTGCGGGGCGAACCGCTCGTACTGGTGGTTGTGACCGAAGACCACCACGTCGGCGTTGGCGTCGTACAGGGCCTGGAACAACGGCCTGGTGGCCGTCGAGGGCGCGTGGTTGGCGCCGCTGGTGAACAGCGGGTGGTGCCAGTACGCCGCCGTGCACGGTTTCGTGCTCGCCGCCAGGTCCTGCCGCAGCCACTGCTCCTGCGCGCTGCCCGCAGCCATGCTGATGTTGGAGTTCAGCGAGACGATGTGCCAGTTGCCGAGGTCGTAGGAGTAGTACCCGCGGCCCGACGGACCGGCCTGAGCGCCGAAGTAGTTGTAGTAACCGGTGGCGCCACTGGTGTGGTAGTCGTGGTTACCGGGCGAAGGCCTGGTGCGCGCCTTGTGCCGGCCCCAGGTGGGCTCGTAGTAGGTGGTGAACTGGCTCGCGGTGCCGTCCGGGTAGACGTTGTCGCCGGTGGTCCAGACGGTGCCCGGGATGTTGTCCAGCAGCGCGGCCGTGGCCGTGTCACCGGAACCGGAGTCGGCGATGTCGCCCGCGCCGACCCAGACCGGGTCGCCGGGAGGCGGGATCGTGCCGTCGGTGACGACGAGCTGCGGTGCGGTGGAACCCGACTCGCGGGAGTCGTAGTCGGCGCCGTCCGTGCTGCTCGACGTGATGCCGATGCTGTAGGTGCCGTTGCCCGTGACGTAGCTCGTGACGTCGACCTCGTACCAGGCGTTGCGCACGACCGAGCCGAGCGAGCCGACCGTGGCGCCGTCGATCGCGGGCTGGTTGTTCCAGGTGACCGCGGTCTCGGTCCAGCTGACGTTGGACATCGCTTTGAACGTGCCGCCGTTGGGGCTTTCCGCGCCGGCGACGTCGTCGGTGTGGATGCGCAGCTTGGCGTTGCTGACGCTGCCGGTGATCCCGGAGACGGTGAACTTGAGGAACGTCCGCTTGATCGGCGAGTTGTCGACGCCGAGCTGGCCGGACGTGCCGTAGTTCGTGCCGGTGGACCCGTTGTCGACGTAGGTGTCGGCGGTGGGCGTGAAGGTGGTGGTGGCAGCGTGAGCTGCGGTGGAGGCGGTGAGTGTGGCCGCCGTGACGATGACGGTGGAGAGCACGGCCAAGGGAGCCCTGCGACGTGACATGCCTGTCCTTGTGGTGGTGGGCGGACATGGGCCGTCGCGAAGAGTAGGGGCGGGGTGGTTCGGCCACCAATGATCGTTCGGAGGCGGTTGGGTGAACGGTGGGAAAACCCCTCCAGGGGGTGAGTGCCGGGCGGGCCCGGTATTTCCGCGGCTGCCGCCCGCTCCTTGAGAACATGGGAGTCGAGGTCTGCGACCCTCGCTGGCTCACGGTCGTGCCCGGAGCCGAGCTGGTGGTCGCGCTGGACGAGGTGGGCGGGCACGCCGCGGACGGGCACCGGGTGACGGTGCTGATCGACCTCGTGCCGGGCAACGTGTCGATGCTGCGCGGGTTGGCCGCAGAAGCCGTGGGCGAGGGCGCTCGCAAGGTGCGGGTGCGGCCGCACGGCGTCGACCGGGTCGATCTCGTCTACGCGGCGGTGGAGCTGAACCGGGTCGCGGAGGACGACGCCGTGGAGGTGCGGTTCGACGTCACGTCGGCCGCGTTGCTGCAGGCCGATCCCGCGGCGTTCGTGCGGGTCGATCCGCTCGTGGTGAAGGCCGACGGGACGGTCGTGCCGATCTGCGCCGGGCTGGAGCGGTACGCGCTCGGCTCACTCGGGTCGCTGGACGACCTGGTGGCCGCCTGGGACCCCGAGCCCGTCCGGGACCTGTGCCGGGTCGCGCTGAGCCGCGCGCTGGCCGACACCGGGCCGCTCGTGTCCTGGTACGAGCACCTCACCCGGACAGCAGCCGAGCCGCGGTTCTCGTGTTGATCACCTGCTCCGGCTCGACCCCGCACTCCTCCGCTCGAGCACAGCCGTAGTTCAGCCAGTCGAGCTGGCCGGGCGCGTGCGCGTCGCTGTCGATGGAGAACGTGCACCCGGCGTCGACGGCCAGGCTGAGGAGCCGGCGCGGGGGATCGAGCCGTTCCGGCCGTGAGTTGATCTCGACCGCGGTGCCGTGCTCGGCGCAGGCCTCGAAGACCCGCACGGCGTCGAACTGGGACTCAGGACGGCCCTTGCCGACGACCAGGCGGCCCGTGCAGTGGCCGAGGATGTCGACGTGCGGGTTGCTGACCGCGTTGACCATCCTCCGGGTCATCTCGGCGCGCGGCATCTTGAGTTTCGAGTGGACGCTCGCGACCACGACGTCGAGGCGTGCCAGCAGGTCTTCGTCCTGGTCGAGCGAGCCGTCGTCGAGGATGTCGACCTCGATGCCGGTGAGGACCACGAACGGTGCCAGCTCGGCGTTCAGCTCGGCGACGACCTCGAGCTGCTTCTCCAGCCGTTCGCGGCTGAGTCCATTCGCGACGGTCAGACGCGGGGAGTGGTCCGTCAACACCATGAACTCGTGGCCGAGATCGCGCGCGGCCTCGGCCATGTCCCTGATCGGGCTGCCCCCGTCGGACCAGTCGGAGTGGACGTGGCAGTCGCCCTTCAGCCTCGCGCGCATCTCCTCGCCGCCGGTGATGTCGACGTGCCGGAGCTTCGCCAGGTACGCCGGCTCGCGGTTCGCGAGCGCGTCCGCGACGACGCCGGCCGTCGACTTGCCCACGCCCTTGAGGTCGGTGAGCGTGCCGAGCCTCGCCCGTTTCTCGACGTCGGCGGGGTCGAGGCCGGCGAGGACGGCGGCCGCGTTGCGGAACGCCTGGACGCGGTAGGTCGGCTCGCCCGCCCGTTCGAGGTGGAAGGCCACCTGCTTCAACGCCTTGACCGGATCCATACCTCTTCCTACCTCATCCGCGGTGTCCGCGCGGCGCGGTGCACGGGTTGCTGTGCAAGCACGACGACGCTTGCGCGTATCTGCACTACTCAGGGCGGGTTGACGTCTCGAATGGCTTCGGTGCGCCGCTGTACGCCGCGCCGTTGTTCGAGACCGGTGACGACCGCTACCGCTGGTTGAACCGCGTGCAGACCGTCGCGAAGGGGGTGCTGGACGGCCTGACGCTGACCTACGAGGTGTGCGAGGTGCGGTGAATTTCACCCGACCTTCGGGGGTGTCGACCGGGACGGCGACTGCGGAAGCGTTCTGTCGCTGGCCGACGATCGTGAGGGGTGCGCGTGAGGAAGCGTTGGGGCGCGGCGGCTTTGGTCGCTCCGTTGTTCATGTCCCTGGTGGGAACGGCCCAGGCGGCGCCGGGACCGCTGGACGAGTACTACACGCAGACCATCGCCTGGGCCGAGTGCCCGGCGGGCTGGGTCTCGCCCTCGACGGGGGTCGAGTGCGCCACCGCCGTCGTGCCGATGGACTACAAGAACCCGGGCAACGGCAACCTGGAGATCGCCCTCTCGCGCAAGAAGGCGACGGGTCCGGCGCGCCGCAGAGGCGTGCTGATGACGAACCCCGGTGGCCCCGGCGGTTCGGGTCTCGGCGCCGTGCACTGGTTCAACGCCCAGACCGACGTCCTGAAGATCTACGACGTCATCGGCATGGACCCGCGCGGTGTCGGCCGGTCGACGCAGATCCGGTGCATCTCGACGCCGTCGGACGACGAGTTCCCTTCGCGCCCAACCGATTCGCAGCTCGCGAACTGGTCCGACTACGCCCGCGCGGTCGAGGCGAACTGCCAGCGCGGCGGCGGTGAGATGCGCCGGTTCATCTCGACCATGAACACCGCCCGCGACATGGACGTCATCCGCGGGGCCATGGGGGAGAAGAAGATCTCCTACGTCGGCTACTCCTACGGCACGCAGCTCGGCGCCGTCTACGGCTCGATGTTCCCCACGCGCCTCGACCGCAGCGTCCTCGACTCCGCCCTGGACCCGCTGAAGACGTGGCACGAGCAGGACGTCGACGTGGTGGACGCGATCACCGACAACCTCCGCAAGTGGACGGAGTGGACCGCTGCCCGCAACGGCACCTACGGCCTCGGCACCACCCCCGCCGCGGTGCGAGGCGAGCTCGACGCGATCGCCGAGCGCCTGAAGACGGGCCCGCACGGCGGCTACGCGGACGTGACCTCCTTCGACTACGCGGTGGGCGCCACCCGCTACCGCCGCTCGTGGGCCGCGTTCTCCCGCCACGTCGCCTCGATCAAGGCGGGCGCCGCGGACCCGGCCGAGGCCTCCGCGATCGTGGCCGCCCTGAAGAAGGGCGACATCGAACCCACCTCACCGGGCACGTTCCAGGCCGTGGTGTGCGAGTGGGACTGGTTCACCGACGTCAACACCTACTACAACGACATGAAGCGCTGGCGCGACACCAACCCGTACGGCGGCACCGTCGACTACATGGCGCCGACCAACTGCACGTTCCGCGCCTTCCAGCGCCCGGAGAAGATCCCGGCGATCACCCGCAAGTACCCGGCCGGCCTGGTGGTCAACTCCGACGGCGACACCCAGACCCCGCTCGCCAACGGCCGCGTCATGGCGGAGCACCTGAACCAGCCGCTGATCAGCGTGGCGAACGACGGCCAGCACGGCCACTACTCGTTGCGCCGCAACGCCTGCGTCGACACACTGGTCAACAAGTACCTGGTGTCGGGGATCCTGCCGGCGTCCCGGGTGACCTGTGCCGGGACGGACATCGCGGAGACCGTGCCCCCTGGTCAGGCGGCGGCGCTGGGTGTGCAGTCGGCCCGGCCGTTGAGCGACGTCCTCGGTGAGATCGCGGCGGAGACGAAGCCGTTCTGATCGTGTGAACGATCTTGTCGGACCCCGTGAGCACGGGTCAGATGCAGGGGTTCCCAGCTCAGGGGACCCCTGCGTCGGTGGGCGTCTCGTCTAACCGGGCGGCACGACCCGGCCGAGCCGTTGACGCCCGCCGTCCTCCTGGTAGCGCGCAACGGTGTCGGCCAGCTGCTCGCACGCCCGCTCGATGGCCTGCCTGGCCTCGTTGCGCTCGCTGGTGATGGCGCTCAGGATCAGCCCGGTCAGCGCCACCGAGCTGTTGAACGCCTGCAGCACGATCATGGTGGTCAGCAGGTCGCCGGTGGTGAAGTGGCCGCTGGCCGCGGACATCACGGCGGCCACGGAGATGATCACCGCGCACGGGGCGGCGATCGCGTGCTGGAAGCGGAGGGCGGCCCAGATCAGCATCGGGAACACCAGGAACAGCAGGCGCGATTCCGCCGTGGTCACGAAGAACGCGAGCAAGGCGGTCATGACCAGCAGCGCGGCCGCCTCCGCCAGGCGGCGCGGCGGGGCCTTCCAGCGGCGCGGCACGGTGAGCAGCAGCGGCGTGAACACCAGCACGCCCATCGCGTCGCCCGTCCACCACACCGACACCACGGCCGGTACGTCACTCCACGGGATCACGCCGCCGGCCTTCATCGCCGCCGCACCGATCAGCGCGCTGACAGACATCGCACCCAGGGCTCCCGCGAACACGAGCAGCAGCGCGTCCTTCAAGCGGTCGAGCGCAGGGCGGAAACCGAAGCGGGTCAACAGGTACCAGGCCAGCAGGGGCGCGGCGGTGTTGCCCGCGGTGATCAGCAACGCCGCCAACAGCGGCGAGCCCAGGGAGATGTTGGTGGCGAACGCTCCGAGCGTGATCCCCGGCCAGATCCTGCGGCCCGACATCACCAGTGCCGCCACGGCGATCCCCGTCGGCAGCCACAGCGGAGTGACCTGACCCTTCACGAGAGCCAGGACGAGGCCGACCTGCGCGGTCGCGAAGTACGCGACAGCGACCGCGGCGATCGTGGCGGCAGTGCGGAATGCGGCGTTCACCGCCACATGCTGCACCTGTGCGCACACGTTGGCCATAGCTCGCCACAGCGCGTACCCACCTGGACTCACCCCGTAGATAGGTACCGGTCAGTTCCGTAAGCATGTCAGGCTTTGACCAGTGCAAATCGACATACCGGCTGGTATGCTCGGCGACTCTCAGGCGGTCGTTGGGCTGTTCGGGTTGACCTCCGCCGCGCGGTTGCGTTCGAGGGCAGGCGACTAGTACCCGTTGGTAACAAGCTGTGTGAGGGGACCCATGAGGACCGTGTTCACGACCTGCCCGCTCTGCGAAGCGACGTGCGGGCTGGAGCTGACGGTCGAGGGTGACCGCATCACGAAGGTGCGCGGCGACCGCGAGGACGAGTTCAGCAGGGGCTTCATCTGCCCCAAGGGCGCCTCGCTCGGCACGCTCGACGCCGACCCCGACCGCCTGAGCACCCCGCTGATCAAGCGCGACGACGAGTTCCAGGAGGCGACCTGGGAGGAGGCGTTCGCGTACGTCGACGAACGCCTGAAGGACTTCCCGGACCGCGACACCGTCGCGATGTACCTCGGCAACCCGGTCGTCCACTCGCTCGCCGGCGGCCTCTACGCCGGACCGCTGCGCAAGGCGCTGGGCAGCCGCAACGTCTTCACCGCCAGCACCGTCGACCAGATGCCCAAGCACGTGCAGGTCGGTCACATGTTCGGCGGCGTCTTCTCCATCCCGGTGCCCGACATCGACCGCACCGACTTCATGCTGGTGCTGGGCGCGGACCCGTTCTCGTCCAACGGAAGCCTGTGGACGGTCCCGGACGCGCCGGGCCGGTTCAAGGACCTGCAGAAGCGCGGCGGCAGGTTCGTCGTCGTCGACCCGCGCCGCAGCCGCACCGCCCAGGCCGCCGACCAGCACGTCGTGATCAGGCCGGGCACGGACGTGTTCCTGCTGCTGTCGCTGATCCACGAGCTGTTCGCGCAGGACCTGGTGAACCTCCGCGACCTGGCCGGGCACGTCACGGACCACACGGTGATCCGGGAGCACGTCGAGGAGTTCGGCCCCGAGGCCGTCGAGGAGCGCACGGGCGTCGACGCGGCCACGATCCGTGCGCTGGCGAGGCAGCTGGCCGGGGCCGGACGCGCCGCGGTGTACGGCCGGATCGGCACGACGACCGTCGAGTTCGGCACGGTCGCGTCGTGGGCGGTCGACACCCTCAACGTCCTGACCGGCAACCTCGACCGGCCCGGTGGCGTGATGTGGCCGCTGCCCGCGCACAGCAGGCGCGGCACCGGCAGCGGCAAGGGGTTCGCCATCGGCCGCTGGCACAGCCGGGTCAAGGGCCACCCCGAGGTGATGGGGGAGTACCCCGCCGTCACGATGGTCGACGAGATCGAGACGCCCGGCGAGGGCCAGGTGCGGGCGCTGTTCACGATCGGCGGCAACCCCGCGCTGTCGCTGCCGAACTCGGCACGGGTGAACGCCGCGCTGTCCTCACTGGACTTCATGGTCAGCGTCGACCCGTACCTCAACGAGACCACGAGGCACGCGGACGTCGTCCTGCCGACGCCGCCGCCGTCCCGCCGCGACCACTACGACATCGCGTTCCTCAACAACTCCGTGCGCAACGTCGCGAAGTACTCGCGCGCGGCGATCCCGTTGGAGGAAGGCAGGGTCGACGAGACGGACATCTTCTTCCGCCTCACCACGATCCTCGCGGGCATGGGCCCGGCGGCCGACCTCGACGCCATCGCGGCGTTCCAGCTCGCCGACCTGAAGAAGAAGGCGGGCGCCGACTTCGAACCCGAGGGCAAGACGCGCGAGGAACGCCTGCTGGACCTGAAACTCCGCACCGGCGCGTACGGGGTGACGCTGCGGCAGTTGCTCGACCACCCGCACGGCATCGACCTCGGCCCGCTCACCTCGCGCCTGCCGGAGATCCTGCGCACGCCGTCCGGCAAGATCGAACTCACGCCGCAGCCCATCATGGACGACCTGCCGCGCGTGCTCGCCGCTCTCGGCACGCCCGAGCCCGGCATGGTCCTGGTCGGCCGCAGGCACCTGCGCACCAACAACTCCTGGATGCACAACGTGCCCGCGCTGGTGAAGGGCAAGCCGTTGTGCACGCTCCTGGTCAACCCCGGCGACGCCACCCGCATCGGCCTGGCCGACGGCGGGACCGCCCAGGTCACCTCGCGCGTCGGCAAGATCGAGGTGCTGGTCGAGGTCACCGCGGACATCGCGCCCGGCGTCGTCTCGATGCCGCACGGCTGGGGCCACGACCAGCCCGGCACGCGGCTCACCGTCGCCGCGGAGCACGCCGGCGTGAACGTCAACCTCCTCACCGACGACCTGCGCATCGACCCGCTCTCGGGCACCGCCGTGCTCAACGGCACCCGCGTGCAGGTCGTGCCCGCCTGAAGAACCCTCCCTGTCTGAAAGAACCCAGTGCGCCCTAGGAGCCGCCATGACCGCCGGAGTCACCAGCCCGAACGCGGTGCGAGCCATCCGCCGCATAGCCGACCTGCCGTTCCTCGCGGAGCAGGCCTACGGCGACGCGGTGGCGTGGCGGTTCAAGCAGGACGGGCAGTGGCGCGAGCAGACCTACGCCGAGGTCGCCGAGGTGGTGCTGGACCTCGCGTCCGGGTTCGTCCACGCAGGACTGCAGGCGGGCGAGCGGGTCTGCGTGCTCGCGAACACCCGTCCGGAGTGGACGGCGGTCGAGCTCGCGGTGCTCGCGGCCGGTGGCATCGTCGTGCCGATCTACCCGTCGAGCGCGCCGGAGGAGATCGCCTGGGTCGTCGGCGACTCCGGTGCGTCGATCGTGGTGGCCGAGAACGAGGAGCAGTGCCTCAAGGTCGAGTCCGTCGGCTCGGAACTCCCCGAACTGCGCTCGGTCTTCTCGATCGACCCGGCCGGTGACCGCCCGCGGATCGCCGAACTGCAGGACACCGGCCGCACCTCGCCGCTGGCCGGCGTGCTGGACTCCCGCCGCGCCGCGATCAGGCCGGAGGACCCGAGTCTGATCATCTACACCTCCGGCACGACCGGCCCGCCCAAGGGCTGCGTCCTGACCAACGAGAACTGGGTCGCGCTGTGCCGGGTCGCGGAGGAGGCCCGCATCGACGCGATGACCGGCGTCGTCTACCTGTTCCTGCCGCTCGCGCACGTCTTCGCGCAGATCATCATGTTCGGCACGATGTACCGCGGCGGGGCGCTCGCCTACTTCGGCGGCGACATGAAGGCCATCGTGCCGGAACTGGCCGAGGTCCGGCCGACCTTCCTGCCGTCCGTGCCGCGCATCTTCGAGAAGATCTACACGTTCGTCACGTCGAGCATTCCCCCGGAACAGCTCGCGCAGGCCGTGGCGCTCGGCCTGGAGGTCCGGCGCAGGCGGGCGGCGGGCGAACCGGTGCCTGCGGAGATGGCGGCCGCGTTCGAGCAGGTCGACGTGTTGTTCGCCAACGTGCGCGCGGTGTTCGGCGGCCGGCTCGTGCAGGCCCTGTCCGGTGCCGCGCCGATCTCGCCCGAGGTGCTGCGGTTCTTCCACGCGGCCGGGGTACCGGTGCTGGAGGGCTACGGCATGACCGAGTCCACCGCGGTCGGCACGATCAACACGCTGGACCGCTTCAGGCTCGGCTCGGTCGGCGCGTCCGGGGTGGCGGGCCTCGAGATGTCGGTGGGGGAGGACGGCGAACTGCTGATGCGCGGCCCGCACGTCTTCGCGGGCTACTGGCGCAACGAGGAGGCCACGGCCGAGACGCTGCGGGACGGCTGGCTGCACACCGGCGACCTGGGCGAGATCGACGCGGACGGTTTCGTGACGATCACGGGGCGCAAGAAGGACATCATCATCACCGCGGGCGGCAAGAACATCGCGCCGGCGAACGTGGAGAACGTGCTGCGCCAGTCCCGCTGGATCTCCCACGCCGTGCTGTTCGGCGATCGCAGGCCGTACTGTGTGGCACTGCTCACACTCGACGCGGACGAGATCGTGCCGTGGGCGAAGGCTCGTGGCTTGCCGTCCGACATCGAATCTTTGGTGGGTCACCCAGAAGTGCGAACGCTCGTGCAGGAAGTTGTCGACGAAGCGAACTCGCACTTCGCCAGTGTTTCCCAAGTGAAGAAGTTCGTGCTGCTCACCCGCGATCTGTCCCAGGAGGAAGGTGAGCTCACGCCGACGTTGAAGGTCAAACGCAACGTTGTACACCGCCTTCACTCTGGGTTGTACGAAGGGCTCTACGAGTAACCCGTACGTACGAGAAATCCAAAAACAGGTACATCCACCCTGGCGGTTTCGGCGCAGTCAGGGCAGAGTGGGACACCAAGCGGCGCTAGGCCCCCTCCCCCCTCGGGCCCAGCCGCTTCGCGGCCCCGGCTCAAGGCGTACTCCCCCCAGACGCCCAGCCGGGGCCGCCTTGCATCTCCGTCCTTTGTGGTCGCGCCGGCGACCGATCGGGATCGTGTCAGCGTTTCGGTGGCGTCGTGGTCCCGCGCACGATCAGCTGCGTCTCCGCCACGATCTGCGGCACGTCGGTGTGGTCCGAGTCCAGCCAGTCCAGCAGGAGGTTCACGGCCGTGCGTCCCGCCTGCGCCACGGGCATCGACACCGTTGTCAGCGCGGGCGAGCACAGCGAGGCGTAGGTGAGGTCGTCGAACCCCGTCACGGACACGTCGCCCGGCACGGAGATGCCGCGGTCGCGCAGCCGGGCCAGCACGCCCAGCGCCATGATGTCGTTGTAGGCGACGATCGCCGTCGTGCCGGCCGCGACGGCCAGGTCCGCCGCCTGCAGTCCGCCCTCGTAGCGCGGTGCGAACGGTCCCAGGTCGACCAGGTCGACCCCGTGCTTCGCCACCGCCTTCATCAGGCCGCGGCGACGCTCCTGGTTGGACCACGAGGTGCGCGGCCCGTTGAGGTAGGCGACGCGGTGGTGCCCCAGCGCGACGAGGTGGTCGATGACGGCGTGCATGCCTCCCGCCGAGTCCATCAACGCGGCGGGCACGCCGGGCAGGCGCCGGTTCAGCAGCACCAGCGACGTCGCACCCGCCACCTCGTAGACCTGCGAGTCCTCGAGGCCCGGCGCGCACAGCACGACGCCGTCGACCTGTTTCGCCATCGCGTGCACGAGCTTGGCCTCGGCGACCGGGTCCTCGTCGCTGTCCGCCACGAACACCGCGTAGTCGGCCTGCATCGCCCGTGCCTGCACGGCCTTGAGCACGCCGGTGAAGAACGGGTTGTCGAGGTCCGGCACGACGATGCCGATGTTGCCCGTCTTGCCCGTGATCAGCCCGCGAGCCGCCCTGTTGGGCTGGTAGCCGAGCTCGGTCGCGGCAGCCAGCACGCGTGTCCTGGTCTCCGGGCGCACGAGCTCCGGGGACGTCAGCGCACGCGAAACGGTGGCGACCGACACGTGTGCCCTGCGTGCCACGTCGCGGATCGTGACTGCCACTTGTACCTCACCCTCCCCAGCCGGTTGAACCAATCATGACGGGTCAGGTGTCGAGCCGGTCGTCGAGGCGGGTCACGAGCTGAGCCGGATTCACGAAACGGAGGGCGATCACGAGCAGCGGTGCCAGCACGCATCGATCTGCTCGATGAACGGCGTCATCGTCAGCACGACGAAAGTGGGAGGCTCCTGTGGCATCCCGTTCACGGCGGTCGCCGGCGAGAACCGGCGTCCTGGCCACCGCACTCCTTCACCGGCTGGACGACGCTGCTGACCGGCGTCCCGCGCACCGAAGTTCTGTGGCACCGAAGAAGACCTTCCCGGTCGGCGCCACGACCTCCAACGGGGACAAGGACTCCACCGCGGGCAACAGCGACACCAGGATCCTGGAGGTCGCTCTCAACTAGTCCCGGGAAAACCAGTCCGGAACAACGGAAGACCCCCGGATCCGCATCCGGGGGTCTTCCCACTTCAACATATAGCGCACAGGGGGACTTGCGGCAAGACCCCGTTGGTCACCCAGAATTCCCCGCCGTAGCCGGAAACCGGGCGAACTGGGGAGTCTCGAAGTGCGTGTTGTTCTTGCAGGTTTCGGGTCGCGCGGAGATGTCGAACCGCTGATCGCGCTGGCGGTGGCGGTGCGGGAACTCGGTGCGGAGGCGGTGGTGTGCGTACCGCCGGACGAGGAGTTCGTGTCCAGGCTGGACGCCCACGGTGTGCCGTTCGTCGCGTTCGGACAGTCGGTGCGTGAACTGGTGACGAGTGCGCGGCCGGATCCCGCGACCGTCGCGGCCGCGCTGGTCGGCGAGTGGTTCGGCCCGGTCGCCGCCGCGGCCGAAGGCGCTGACGTGCTGGTGGCCAGCGGGCTGATGCCCGCGGGCGCGCGGTCGGTGGCCGAGCACCTGGGCCTGCGGTACGTGCTCGCGTCGTTCCACGACATCTCGCTGCCGTCGCCGCACCGCAAGCCGTCGCAACGGCCGGGCAGGCTCTTGCCGCCGGACGAGACGGACAACCGGGTGCTGTGGGACATCGACGCGGAGAACGTGAACGCGATGTACCGCCCGGCGTTGAACACCCACCGGGCGGAGCTCGGCATGCCACCGGTGGACAACGTCCGCGACCACGTCTACTCCGGCACGTTGCTGCTGGCGGCGGATCCGCTGCTCTGGCCGGTGCCGGAGCTGACGAACCTGGAGGTCGAGCAGACCGGCGCGTGGATCCTGCCGGACGAACGCCCGCTCGCGCCCGAACTGGTCACCTTCCTCGACGCCGGCGAGCCACCGGTGTACGTCGGGTTCGGCAGCATGCCCATGCACGCCTCGGCGGACATCGGCCAGGTCGTCGTCGACGCCGTCCGCGCGCAGGGGCGCCGGGTGCTCCTGGCGCGAGGCTGGGCAGGCCTGGCCCAGATCGACGAGAGCGACGACTGCTTCGTCGTCGGCGAGGTCAACCAGCAGGCGTTGTTCCGCCGCGTGGCCGCCGTCGTCCACCACGGCGGCGGGGGCACCACGACGACCGCGGCTCGCGCCGGTGCGCCGCAGGTGGTGGTGCCGCAGATCGTGGACCAGCCGTTCTGGGCCCGCCGGGTGGCCGAACTGGGCATCGGCGCGGCACACGACGGACCGGTGCCGTCCTTCGAATCGCTGTCGGCCGCGCTCACGACGGCGCTGGATCCTGAAACCCGCGTCCGCGCCGCCACCGTGGCGGACATGATCCGCACCGACGGGGCGGCGGTGGCCGCCCGGTCACTTCTGGACGGAAAGCCCGTCCAGTAGCAGGCTGATCAGCCGCCGCGGGTCGTAGCGCGGGTCGTCGTCCCGTCCGATGCACAGGTTGCCGATCCCGCGCATCAACTCGAACGGCCGCACGTCGGCGCGGATCTCGCCGGCGTCGGCCGCCGCGTCGAGCAGCGAGCCGCACACCGGTCCGAGCCGGTCGAGGAAGTACGCGTGCAACGACGCGAAGCCGCTGGTGTCCGACTGCATCGCGCCGGCGAGCCCGTGCTTGGTCACCAGGAAGTCCACGAACAGGTCGATCCACTTGCGCAGCGCGGCGGCGGGGGAGTCCTCTGTGGACAGCAGGGCGGGGCCGGCCTCCGCGCAGGCCTCGACCTGGTGCCGGTAGACGGCGACGACGAGGTCCGCGCGGGTGGGGAAGTGGCGGTAGATCGTGCCCATGCCGACTCCGGCCTCGGCGGCGATCTCGCGGATCGGCGCGTCGACGCCCGACCTGACGAACACCTCGGCCGCGGCAACGAGCAGCGTCTGCTCGTTGCGCACGGCGTCGGCTCGCTTGCGTGGTGGCACGCGCGCTCCTTCCCGAGTGGTCGGTTGACAAAGCGGAACAGTGCTCCGTATCGTTCCGGAACGTCGCTCCGCTTGAGTGGACTGTACTCGAAGGGAAACCCATGACCGTCTTCACGGTGAGCCCCGTCGTGCTCGAAATCCCCGGCAGGCCCGTTGACCTGCAGCTGAAGGTCTCCGCGCCGACCGAGGGCACCGGCCTGCCGATCCTGCTGCTGTCGCACGGGCAGGGCTACTCGAACCACCTGTCCTCGCTGAACGGCTACGCGCCGCTCGCGAACCACTGGGCCGAGGAGGGCTTCGTCGTCCTGCAGCCCACGCACCTGAGCAGCAGGTCCCTGAACCTGCCCGCCACCACCCCCGGCGCGCCGATGTTCTGGCGGGAGCGCGCCGAGGACATGTCGCACGTCCTCGACCGCCTCGACGAGATCGAGAAGGCCGTGCCGCAACTGCAGAACCGCTGGGACCGCTCCAAGATCGCGGTCGTCGGCCACTCGATGGGAGGCCACACCGCGAGCCTGTTGCTGGGCATGCGGACCGAGGGCGTGAGCCTGAAGGACGACCGGATCAAGGCGGGCGTGCTGCTCGGCTCGACCGGCCGCGGCGACGCGGTCACCGACGTGGTGAAGGAGAACTACTCCTTCATGCAGACCACGGACTTCAGCGAGATGACCGCGCCCGCGCTCGTGGTCGCCGGTGACGCGGACGCCTCCGCGCACCTGACCACCATGGGGCCGGACTGGCACGCTGACCCGTACCACCTGGCGCCCGGCCCGAAGGACCTGCTCACGCTGTTCGGCGCGGAGCACGGGTTCGGCGGCGTCTCCGGCTACGACGTCGCCGAGACCACCGACGAGAGCCCGGAACGGGTCGCGGTAGTGCAACAGCTGACCACGGCCTACCTGCGCAGTCAGCTGCTCGGAACCGCCGACTGGCAGGACGCCGCCACCGGACAGGGCCGCATCGAGTCCAAATAGGACTCAGTGCGCGTTGGGCTCGGGGTTCTTCCCGGGCCGTGACAGGAACTCGAAGTCGCAGCCCTCGTCGGCCTGCGTGATGTGCTCGTAGTACAAAGCGCCGTACCCGCGTTCGAACTTCACGGGCGGCGGCGTCCACGCGTCCCGGCGACGCGCCATCTCCTCGTCGGAGATCTCCACGCGCAACACCCGCGCCTCGACGTCCAGCGTCACGAGGTCGCCGTCCCGCACCAACGCCAGCGGCCCGCCGACGTGGGCTTCCGGCGCCACGTGCAGAACGCATGCGCCGTAGGAAGTTCCGCTCATCCGCGCGTCCGACACGCGCACCATGTCCCGGACACCCTCGCGCAGCAGCTTGTCCGGAATGGGCAGCATCCCGTATTCCGGCATGCCGGGCCCGCCCTTCGGGCCACCTCCGGCCAGCACGAGCACCGAATCCTTCGTCACGTCCAAAGAAGGATCGTTGATCCGTGCCTGCAGATCCTGGTAGCCGTGGAAGACCACGGCGGGCCCGGTGTGCCGCCACAACGCGGGATCAGCCGCCACGTACTTGATCACCGCGCCGTCAGGAGCCAGATTGCCCCGCAGCACAGCCAGTCCGCCCTCGGCGGAGATCGGATCGTCCACCGGGCGGATCACCGCGGAGTCGTACACCTCAGCGCCGTCGAGGTCCTCGCCGAACGTCCGCCCGGTCACGGTGATCCGCTCGAGGTGCAACGACTCCCGCAACCGCGACAGCAGCCCGCGCAGCCCGCCCGCGTAGTAGAAGTCCTCCATCAGGTGGGATCCGGCGGGCTGCACCGAGGCCAGCACGGGCACCTCGCGCGACAACCGGTCGAAGTCGTCCAGCGACAACGGGATCTGCGACCGCCCCGCCATCGCGATCAGGTGGATGTACGAGTTCGTGGACCCGCCGAGCGCCAGCACGGTCCGGATCGCGTCCTCGTAGGCCTCCGCCGACACCACGTCGCCGATCGTCAGCCCCTCGCGCACCATCTCGACCACGCGCATGCCCGACGCGGCCGCCATCCGGTGGTGCGCCGAGTCGACGGCCGGGATCGACGACGCCCCCGGCAACGTCAGCCCCAGCGCCTCCGCGGCGGCCGTCATGGTCGAGGCCGTGCCCATCGTCATGCACGTGCCGGGGGAGCGGGCCAGCCCGGACTGGATCTCGGACCAGTCGGAGGACGAGATCGTGCCCGCCCGCTTCTCGTCCCAGAACCGCCACATGTCCGTGCCGGACGCGAGCTTCTCGCCCCGCCAGTGGCCGCGCAGCATCGGCCCGGCCGGCACGAAGACCGTGGGCAGACCGGCGGACGCCGCGCCCATCAGCAACGCCGGGGTCGTCTTGTCGCAGCCACCCATCAGCACGCAACCGTCGACGGGATAGGAGCGGAGGATCTCCTCGGTCTCCATCGACAGCATGTTCCGGTACATCATCGGAGTCGGCTTCTGGTACGTCTCCGACAGCGTGGAGACCGGGAACTCCAACGGATGTCCGCCCGCCTCCCACACCCCGCGCTCGACCTGCTGCGCCCGTTCGCGCAGGTGCATGTGGCACGGGTTGATGCCGCTCCACGTGTTCAGGATCGCGATGACCGGCTTGCCGAGGTGCTCGGAGGGGTTCAGGCCGAGCTGCCTCATGCGGGCGTTGTGCGAGAACGCCCGCAATCCCTCTCCTTCGAACCACTCCGCGCTCCGAAGCGTCACAGCAGGCTCCACGAGTTGAGCAGCACGCCCACGGCGGAACGATCGGCCTCCGGCAACACCGAAGCGGGCGGCCGCACGTCCCGGCGGCACAAACCGAGCTGTGCCAGCGCTTCCTTGACCACGGACACGTTGTTCGCCGACTCGGACGCGGCCCGCAGCTCCTCGAACTTCCGGATGAACTCCCAGAGTTCCATCGCCGCGCCGAACTCACGGGCTCGCAGGCACCGGAACATCTGCACCGACAGCTGCGGCGCGACGTTCGCCAGCCCGGACGTGAACCCGGTTGCCCCGACCGCGAAGTACCCCGGCGCCGACAGCTCGGCCAGCCCCGCGATCCACGTCAGCCGCTCGAGCCCGGCGTCCCTGGCGACCGAGGCGAACCGCACCGGATCCGGTACCGCGTACTTCACGCCGACGACGTTCGGGCAGGCGTCCGCCAGCGCCGCGATCTGCGCACTGCCGATGCGCGGGTTCCGCACGTACAGGACCACGCTCAGCTCGGGCACCGCCGAGGCGATCGCCCGGTGGTAGTCGACCCACCCGTCCAGCGAGACGTACGGGTGCACCGGCTGGTGGATCATGATCCCGCGAGCACCGGCCCGGTCCGCGAACCGGGCGGCGGCCACGGCGGACGACAGGTCGTGCCCGACCCCGGCGACGATCGCCGCGCGGTCTGCGACCGCGTCCACGGTGATCTGCAGCGCGCGCTCGGTCTCGGCGGAGGACAACGTGTAGAACTCGCTCGTGTTGCCGTTCGGCGTCACGATCGAGATCCCGCCCTCGACCATCCGGTCCACGACCGCGGCGTAGTTCTTCTCGTCGATCGCTCCGTCCGCGCCGAACGGTGTGACGGTGATCGCCACGACGGAAGCCAGCTGCTCGGTCAGGTCATCGAACGACATCGGGAAGCTCCTCGACCACTCGATCGGCGAAAGTCTGGATGTGGCGGCGCAACAGGTCGGCCGCGGCGTCGCCGAAGCCCTCCTCGGCGGCGACGAGGATCGCCCGGTGCTCGGCCGCCTCGGCGTCCCAGGTGGGATGGAGGCCCCAGCCGGCGACGGTGATCAGCGCGGCCTGGTCGCGCAGCCCGTCGAGGATTCCGACCAGCAGCGGGTTGCCGCACCCGGCGTAGAGGGCGCGGTGGAAGCGGCGGTTGGCCAGGCTGCGCCGTGCGAGATCGGGGACCTCTTCCAGGGCTGATCTCGCCTCGGTGAAGTCCGCTCCCAGCTCGACCGACCGGCGCAGGGCCTCCGGCTCCAGCAGCATCCGCACGTCGTAGACGGACGCGGCCATCTCCGCGTCGACCGTGCGGACCGTGGCGCCCTTGTACGGGCTCATCACCACGAGCCCCGACCCGGCGAGCGTCTTGAGCGCCTCGCGCACAGGCGTCTTCGAGACGTTGAGCGTCGCGGCGAGATCGGTTTCGACGAGCGCCTGACCCGGTTTCAGCTTTCCGTAAAGAATCGCTTCTTTGATCGATTCCAGAACGAAGTCCGTCCGGGACGCCGGAAGGACTCCCGGCCGGTCATACATCATATATGAGAGCCTAGGAGCTGCTGGAGCGTCAGGTCAACCATTTCGTGTGGGCTGAACAACGTCGTTGTATCTGAGTTGAACCAACTTCCTCGCAGGCTCGTTCTGAGGGTGTTGGTCACCGCCGCACGCGGGCCTGGAGAAGGAGAAATTTGAGTGCATCGTTCCGCGTAACCGTGTCCATTGCCGCGTCCGCCAGCGCATGGCACCGAACGTCCTGGGCACCAACGAGTTGAACGAGAACGACATGCTGATGGAAGAACTGCCACCGGAGGCCGCGCTCGACGGGCCTCCGCCGGACATGGACCACCTGCTCCAGCGCACGCTGGGCACGGTCCGTGAAGAGAGAGATCAGGCCGTGCGCCGCCGTGGGCGCATCACGGCCTTGTCGTCGACCCTTGTTGTCGCTGGAGTGCTCGCTGGGGGCGTCTGGCTGGGTCAGGGAATGGGGGTCGGTGGCACCGGGAACGCCGACGCGCTCCTGCAGGGGACCTCGCCGACGGGTGCGCGGATGGCCGTGCAGGTCACCGACACCGAAGGTGGCTTGAAGCTGGTCGCGACGGTCGACGGCATGCAGGACGGGGAAGCCTGCTGGCTGGTCGTGCACACGAAGGACGGCCGGACGTTCACCGCAGGCTCGTGGAGGGCGCACGGCGGCGAGGTGACCTTGGCCGGGTCCGCGCTGGTGCGGGCAGAGGACGTGACCGGGGTCAGCGTGGTCGACCACCACCGCCGGCCACTGGTGACCGCCAGTTAGGAGCGGGACTCGCGTCGCGGAGCAACGCCACGGCCCCGAGTCCACGCCCGCGCCGGCCACGTGACGTGCCGGGCTATCGTCGTGCCGGAACGTGCCGGTCGTACTGAGACGGCACACTTTGGTTTGCCCGGACGGATTGGCAGGCTGTGGACGTGGCGCGGAACAAACCGGTGACCTTCGCGGTCGCGGTGGTCGCGCTCCTCGTCGTCACGGGATCCGCGGTGCTGCTGCGCGGCACGTCCAGCGGCGCGCTGTCCGCCGACCAGTACGTCACCGAGCTCGACCAGGTGCTCACCGGCCCGAAGACGCCGCACGTCGTCATCCGGTGCGGTGCGAACGAGGACCGCCACCTCAACGCGGACAACCCCGTCGTCTCACCCGGCATCCCGTTCGGCGCCCACCACACCCACGAGTACGTCGGCAACAGGTCGGCGGACGCCCAGTCGACCGACGAGTCCCTCGCGGCCGCGACCACCACGTGCGAGAAGAACGATCTCTCGACCTACTACTGGCCCGTGCTGCGCCTGACCGACGGCGTGGGGCACGACGAGCACGCGGACGGTGGCGGCCTGCACGGCAACACCGGTGAGGTGCTCCGGCCGACGAGCGTGGAGATCCGGTACGACGGCAACCCCGTGAGCGACGTCCTGCCGATGCCCCGGTTCCTGCGCCTGATCACCGGCGATCCGTCGGCGTTCTCGAACGGCCACGGCCCGAACACGCGCGCCCGGTGGAGCTGCTCGGACCGGCCGGACCGCTACACGACGAAGTACCCGTTGTGCGGAAGCGCGACCACGTTGCGCAGCTTCGACTTCGGCAGCTGCTGGGACGGCAACAACACCGACAGCGCCTCGCACCGCACGCACGTGGTGTTCCCGCTGGCCGGCGGCATGTGCCCGGCCAAGACGTTCCCGATTCCCCGCCTGCACGTCACCGTGGGCTACGACATCCCCGAGGGCCGCCCGTTCGCGATCGACAGCTTCCAGGAGGAGCTGCGTGATCCGGCGACCGACCACGGCATGTACATCAACGCGATGCCGCAGGACCAGATGGCGGAGCTGGTCGGACACCTCAACCGTTCCCGCTAACATCCGGCATTCCGATTTTCAGTGGAAAGCCGTTGAACCGAAGCTCTCTGTCGCTCGTGTGTCGGCTGAGGTCTTGAACAGGACGCCCGCAGAGGTGTTCGCGGGCGGGGAGGAGTGGGTGGATGGCGGCTTTGTTCTCCCGCAAACGGGAGACCGCGGCCGACGAGGCACTGATCCGATCGCTCTACGAGGAGCACGGCCGGGCGCTTCTGGCGTACGCGACGCGGCTGACCGGCGATCGGGCGGCTGCCGAGGACGTGGTCCAGGAGACCCTGGTCCGAGCGTGGCGCCATCCCGACGCCCTCGTGAACGGCAAGGGATCGGTGCGTGGCTGGTTGCTGACGGTGGCGCGCAACATCGTCACCGACAGGGTTCGTGCGAAGGCCGCGCGTCCTCAGGAGGTGGCGGAGTCTCCGGCGACGCCACCGATCGAGCGCGACCACGCTGACCAGGTCGTCGACTCGGTGGTGGTGCTCGAAGCGCTCGACAGGCTGTCCTCCGACCACCGCGACGTGCTGATGGAGATCTACTTCCGCGGCCGCAGCGTGACGGAGGCGGCGGAAGCGCTCGGGGTGCCACCTGGCACAGTGAAATCGAGATCGTATTACGCGTTGCGAGCCTTGAGGGAGACCTTCGGAGGTCAGAAGGTCGCACTGAAGGGGGTGGCTGGATGACCACGCGACACGACCCGCAACTGCTCGGTGCCTACGTTCTAGGGGCACTGGACGAGCAGGAGGTGCGTGAGATGGACGAGCACCTGGCGTCCTGCCCCGAGTGCGCGCGTGAACTCGAAGAGCTCCGCGACATGGAGGCCTTCCTCGGCGAGGTGCCGCCGGAGGCCATGCTGGACGGGCCGCCCGAGGGCGGCGATCTGTTGCTGCAGCGCACCCTGCGCCAGGTGCGTTCCGAACGCGGCGGCGTCGCACGGCGTCGTCAGTTCGCGCTCGGTGCCGCGGCGGCCGTCGTGGCCGCGGTGGTGCTCGGTGCCGGTGTCTTCGTCGGTAAGGCCACGTCACCCGATGTGACGGCCCTTCCCACCCCGACGGTGGCACCGGACCCGGCGGGCACCAGGCTCGCCACGTTCACCGACCCGGCGACCAAGGCGTCGATGACCGTGAAGGTCGTCCCCGCCGCCGGCTGGGTTCGCACGAACATGGCGATCAACGGCATTCCCGAAGGCGAGAAGTGCCGGATCTTCGTCGTCTCGAAGGACGGCAGCCGCCAGGAGGCGGGCTCCTGGGTGGTGTCCAAGAAGGGCGCCGCCGAGGGCACGAACCTGGACGGTTCCGCGCTGGTCGACCCCAAGGACGTGAAGTCCGTGGTGGTCGAGAACTTCGCGGGCAAGAAGTTCGTCGAGGTGCCGGTGCAGGCGTGACCGGCGGATAACGGGGTCGTCCTCTTTGGACGGCCCCGTTATCGTTTCCCCATGTCGTGTGACCTCTTGATCGGCGAAGACAGCTGGAACAGCTCGTGCGGCAACGTGGCCTGGGTGCTGGAGGTGGCCTCCCGCCACGTGGAGAGCCCGGAGGTGGCGAAGGAGCTCAGGGCTTTCACGAGCGGGTACGTCGTCGTGGAGGACTTCGGGCGGTCGTTCGGTGCCGAGGCCTGTGAGCAGATCGTGGAAGCGTTGCGCACGAAGCTCCTTGCGGCGGTGCGGGCCGAGTTCGACGGCGTGAACCGCGACTACCTGGTGCCGCACGTCGAGGAGCTCATCGCGATGGCCGAGCGCTGGCGCGGCTTCGCGGTCGAAGCAGGACAGGCGTGAACCGGGGTCACGGCCTGAGCACGACTTTCCCCGCCGTGGCACGGGATTCCAGCGCCACGTGTGCCGCGGCCGCGTCCTCCAGCGCGAACGGCGGGTGCACCAGCGGCACGAACCGCCCACTGGCCAGCCCGGCCATCGCCTCGTCCTCCAGCACCCGCAGCCCGCGCCGCATCAGGCCGGGCCCGAGAGCGACGGTCGCGGTGAGACTGTTGGCGAACAACGCCTCCGTGCTGATCGGGGTCGCGGTCCCGGACGCCCACCCGTAGATGATCTGCCGCCCGCTGGGTCCCAGCGTCTTCAGCGCCTGCGCCCCCGCCTCACCGCCGACGCCGTCCAGCACCACGGTCATGTCCTTGAGGCCGTCCGCCCAGCCGGGCCGGGTGTAGTCGACGGCGGCGTCCGCGCCGTTGTCCATGACGAGGTCGAGCTTCTCGCCGCTCGCGAGCCCGATGACCTGCGCACCGACGTTGCGCGCCTCCTGCACGAACAACGCGCCCATGCCACCGGCCGCCGACGTCACGAGCACCACGTCGTCCTTCGTGAGCTTCGCGGCGTCGAGCACCCCGACGGCCGTGCGGCCGGTGCCGATCATCGCCACGGCCGCCTCGAACGACACGTCGTCGGGCAGCCGGTGCAACGACCCGGCCCCGGCGACCGCTAGTTCGGCGTACCCGCCGCTCGCCTGCCCGAGGTGCACCACCACCCGCCGCCCCAGCCACTCGGCCTCGACCCCGTCCCCGAGCGCCGTCACGACTCCCGCGACCTCACGCCCCGGCGTCATCGGAAAGCCGACGGGCCCGAACCCGCCCTGGCGGATCGTGGTGTCGACCAGATGCACCCCGGCGGCCGCCACGGTGACGCGGACCTGACCCGCGGCGGGCTCCGGGTCGGGGACCTCCTCGAAGCGCAGGTTCTCCGCCGGGCCGAACTCGTACTGCCGAATCGCGAACATGCCGCCGACGCTAGGAGCTCGACTTACCTGGAGGTCAAGTGCCGGAACGGTTTCCCTCGTGCCGCCGCCGGAGCGGATCCCGGACGAGTGCCGGTAATTCTTTCGGGTAGTGATCTTCATGAGGTGGCCGGACTCGGGGAATGATCATGGTGTGACGCTGGGACCTGAGTCGGTGACGTGGCGGCTGGGCTGGTACACGCGGTTCGAGCTGGTGGTGCTGGGACGCGCGGTGCTGATGCAGGTCGCGCACCCGGTCATCGCCGCCGCGGTGCGCGACGGGTATCGCGCCGATCCGTTCGCGCGGCTGACGAGGACCATCACCTCGTCGCAGCTGCGGTTGTTCGGTGGCGAGCAGGCCGGTCCGGAGGCGGAACGGCTGGTGCGCGCCCACGCCAGGATTCCCGGCGCGGACGAGGAGTTGTTCCGCTGGGTGCACGCCACCAGCTTCGACTCGCTGCTCACGGCGTACCGGTTGCTGCGGCCCCGGCTGCCCGCCATCCACGAGGAACGGCTGTACCGCGAGTGGCGGGAGACGGGGGAGTCGCTCGGCATCAGGACGATGCCGGGCGACCTCACCGCGTTGCGGGAGTACCTGGACCACGTGGTCGCCACCCAGTTGAAGCCCACCGACGGGGTGGACGAACTGCTGGAGGCGTTCCAGTTGCGGACCGGCAAGGCGCCGGGCGCCGAACACGTGCCGAGCGCGCTCTGGCCGTTGGTGCGGCCGGTGGCGGCGCAGGTGCTGCCGGACTTCGCCGTCGGCACGCTGCCGGAGGCGTTGCGGGCCAGGCTCGGTCTGGAGTGGACGGACCGCGACGGGCGCAGGCTGCGCCGGTGGAGCCGGATGATCCGGGTGGTGTCCGCGTTCCTCCCGGCCAGCCTGCTGCACTACCCGATGCCGTACCGGGCGATGCTCAGTGCGCGATCATCACGTGCTTGACGCGCGTGTAGTCCTCCAGGCCGTGCATCGACAGGTCCTTGCCGTAACCCGAGGCGCCGAACCCGCCGTGCGGCATCTCGGGCGCGACCAGGCCGTGCGTGTTGACCCAGACGACGCCGAAGTCGAGCCGTGCGGTCAGTGCCGCGGCCCGGCCGGTGTCGCGGGTCCAGATCGAGGACGCGAGTCCCTGCGCAACCCCGTTGGCCAGAGCGATCGCCTCGTCGTCGGAACCGAACGCCTGCACGGTGATCAGCGGTGCGAACGCCTCCTCCTGGACCAGCTCGTCGTCCTGGCCGAGTCCGGAGACGACGGTGGGCTCCAGGAAGAACCCGGAGGACCCGTGCCGCTTCCCTCCACAGTGGACGACACCGGACGTGCGGGCCAGCAGGCCGAGCACGCGGTCCAGCTGGGCCTGGCTGTTCAACGGCCCGAAGTCGGTGCCGGGAACCTGCGCCGACGCGGCCTTCACCAGCGCGGCGAGGAACTCGTCGTGCACGGCCGAGTGCACCAGCACCCGGGAAGCGGCCGTGCAGTCCTGCCCCGCGTTGTAGAACGCGGCGCCCACGACGCCTTCCGCGGCGGCGGCCACGTCCGCGTCGTCGAACACCAGGACCGGCGCGTTGCCACCGAGTTCGAGGTGCGTGCGCTTGACCGTCGCGGCGGCACTGCGCGCGACCTCGACGCCGGCACGGGTGGAGCCGGTCAGCGACACCATGGCGGGCACGGGGTGCTCGACCAGCAGCCGGCCGGTGTCGCGGTCGCCCAGCACGACGTTGAACACGCCCGCGGGCAGGACGGAAGCGGCCAGCGACGCCAGCAACACCGTGGACGACGGCGTGGTGTCGGCGGGCTTGAGCACCACGGTGTTGCCCGCGGCCAGAGCCGGGGCGATCTTCCACACCGCCATCATCAGCGGGTAGTTCCACGGCGTGATCTGCGCGATCACCCCGACCGCCTCACGCCGCTGGTAGGAGGTGTGGCCGGGCAGGTACTCACCCGCGGCGGCGGTGCCCAGCGCCCGTGCCGCACCGGCGAAGAACCGGATCTGGTCCGCGCACTGCGGGATCTCCTCGTCCAGCAGGACCGAGCGGATCTTGCCGGTCTCGCGGACCTCCGCGGCGGAGATCTCCGGGGCGTTCGCCTCCAGCAGGTCCGCGAGCTTCAGCAACGCCAGCTGACGTTCGCCGGGCGTGGTGCGCGACCAGGCGGGAAACGCCGCCTCGGCGGCCCGCACCGCCGCGTCGACCTCGGCGGCCCGGGAGACGACCGCGCGGCCGAACTCCTCGCCGGTGGCGGGATCGACGAGCGGTGAGGTCTCCTCCGCGGTGACGGAGGCGCCGTTGACGAAGTTCGCGACGATCACATGTGCTCCAGGTGCGTGGGGGCGAACATGCGCAGCAGCGCGGGCAGCACGACCACGTGCGGGCCGTCCCCGGCGAACGCCTTGGCGACGTCCTCGCGCAGCGACTCGGGGGTGCTGCGGGTGGCGGGCACCCCGAACGCCCCGGCGAGCGCCACGAAGTCGGGGCGGGTCAGTTCGGTGGCGGTGGCCTGGCCGAACGCGTCGGTCATGTACTCGCGCAGGATGCCGTAGCCGCCGTCGTCGACGATCAGCCACACGACCCGGGACCCGTGCTGCGCGGCCGTCGCGAGCTCCGAGATCCCGTACATCGCGCCGCCGTCACCGGACACCGCGAGCACCGGCCCGTCGACGGCCGCCGCGACCCCGAGCGCGGCCGGGAAGCCGTAGCCGAGCCCGCCGGCACCCTGGGCGGAGAACTGCGCGCCACCCCGCGGATCCCACGCCGACCAGGCCCAGTACGCCAGGATCGTCATGTCCCAGCAGGTCGGCGTGCCGTCCGGAACCGCCTCCCGCAGCGCGGTGAGCACCTGCCACTCCAGGTCGAGCTCCTGCTCCGAGAACCGTTCCCGCACGCTCGCCAGCAGACCCAGCACCCGTTCCTCCGCGGCACCGTCCACGGCGCGGGCCGTCACGCCGGAGGCCAACGCGCGCAAGGCGTGCCGGGCGTCGGCGTGGATGCCGAGCGCGGGGTAGTTGGACTCCAGCTTGCCGAGGTCGGCCTCGATCTGGACCACCGCGCCGCGCGGCCGGAACGTCCGGTAGTTGCTCGACAGCTCACCCAGCCCCGACCCGGCGACGAGCAGCACGTCCGCGTCGGCCAGGAACTCGGTGGTGTGCCGGTCCTCCAGCCACGACTGCGCGGAAAGCGGGTGCTCCCAGGGGAAGTTGCCCTTGCCGCCGAACGTCGACACGACCGGCGCCCGCAGTTTCTCCGCCAGTTCCAGCAGTTCGTCCGACGCGCCGAGCGCACCGCCCCCGGCCAGGATCACGGGCCGGTCGGCGCCGTCGAGCAACCGCACGGCCTCGTCGACGAGTTCGGCCCGCGGGCGCAGTTCACGCGGCGACCAGGCCACCGACGTCACGAGCGGCACGGAGGCGGGCGCGAGCAGCACGTCCTGCGGGATCTCCACCCACACCGGCCCGAACGGCGCGGTCAGCGCGCTCTCCCACGCCTCGGCCAGCGCCGACGGGATCTGCGACGTGTGCCGGACGACCCGCGCGTGCTTGACCACGTCGCGGAACGAGGCCAGCTGATCGGTCAGCTCGTGCAGGTACCCGCCCCGCACGCCACCTAGGCCGGCGGACGGGATCTGCGACGAGATGCCCAGCACCGGGGCCGAGCTCGCAGCCGATTCCTGAAGCCCGGCAAGGGTTTGCAGCGCACCGGGCCCGGTCGACACCAGCAGCGGCGTCACCGAGCCGGTGATCCGCGCGTGACCGTCGGCGGCGAAGGCGGCGTTCACCTCGGTCCGCGAACCGACGTACCGCAACTCGGACCGGCGCAGGGCGTCGAAGAGCCCGAGCGCGTGCTGGCCGGGGATGCCGAACACGGTGCGCGCGCCGAGCGCTTCCAGCGTCTCGACGACGACATCGCCACCGTTGCGGGTCACGCGTCCTCCATCAGTGGCAGCAGGATCACCAGGTCGTAAGCCACGTGCGAGGCTGCCACAGACGTGATGTCCGCATGGTCGTAGGTGGGCGCCACCTCCACGACGTCCGCGCTCACCAGGTTCAGCCGCTGGTCTCCGCGCGGGACGGCTCGGCCGTGATCTTGGAACGGCCGGCGCGCGAACCGCTCCGCGGCTCGCGCCGACGTGGCCCGATTAATTCCTTTGCGGCAGGTGTGCGCTCTCGGTCATCATTGTTCACATGATCCGAGCAGATGAATGGGCCGGAGCGCCCTCCAAGCTGTGACCTGCTAGTTCACTTTCTTCTGTTTCTGCGAGCATTTTTGTATTAATGCTCGTTCTCGGCGTGTTCGTCTAGTGGTCAGGACGTCGGATTCTCAATCCGGAAACACGGGTTCGATCCCCGTACGCGCTACGTGGCCCGGTCTTCGTGGGGTGGACCGGGCCCTCCCGCGAGAGGGTCCATGTCAGACGGACCCAAAGAATCTTCGAAAACTTCGCCCGAATGGTCTAGGCGCCAGTTACGCTCTGCGAATGGCTGCGGTCCCCGCCTTCGCACGCTACGAGGTCGACGTACGTCGGCCGAACGCCGCGCGCATCCATGACTTCTACCTCGGCGGCGCGCACAACTACGCCGCCGACCGCGCGTTCGCCAAGCAGGCCGTCCGGATCGACCCGGAACTGCCGCTTATGACCCGCGCTCAGCGCACGTTCCTGCGCCACGCCGTCCGCCACTGCTGGGCGGCGGGCGTGCGCCAGTTCCTCGACCTCGGCTCGGGCATCCCGACGTGCGGTGCCACGCACCAGACACTGCCGGACGCCCGTGTCGTCTACGTGGACTCGGACCCGGTGACGGTCGCGTTCTCCCGCGGGCTGCTGCGCGGCGAACCGCGGGCGTGCGCGATCGAGGCGGACCTGCGCCGCCCGGACCAGGTGCTGCGCCATCCGGGCGTGATGTCGCACCTCGACCTGCGTGAGCCGTACGCGGTGCTGATGGTCGACGTCCTGAGGTACGTCGACGACGCCACCGGGCCCGGCCGCGTCGTGCGCCGCTACCGGCACGCGTTACCGGCGGGCGGGTTCCTCGTGGTGTCGCACCCGGCGCCGGTCGAGCAGCTCATGGAAGGCCTGTCGATCGAGGCGCCGGCCGTGGTGCCGGGCGCGTACGCGGGCATCGGCCGCAAGGGTCACGGCTAGTTCCGGGGCGTTTGGTCTCTGTGAGCCCGGGGTAGTCCGCCGAGCGACAAGACGGAGCCTGGAGGGCGTCATGACCCACCGCATCAAGGTCGCCGGTCTTCAGCCGGTGCAGGTGCTGGCCGGACTGGCCGGCATCGCGTTCATCGTGTTCGGCGTCGTGGGCTTCACCCGCACCGGGATCGGCGACTGGGCCGCCCAGTCGTTCGTGCTCGGGTTCTCCGTGAACCCGTTGCACAACCTGGTGATGGTGGCCGTCGGCGTGCTCGGTCTGCTCACGGCTCTCGGTTCGGGCCTCGCTCGGATGTACGGCTGGCTGTTGTTCGCCGGCTTCGCCGCGCTGTTCGTGTGGGACCTGATGATCACCGGGATCCTCGCCCAGAACCCGGCCGAGCGGTTCGGCAACCCGTTGGCGGTCAACGTCAACGACAACTGGCTGCACCTCGGCATCTCGCTGTTCGGTCTGCTGCTCGCGGTCATGCCCGCGCGCCGCAAGCTGATCGAGGACGAGGAGCCGGTGCTGCCGGAGCCCCGCTCGGAGGCGTTCCGCGACGAGCGGGACGGGTCGCCGCGGGTCGAGCAGATGGACCCGGCCGTCAGCCCCTCGGCGGTCACCGAGCCGATCCCGGCCGGACGGCGGCACGACGAGCCGATCACCCAGCAGCAGGCCGCGGTCGATCCCCAGACGGAGCGGATGAGCAAGGACAAGATCAAGCACTGACCCGGGGAGTCACCAGCCCCGGTCCGGCACAGACGCGCCGTGAGAGCCCACATGCGGCTCTCACGGCGCGTCTGTTTCGATGTCGCGATGCCTTCCGAGTTGCTGACCGACGAAGTGCTGATCACCTGGGGAACGGCGGCCGCCGCGTTCCTGGCCGTCGCGTTGCACGGGATCTGGCGGGTCACCCGCAACGTCATCACCATCGCCCACGAGGGCGGGCACGCCCTGCTGGCCGTGCTGACCGGACGGCGGCTGAGCGGGATCAAGCTGCACTCCGACACGTCCGGGCTCACCGTGTCGCGCGGCAAGCCCCGCGGGCCCGGAATGGTGCTGACCGCGGTGGCCGGGTACATCGCACCGTCCCTGCTCGGGTTCGGCGCGGCCGTGCTGATCACCAACGAGCAGATCCAGCTGATGCTGTGGATCAGCATCGGGTTCCTCGCCGCGATGCTCGTGATGATCCGCAACGTGTTCGGCGTGCTGTCCATCATCATCACGGGCGGCGTGTTCTTCTTCGTCTCCTTCTACGCCTCCGCCGAGGTCCGGGACGCTGCCGCGTACGTGTTCGCCTGGTTCCTGTTGCTGGGCGGTGTCCGGCCCGTGTGGGAGCTGCAGGTCAAGCGGTGGCGTCGGCAGGCCCCGCGCTCGGACGCCGACCAGCTCGCCTGGCTGACCGGGGTGCCGGCGCTGGGGTGGGTGACGTTCTTCGGGGCGATCAGCGTCGCCGCGCTCGTCGGTGGAGGGGCGCTGTTGCTCGGGCGGTGGTGAACGGGGTTTGCCGCGGGTGAAATACTCGGCTGAACAAGCCAGCGGTCGAGAGGTGGGTTCAGTGCTGCGTGGGGATGTCGGGCTCGAACTGGGCCAGCGGGTCGCGCGGGCGTTGCGCGTCGCCCTGGACGTGGACATCACCGCCGCGGAAGCGCTGATCCGACCGTCCAACCGAGACGGTGCCGACTACCAGTGCAACGTCGCGATGAGCCTCGCGAAGAAGGTCGGCAGGAACCCGCGCGAGGTCGCCGGCCTCATCGTGGAGCACCTGGACGCCCAGGACGCGGTCGAGACGGCGGAGATCGCCGGCCCCGGCTTCATCAACCTGAAGCTGCGCCGGGAGTGGCTGGAGGCCGAGACCGCGAAGCTGCTCGCGGACGACCGCCTCGGCGTGCCCGAGACCGAAGAGCCCCGCCGGATCGCGATCGACTACAGCAGCCCCAACGTGGCCAAGGAGATGCACGTCGGGCACCTGCGCTCGACGATCATCGGTGACGCGTTCTGCCGGCTGCTCGCCTTCGCCGGGCACGAGGTCATCCCGCACAACCACCTCGGTGACTGGGGCACCCCGTTCGGCATGCTCATCGAGCACCTGACGGACGAGGGCCACGGGGCCGACCACGAGATCAGCGACCTCAACGCGTTCTACCAGCAGGCACGCCAGAAGTTCGACAACGAGCCGGGTTTCGCGGACCGCGCACGGCGCCGGGTGGTGCTGCTGCAGAGCGGCGACGAGGCGACGCTGAAGCTGTGGCACGAGCTGGTGGGCGAGTCGCAGCGGCACTTCAACCAGGTCTACGAACTGCTCGGCATCGGCCTGACGGCCGAGGACAACTACGGCGAGAGCTTCTACAACCCGTACCTCGCGGACACGATCACCGAGCTGCAGCAGAAGGGTCTCATCGAGACCAGCGACGGCGCGCTGTGCGTGTTCCCGCCGGGGTTCACCAACCGCGAGGGCGACCGGCTGCCGCTGATCGTGCGCAAGAGCGACGGCGGCTACGGCTACGCCACCACCGACTTCGCGACCGTGCGGTACTGGGTGCGGGAGCGCAAGGTCGACGACCTGATCTACGTCGTCGGCACGCCGCAGGCCCAGCACTTCCAGATGATCTTCGCCACCTCGAAGCAGGCCGGGTGGCTCGACGACGAGCACACCGCCGTGCACACCGGGTTCGGCACGATCCTCGGCTCCGACGGCAAGACGATCCGGACGCGGGCCGGCGGCACGATCAAGCTGATCGACCTCCTCACCGAGGCCATCGAGAACTCCTACCGGGTGATGCCGGAATCGTCCGAAGTGGAGGGTGAGGAGAAGGCCGCGCTCGCCCGCACGCTCGGAATCGGCGCGGTGAAGTACGCGGACCTCTCCAACGACCGGGAGAAGGACTACGTCTTCACCTGGGAGAAGATGCTCGCCAAGACCGGCGACACGTCGGTGTACATCCAGTACGCGAACGCCCGCATCCTGTCGATCGTGCGCAAGGTCGGGCGTGAGGCGCCCCAGGACGCGCCGCTGGTGCTGCGGGAGCAGGCGGAGCGGGACCTGGCGTTGAAGCTGCTGCAGCTGCCCACGGCGATCCAGGCGGCCGTCGACGAGCTCGCGCCGCACAAGCTCACGACGTACCTCTTCGAGACGGCGACGGCGTTCTCCACCTTCTACAACGACTGCCCGGTGGCGACCGCCGAGACCCAGGAGTTGCAGGATTCGCGCCTGCACCTGCTCACGCTGACGTCACGCGTGCTCACGCTGGGCCTGTCCCTGCTGGGTATTGGCGCACCCGAAAGGCTGTAACTGGTTTATCCCTGGTCAGACCGAGGTACGCAGTGATCGCAACTCTTTCCCCCTAGTCCTCAGGGAGTCGCGATGACCTGCACCACTCGTCTGCCCAAGCCGGTCACCGAGGTGTGGGACTGGCAGATGGACGGCTTGTGCCGCGGCGAGAACAGTGCGATCTTCTTCCACCCCGACAACGAACGCGGCTACGCGCGGGCAGCGCGGGAGGACAAGGCGAAGGCGATCTGCGGGCACTGCCCCGTGCTCGAACGATGCCGCGCCCACGCGCTCGAGGCTCAGGAGCCGTACGGCGTGTGGGGCGGCATGGGGGAGGACGAACGGCGCCAGATCGTCAACGCGGCCCGGCGCCGTGTGCGTGCCTACTCCTCCAGCACGTCCCGCAGCTGACGCAACGTCTTCGCGAGCAACCGCGAGACGTGCATCTGGGAGATGCCGACCTTCTGCGCGATCTGCGTCTGGGTCATGTTGCCGAAGAAGCGCATGACCACGATCTTGCGTTCGCGCTCCGGCAGCTTCTCCAGCAACGGGTGCAGCGCCTCGCGTTGCTCGATCATCGCGATCTCGGGGTCTTCCTCGCCGATGGTCGAGCCCAGCGAGATCGACGAGTCCTCCGACATGAGCATGTCGTCGAGGGACGCGCTCTGGTAAGCGTTCCCGGCCGCGAGTCCTTCGTGGATCTCCTCGCGTGACAGGCCCAGGTGCTCGGCCAGTTCCGACGGCGTCGGGGCACGACCGAGCGACTGGGACAGCCGCGAGGTGCCCGCGTTGATCGCCAGGTGCAGCTCCTTGAGCCGCCTCGGCATCCGCACCGACCAGCTGGAGTCGCGGAAGTACTTCCGGACCTCACCCATGATCGTCGGCACCGCGAACGACAGGAAGTCGCTGCCGCGTTCGGGGTCGAACCTGTCCACCGCGTTGATCAGGCCGACCGTCGCGACCTGCACGAGGTCCTCGTGCGGTTCACCGCGGTGGCCGAATCTGCGGGCGATGTGCTGGGCGACCGGGAGGTGTTCGGTGACGAGCCTGTCCCGCAACGTGTCGCGCGCCGGGCCCTCAGGGGTCCCCGCGAGCTCTGCGAACAGCGGCGCCAGGTGGTCGTAGTCACCCGACCGGGTCTTCTTCTCCTCGGTCTTGGTCGCCTCTTCCGATCCGGTCACGCATCCACCGCCCCTGCCGTGGACTTCACGAGGTTGATGTGGACCAGGAACCCTTCGCTCTCCTCGACCCGCGTCTGCACGGAGTCGACGAGCGCGGTCAGCACCCGCCAGCCGAAGCTGGCCTCGTCGGGACCCGCCGCGGACTTCGCGGAGATCTTCGCCGCGACGTGGACGGCGCCCCTGTCGTCCACCGCGAAGTGGCAGCTGAGCACGGCGTCCTGTGCCGCCAGCGTGATCAGCGTGGAACAGGTCTCGTCCACGGCGAGCTTCAGGTCCTCGATCGAGTCGAGGTCGAAGTCCTGCCGCATCGCGATGTCCGCCGCGACCGCACGCACGATGGACAGCTGCGTGGGATCCGCCGCCATCCGGAGCTCGACGCCTGACAATTGAGTCACAGCCACCTCGTAGTCCGTTCTGCTTAGGGACGGCATGTCATTGCCGTACCCGAATCGATCTCATTTCACACGTGTACTGACTGGGCGCCCAGGGAAGTCACCTGCTGAAGGCAACCAACCGGAGGAGCGCTGTGCTGGTGCACGAAGATTTCCTTGCCCTCCGCTTCCCGGCGGACGCGCACGAGGTGGCGCCTGTGCGGCACCAGCTTCGCGAATGGCTGCACGGTGCCGGTTTCGGTGAGGACGAAGCGAGTGATCTCGTCCTCGCGGTGAGCGAGGCGGTCAACAACTCGGTGGAGCACGCCTACCCGGGGGCCGCACGCGGCACCGTGGAGGTGCGTGCCCACTGCGATCTGGACGGCTCCGCCCAGGTGGACGTCACCGACCACGGGCAGTGGCGCGTGCCGCCTCCGGCGATGACCATGCGCGGCCGGGGTTTCCTGCTCATGCGTGAAAGCGTGGACGAGGTCGAGATCCACCGCAGTGCGAGCGGCACGACCGTGCGCCTGCGGCGGGCCCGTTCGCCCGTCCTGCCCGTGGCCAGAGCGGCGCCCGAATGCGACGTCCAGATCCACGAGACCTCCTCCGGCGTAGTAGCGGTCGTGCGCGGGAACGTGCCTGTCGAGGCAGGTCCGTCGCTGCGCCGCACGCTCACCACGGCGGCGCGTGGGGGCACCGTGCCGTTGACCGTCGAGCTCAGCGGGCTCGGCGTGGAGAAGGGCGGGGTCGATCAGGCCCTCCACGACGTCGCCGAGGCGCTCAGTGCGGCGGGCAACCGACTCGTCGTCCGCAGGCGCTAGGCCAGGGCGGAGTCGACGGAGTCGTGCAGGCTGAAGACCTCACCGAGCCCGGTCGCCTCCAGCGGACGCGTCACGGCCCGTGCCTTGGCCACGACCTTGAGCGTGGCGTCCTGCTGCTGCGCCCGCCTCGCGGCCTCGACGAGCACGGCCAGTCCGGCGGAACCGAGGAACGTCACACCGGTCATGTCGACGATGAAGACGCCACCGTCGCCGAGACCGTTGATCAGGGCGTCGCGCAACGACGGCGCGGACACCATGTCGACCTCACCGGAGACGGCGAGGACGGTGACTCCGGGCGCCGGCTGCCGCACCTTCAGCTCGATCTGCTCCGCACGCGGATCCTGCACAGTCACCGAAGTACTTCCTCTCGAATACAGGAAGCCGCCACGCAGCGGCCCCGATGCGGCTGGTGGCTCAACCGCTGCGGACACCACCGTACGGGAGTGCCCGCTCTACCGGACAGGTCGAGACGTCCATACCCGGACAATGGTCGGTTCAAACGCGTAGCGCGTCCCACAGTCTTCGAGCGACCTCGAACGCGGCGGGCGGCGGCTCGACGACTTCCTTCGCGCCGTCCTCCAGCGTCCCACCGACGACCAGCACCAGCGCGGTGGCCACGTCCCGCAGTTTCACGTTGGCGCGCTGGCTGGCCCGCACGAGCAGTTCGAACGCCTCTCCTGGCGTGCACGGCCGTGCTCCCATGACCAGGCCCTTCGCCTGTTCGATGTAACGGCGGTGCTGCACCATCCGCACCATCTGGTCCGCGCGCAGCACCTCGCCCGAGCAGAACTCGACGACCGCGGCCGCCGTCGCCACGAGCGGCTCTATCTCCTCGATCGCCTTGAGGTCCTCGACCTGGGGCTCGTGCGACAGGTAGACCGTCAGCACGACCGGCCCGCTGTCGCCCCAGCTGCCCGGCACGGCGACGACGTGCGTGCCGCCGACCTCCCCGGACACCTGCCGTTCGTCGCGTGAGGCGTCGACGAGCGGCCCGGCACCGGCGTTGAGCTGCTCGGCGTCCAGTTCGAGCGCGGCCCCGATGGAGCGCAGCAACGTGCCGTCCGGCCACACGCTCAGGCCGACGCCCTCGCAGCCGTCGAGCCGCGAGCACAGGTGGTCCATCAACCGGGAGATGAGCTCCGCACCGAATTTCACCTGGTTCACGCCATGAGATTAGGCCCAGCCGATCCTGAACGGACGTTGTGCGGTCATCGGCGTACGACGAACGGTTGCGCAGGCAAGGATCTCGTCATCCGTCGCGCTTCGGGCCCGAACAGCTCGGCGCGCGGTTTGACCCAGTTAACGCTAAGGACCCAAACAGGACACGTGTTCTGAACCACAGTCGGTCAGAATTCGTTCTCAGGGATAACGCCGGAGCCCCGGTGCGCGACATCCCTGATGTCACGGAGGGACTGAAATGAGAACCGCCATGGAAACCCAGCCGCAGCAGGACGCAGAGTCCGGTTCCGCGCTGCCGACCACGCCGTGCAGCGTGGTGTGGAGCCGGGGTCACGCCTACGTGCTCGAGGGTTTCCGCGCCCGCTGGGTGGGCCGCGACGACCGGGGCCGTCCGCACGCCATCAGCGGCGCGGAGATGCAGCGCCGCGGCTGGACGTTCACCCGGACAGCCTGAGCCCCACCCCTGCGAGAACGAACGTTCCGCATACCCGCGACCAGTCGCACAGCGCGCCGTGACGCCATCCGGCAGCCCCTGCGCGGTCACTCGTTTAGAGTGCGGGTGTGCGTGATCCGGCTGATCGCCTGCTGACGATTCCGAACCTGCTCAGCGTGCTGCGGCTGGCCGGTGTTCCGCTTTTCCTGTACCTGTTGCTCGGACCTCGCGAAGACGGCTGGGCGCTGCTCATCCTCATGTTCGCGGGGTTCTCCGACTGGCTCGACGGCAAGCTCGCGCGCTGGCTCAACCAGATGAGCAACCTCGGCGCGCTGCTCGATCCCGCCGCCGACCGCCTCTACGTGTTCTGCACGTTGCTGGCGTTCGTGATCAGGGACATCGTGCCGCTCTGGGTCGCCCTCGTGCTGGTCGGGCGAGAGATCGTCGTCGGCATCTGCCTGCTGATCCTGCGGCAACGCGGCTGGGGCACGTTCGAGGTGACGTACCTGGGCAAGGCCGCGACCTTCAACCTCCTGTACGCCTTCCCCCTGCTGCTCCTGGCGCAGGGCGACTCGGGGTGGGCGGCGCTCGCGCAGCCGGTCGCCTACGCGTTCACGGTCTGGGGCGGCGCCCTCTACCTGTGGTCGGCGCTGCTGTACGTCTACCAGTTCTTCCTGGCCCTGCGGGTCACACCTCGCACGGTCGCGTGAAAAGATCACCCCATACAGGTTCGGCACGAGGAGCGCAGTCAGTTGATTCCCGAGGAGCTTCGTTACACCGAGGAGCACGAGTGGATCGCCAGCACAGGCGAGAACACGGTGCGCGTCGGCATCACCGACTACGCCCAGGAACAGCTCGGTGACGTCGTCTTCGTCCAGCTGCCCGAGGTCGGTCACACCGTAGCGGCGGGTGACACGTTCGGCGAGGTGGAGTCCACCAAGAGCGTGTCCGACCTCTACTCTCCGCTCGACGGCGAGGTGACCGCCATCAACGACGCGTTGGTCCAGTCGCCGGACGCCGTCAACACCGATCCGTACGGCGAGGGCTGGATGGTCGAGATCAGGCTGAACGACCCCGAGGCGCTGGAAGGCCTGCTGGACGCGGACGCGTACAAGGCGTTGGTGGAGAAGGAGTGACGTCGATCTTTCGCCGGATCTTCGGCCGGAAGGGGAGCCGCGCTGAAGGCGGTGACCCCAACGCGATAGGTTTTACCGGAAGTGACGGATCCAGCAGCAGGAGGAGAGCTCAGGTGAGCACGAACGACGGCCCAGGCGTTCCGCCGGAGCAGTCCCCGGAGCGGACCTCCGTCTTCCGGGCGGACTTCCTCCAGGAGATGGAAGGCGGCGCCGAGGCGCCCGCACAGGAGCCGGCCGTTGCCGGTGTTGACGCCCTTCCCGCCGGTTCCGCGCTGCTCGTGGTGAAGCGCGGCCCGAACGCCGGTTCCCGGTTCTTGCTGGACCGCGACACGACGAGCGCCGGGCGCCACCCCGACAGCGACATCTTCCTGGACGACGTGACGGTCTCGCGCCGTCACGCCGAGTTCCGCCGGGAGAGCGGCGAGTTCGTCGTCATCGACGTCGGCAGCCTCAACGGCACCTACGTCAACCGTGAGCCGGTCGACCAGGCCGTCCTCGCGAACGGCGACGAGGTCCAGATCGGCAAGTTCCGCCTCGTCTTCCTGACGGGTCCTGGCTCCGCGGGAGCCTGACGCGTGACGGCCGGGCGGCCACAACGCGGGGCCTCGAGCATCGGGGCTGTGCTCGCACAGCTTCGGCCCGAGTTCCCCGACGTCACCATCTCCAAGATCCGCTTCCTGGAAGCGGAGGGGCTGGTCCGCCCGGCACGCACCGCCTCCGGCTACCGCCAGTTCAGCGTGGCGGACGTCGAGAGGTTGCGGTTCGTGCTGTCCGCACAACGCGACAGGTACTTGCCGCTCAAGGTGATCCGCGAGCAGCTCGACGCCACCCCGGTGGACTCGGGCTCGATCTCGCGGCTCGAACTGCTGGCCCAGACCGGTTTCAGCGCGGAACAGCTGGTCCAGCTGGAACGCGACGGTCTGCTGCGCCCCGGCCCCGGTGGCCGCTTCACCACCGACGACGTCACCGCGCTCCGCACGATCCGGGCCATGACCGGACTCGGCGTCGAGCGCGAGCACCTGCGCGCGGTCCGCGCGGCAGCGGATCACGAGGTGGTCCTGCTGAAGTCGTTCTCAGATACCGAGACGGTCCGGGAATTGGCCGGCCTCTTCGCCTCGTTGCACTCGTTGTTGGTGCGAGCGGGCTTGCGGCAGTCCTGATCAGTCGGCGGAGTGTGCCTTCTTGATCACGATCTGCCCGCAACAATTGAGCACTCGGCCCGCTTGGCGGGTAGCGTCGGAGAGGTACGCCGGGGGATGCTCGGGTGTGAAACCGGGTCGTCCCCGAACGGATTAGAGGGAGGCGAGGCCCGATGAGCGAAATGCGTGTCGTCGGCGTGCGGGTGGAGCTGCCCCAGAACCAGCCGATCCTTCTTCTGCGCGAAACCGAGGGCGAGCGGTACCTGCCCATCTGGATCGGCAGCGTCGAGGCCACGGCGATCGCGCTGGAGCAGCAGGGCGTTCGTCCTGCTCGACCGCTCACCCACGACCTCCTCAAGGACGTCATCGGGGCGCTGGGGCGCAACCTCGAACAGGTCCGGATCACCGACCTGCAGGAGGGCACGTTCTTCGCGGAGCTCGTGTTCGACGGCGACGTGCGGGTCTCCGCGCGGCCCTCGGACTCGGTGGCGCTCGCGTTGCGCGTCGGTGTGCCGATCCACGCCGAGGAGTCCGTGCTGGCCGAGGCGGGCCTGATCATCCCGGACGAGCAGGAGGACGAGGTGGAGAAGTTCCGCGAGTTCCTCGACTCCGTCTCCCCCGAGGACTTCCGCGGCGCGGACACGTAGACACGGCAGGGGTGCGGACGCCTGAAGTTTTCCGGGTGTCGCACTCCGTCTCGTGCGGGCGTGAGGGCAGTTCGTTTGGACGTCCCTCGATTGGACTACTTACGGTCGTTTCGATCGCTAAACGATCACTAAACGTCACCTGAACGTGCTAGTTCGGGTGAGGGTATGACTCTCTACCTAAGGTTGAGAGTCGCAACTCCCCGCGCGTCGCGTTGACCTGCCATCGGACCGGTCTTACCGTCGAACTCGAGTGGACGTCGCTGCTTCGCGGAAGTGGACGCGGCGGCTTGACGGTCATGAGTTTCGTGGCCGTTCCGAGGGGAGGCAGGCGTGGTCGAGGAAGCGCCCTTGCGGGCCGAATCCGGGCTGCAGGGTGAACTGTTCCCGGACTCCTCGCTGCCGGACGAGCTCGTCGGTTACCGAGGACCCGCGGCATGTCAGATCGCGGGCATCACGTACCGGCAGCTCGACTACTGGGCAAGGACCGGTCTGGTCGCGCCGACGATAAGGATGGCGCACGGCTCCGGCAGCCAGCGGTTGTACTCCTTCAAGGACATCCTGGTGCTCAAGGTCGTGAAGCGACTGCTCGACACCGGTGTCTCCCTGCAGAACATCAGGGTCGCGGTCGACCACCTGCGCCGCCGCGGCGTGCAGGACCTGGCCAAGATCACGCTCTTCTCCGACGGCACCACCGTCTACGAGTGCACCTCGCCCGAAGAGGTCGTCGACCTGCTGCAAGGTGGCCAGGGCGTGTTCGGCATCGCGGTCAGCGGGGCGATGCGGGAGATCTCCGGCACGATCCACGAGTTCCCGTCCGAACGTGCGGACGGCGTCGAGATCGCCCCGATGACCGAGGACGAGCTGACCCGCCGGCGGCGTGAGCGCGCCACCGGCTGACCGGCCTGCTGATCGTGGCCGACTGGCACTGGTGGGTGGCCGGTCGGCAGAAGCGCCCGGATCCAGTTCGCCCCTAGCGTTTCCGGCATGACGATCACCCCTTCCTACCAGGTCGTGAAGGTGCTGGAAGCGGCGGCGCGGCGCGCGGTCCGGCTGGAGTTCGGCTTCCTCGGCACCGAGAACCTGCTGATCTCGCTGATCGACACCATCGGACCCGGCCGCAAGCTCGGCGCGAAGTCGCTGCGGGCCCAGGCGATGGCGCGAGGGCCCGAGCACTGGGCGGACGACGACGGCGGCGGCGTTCCCGAGGCTCATCCGGACGTCACGGCGTTGATGAACATCGCCTGCGACCGCCTCGTCCTGGAGACCGTGCTGCCCGTCAGCCGTGCGCTGGAGGAGTGTCTGCTCGCGGCGGTCGCCCGGGCCGGCGGCGGCGTGCTGACCACGACCCACCTCTCACTCGCGTTGCTGGAGCAGGGTTCCGGACGTGCCGCCGACCTGTTCGTGCTGCGCGGCGTGGACGTCGAGGCGACGGCCGCCGCGGTGCGCGCCGATGCCGCGCGGCGCTACGCGGAGATCGAGGAAGCGCCCGCCGTGCGGTTGCTGCGCAAGGCGGGAGCGTTGGAAGGGGACTCCGGCGGCGGGTACGTGCGCTGGCTGATGCGCTGGGTCGCGCGAGGCCAGGGGCTGGGCGGGCCGGTGCTGACCGTCGTGCGCAACGAGGCCGGGCGGCTGGCCGTGGCCGCGAGGCGGGAAGTGTCCTCTCGCGATCTGGTGGAGGCGGTGGTGTCCGTCGACCGCCAGCTGGAGGTGGCGGGCAAAAAGCTGAAGCCGGAGTTCGAGTCGGGCGGGGCGGCGGCGTTGCGCGAGGCGGGGATCGACCTGGCCGCTTTGCCCGTCAGCGGCGGCGAAGTGGAGCGGGCGATGGAACGGGCGAAGCTCGTCGCGGCCCGTCGCGGCGACGCCGTCGTGGGCACCGCGCATCTGCTCGTGGCGTTGCGCGACGACCCCGCGGACCCGGTCGCCGGGGCGCTCGCCGGTCTTCGGACTGAGATGTAGGTCGCGTCCCTAGGGACTACCTGAGCTGCCTGCGGGTATTCTTCTCGGGTAGTCGCTGAACTCTGGCGGGAGAGACCGGGCCCCGAGCCCGGCGCCGAAGGAGCAAGTCCCTCCCCGGGAACCTCTCAGGCATCCAGGACCGCCGAGCGAGACGCCTCTGGAAAGTGGATCACCAGGTGTTTTCTGGCGATCCCGCCGACGGTGAAAGCCCATCCTGACCGGTGGGTGAACCTCTCAGGCGCCCCTCGGGGTACGGACAGAGCGGGGAGGGCACCAGGACACGTGTGCCCGCAGCCCCGGAGGCGTTTGATGACGCAGGACTCTGTTAAGACCGACCCCCAGCAGGGGGCCCACCCCCTCCGGATTCCGCTCGCCGCTCTCGAGCACGGCACCCCGTTCGCCGACCGGCACGTGGGTCCGCGCCCCGCCGAACTCGCGCGCATCCTCGACGTCATCGGCGTCGGTTCGCTCGAGGAGCTGGCGCAGCACGCGGTGCCTTCGTCCATTCACGAGCGCGACCTCGTGCTGGACCTGCCCGCCCCGGCCACCGAGACCGAGGCGCTGGCCGAGCTCCGTGAGCTCGCCTCGCAGAACCGCCCGATGACGCAGATGATCGGCCTCGGCTACTACGACACCGTGACGCCGGGCGTGATCCTGCGCAACGTGCTCGAGTCGCCTGCCTGGTACACCGCGTACACGCCGTACCAGCCGGAGATCTCGCAGGGCCGCCTCGAAGCGCTGCTGAACTTCCAGACCATGGTCGGCGACCTGACGGGCCTGCCGGTCGCGAACGCGTCCATGCTGGACGAGTCGACCGCCGCCGCCGAGGCGATGACGCTGGTGCGCCGCGCCGGCAAGTCCAAGTCGAACAAGTTCGTCATCGACGCCGACACGCTGCCGCAGACGCTGGCCGTCATCGAGACGCGCGCCGAGCCGCTGGGTATCGAGATCGTCGTCGCGGACCTGTCGCAGGGCATCGAGGGCCTCGGCCTGGGCGGCGACTTCTTCGGCGTGCTGCTGTCGTACCCCGGTGCGTCCGGTGTGGTGCGCGACCAGGCCGCGTTGATCGAGGAGATCCACGCCGCCGGCGCCCAGGCCGTCGTCGTCGCCGACCTGCTGGCGCTGACGCTGCTGCGCGCGCCCGGTGAGATCGGCGCGGACGTCGTCATCGGCACCACGCAGCGCTTCGGCGTGCCGATCGGCTTCGGCGGCCCGCACGCCGGTTACATGGCCGTCCGGTCCGGTCTGGAGCGTCAGCTGCCCGGCCGTCTCGTCGGTGTCTCCGTCGACGCCGACGGCTCGCTGGCCTACCGCCTGGCCCTGCAGACGCGCGAGCAGCACATCCGCCGCGAGAAGGCCACGTCGAACATCTGCACCGCGCAGGTGCTCCTGGCCGTGATCGCGTCCATGTACGCCGTCTACCACGGTCCCGAGGGCCTGCGTTCGATCGCGACCCGCGTGCACCGCCTGGCCACCGTGCTCGCCACGGGCCTGTGCGAGGCCGGGATCGACGTCGTGCACGGCGAGTTCTTCGACACCGTCCAGGTGCGCGTCGAGGGCCGGGCCGCCGCTGTCGTCGAGAAGGCGCGCGAGGCCGGCATCAACCTCCGCAAGGTCGACGACGACGTCGTGGCAATCGCTTGCGACGAGAAGACGACCCGCGCGCACATCGTCGCGGTGTGGGAGGCCTTCGGTGTCACCGGGTCCGATGTGGACGCCATCGACGCCGACACCGCCGACGGCATCCCGGCCGACCTGCGCCGCACCTCGGACTACCTGACCCACCCGGTCTTCCACGCGCACCGCTCCGAGACCGCGCTGCTGCGCTACCTGCGCGCGTTGTCCGACAAGGACGTCGCCCTGGACCGCAGCATGATCCCGCTCGGCTCCTGCACGATGAAGCTGAACGCCACCGCGGAGATGGAGTCCATCACGTGGCCGGAGTTCTCGACGCTGCACCCGTTCGCGCCGGTCGAGGACGCCCAGGGCCTGCTGAAGATCGTGTCGGACCTGGAGGCCTGGCTCGCCGAGGTCACCGGCTACGACGCGGTGTCGCTGCAGCCCAACGCCGGTTCACAGGGTGAGTTCGCGGGCCTGCTGGCAATCCGCGCCTACCACCGCGCGAACGGCAACGCCGCCCGCGACGTCTGCCTGATCCCGTCGTCCGCCCACGGCACCAACGCCGCGTCCGCCGTCATGGCCGGCATGCGCGTCGTCGTCGTGAAGTGCGACGACAAGGGCAACATCGACATGGGCCACCTGCGCACCACGGTCACCGAGCACGCCGACGACCTCGCCGCGATCATGATCACCTACCCGTCGACCCACGGCGTGTACGAGGACACCGTCCGCGAGGTCTGCGGCCTGGTCCACGACGCGGGCGGCCAGGTGTACGTCGACGGCGCGAACCTCAACGCGCTGATCGGCCTGGCCCGCTACGGCAAGTTCGGCTCGGACGTCTCGCACCTGAACCTGCACAAGACGTTCTGCATCCCGCACGGCGGCGGCGGCCCCGGCGTCGGCCCGATCGGTGTGAAGTCCCACCTCGCCCCGTTCCTGCCGAACCACCCGCTGCAGCCGACGGCGGGACCGGCCACCGGTGTCGGCCCGATCTCGGGCGCCCCGTGGGGTTCCGCGTCGATCCTGCCGATCTCGTGGGCGTACGTGCGCATGATGGGCGGCGACGGCCTGCGCCGCGCCACCCTGACCGCCGTGGCGGCCGCGAACTACGTGGCGCGTCGTCTCGACGAGCACTACCCGGTCCTCTACACCGGTGAGGGCGGCTTCGTGGCCCACGAGTGCATCCTCGACCTGCGCCCGATCACCAAGGCCACCGGCGTGACGGTGGACGACGTCGCCAAGCGCCTCGCCGACTACGGCCTGCACGCCCCGACGATGTCGTTCCCGGTCGCCGGCACCCTGATGGTCGAGCCGACCGAGTCCGAGGACCTGGCCGAGATCGACAGGTTCATCGACGCCATGATCGCCATCAAGCGCGAGATCGACCGCGTCGGCGCCGGCGAGTGGCCCGTCGAGGACAACCCGCTGCGCAACGCCCCGCACACCGCGGCCTGCGTGACCGCCGGCGAGTGGAACCACCCGTACACCCGCGAAGAGGCCGTCTTCCCGGCGGGCCACAGCGCGACCCCGAAGATCTGGCCGCCCGTCCGCCGCATCGACGGCGCCAAGGGTGACCGCAACCTGGTCTGCTCCTGCCCGCCGCTCGAGGCCTACAGCAACTAGACCTGCAGTGGAACTGGGGCGCACTCGGGGGTGCGCCCCAGTTTCATGCTCCGACGGGGCAGGCGTCGTCGCCGCAGTTCTCGTCGGCGCCGATGCCCGGCTGGTTCAGGTCGTGCTCGAACGCGAAGTGGAAGCAGTCGGGGTGCATCCGCTCGAACAGCTCGAAGTCTTCCTTCTCCAGCTCCACCGTCTCGCCGCACCGCTGACACGTCTGTTCATCTGACACGGTCAGATCGTCTCACCCGCGCCGCGCGAACAGGATCGCCCCGTCCTCGCCGAGCAGCCACTGCGCCTCGACGGTGAACCCGGCCGCCCGCAGCCACTCCGCGACCCGCTCGGGCCGTCGCAGGTGGACGTGCACGCGCATCGGATGCCCGCCGTAGCCCTGGGTCTTGAGCCGTGTCTCGTCACCGACGTGGAAACCCAGCTGCAGCAACCCGTCAGGCCTCAGCGCTTCCCGGAAGTGCCCGAACACCGAGGGCACTTCGTCATCGGGTACGTGGATCAGCGACCACCAGGCGATGATCCCGCCGACCGCCTCGGGGAGCGGTTCGGTCATCGACCCGACCTCGAACCGCAGCCCGGGGTGGTTCCGCCGGGCCAGCGCGATCATCGCGGGGGAGAGGTCGATGCCGAACGCGTCCACGCCCAGTCCGTGCAGGAGCGCGGTGATGGTGCCCGGCCCGCAGCCGACGTCCGCGACGGGACCGCGCACCTCCTCGGCGAACAACCGCAGCGCCGCCCGCAGGTGCGGGAGGCCGTCCAGGAGGTCGCGCGTCTGGTCGGCGTAGCTGACCGCGACCGTGTCGTAGGAGTCACGCGTGTCCGCCAGCCAGTCGCTCACACCGGGGAACCTACTCCTCGAACGGCTCCGGCCGGTGCCGTCCGGACAACGCCAGCGCGGCGATCCACGTGTCCGGATCGCCGTCCCAGTCCAGTGCCTTGATCTGGTCGGCCGACCGCCGCCCGCCGATGGCCCGCATCAGCTCGAACGACGTGGTCCGCAACGTCCCGGCGGGCTCGCCGTGCCCGAGCACGCGGTCGCCGTGCTCCAGCGTGATCCGCAACGCCGGCACGTCGTTCTCCCGCATCCGCTGGTCGAGCTGCTGCAACGGCCGCACCAGCGCCGCCCGCACCTCGACGCCGTCCCGCCCGCCCGGCACCCCCAGCGCGGAGCGGAGGTCGTGCTCGTGCGCGATCACCTCCGACACGAGGACCGGCCCCATCGGCGTGTCGAACAACGGCTGGGCCAGCTCCAGGTTCGCGTCCCACTCGGCGAAGGCGTCGGCCAGCGAGTTGCCGCGGCGGTCGCGCACCTGCCGTTCGCCCCACTCGCCCGACTCGACACCGTCGAACCGGCGGTCCGCGAAGTCGCGCAGACCGCCGGCGAGGTGCGCCACCACGTCCTTGACCGACCAGCCGGGCGTCGCCGCCACGGGCGTCTGGGGATCGGCGCCGGACACCAGCGCGGTGATCCGTGCCTTGGCCGCGTCGTAGAGAGGGGCGTTGGTCATCGTCAGACCTCGTACTCCAGGGTGTAGGTGCCGCTGCCATCCTCCGCCCAGTCCACCGTCACCGCACCTCGCGCGTTCAGGTACTTCCCGGTGCCGTCGACGACCTCGATCGCGGCCTCCACAGAGGACCGGTACGCGCCGACGTGGCGCAGCACCAGCGTGCCCCCGTCCGCGGTGATCTCCTCGATCGCGGTCGTCCACGCCACCTCGTCGCCGTAGTACATGAGGTACCGGCAGCTCCCGACGCCGCTGACGTCGCCCGCGTAGGTGAACTGGACGTGCGCCTCGGTGAGCTTGCGTCCCTGGACCTCCTGGTAGGACCGGCCGTCCCAGGTCTTCTCGTCCCAGCTCTTCACTTCGATGGTTCCGGTTGCCTTCATGCGGATCACTCTGCTGGCAATTCCTGACAGATCGTGTCAGGTTCATCTTGTGAAATCCGGCAGGCTCCTCCAGGTCCTCCTGCTCCTGCAGTCCAGGGGCCGGATGACGGCCGACGAACTGGCGTCCGAACTGGAGGTCTCGCCACGCACGATCTACCGCGACGTCGAGGCCCTCTCCGCCTCCGGCATCCCCATCTACGCCGACCGCGGCCCGGCGGGCGGCTACCAGCTGGTCGACGGCTACCGCACCCGGCTGACCGGCCTGACGACCGACGAGGCGCAGTCGTTGTTCCTCGCGGGCCTTCCCGGACCCGCCGAGGCGCTGGGGCTGGGGGAGTTCGCAGCCGCGGCCCAGCTCAAGCTCCTCGCCGCCCTGCCGACGGAGCTGCGGTCCCGTGCCGAGCAGATCCGCCAGCGCTTCCACCTCGACACCCCGACGTGGTTCCGCGGCGACGAACCCACCGAGCACCTCGCCACGATCGCCGACGCCGTCTGGGAGCAGCGCAGGGTCCGCATGACCTACCTGCGCTGGGGCAACCAGACCGTCGAGCGCGAGGTCGACCCGTACGGGCTCGTGCTGAAGGCCGGCACCTGGTACTTCGTCGGCAGCGGCCGCACCTACCGCGTCTCGCGCGTGCTCGCGCTCCAGGTGACGGCGGAGTCGTTCGAACGGCCGGGCGACTTCGACCTCGCCCGGTTCTGGGCCGAGTGGTCGGAGCAGTTCGAGGCCCGCATGTACGGCGAGCGCGTCACGGTCCGCATGACGCGCTCCGGCCTGGACAAGACCCAGTACCTGCTCAGCGGCTATCAGGCCCGCGTCATCCGGGACGCCGCACCCGAACCGGGGCAGCAGTTCGGCTTTCCCACCGAGTCGCACCGGCACGCTGTCGCTGACCTGCTCAAATTCGGTGCGGACGTGGAAGTCCTGGCACCGGACGAGCTGAGACACGAACTCGTCAGGACGATCGAGGCGATGCAGGACGTCTACAACGATGCGAAGCTACGCGCATGGTTCCGCTGATTGCGTTGAACAACGGAGTACGGATCCCTCAACTCGGCTTCGGCGTCTACCAGGTGCCGGAGGACCAGGTGGCCGGTGCCGTCACGACGGCGATCGAGGCCGGCTACCGCAGCATCGACACCGCCGCGGCCTACGGCAACGAGTCCGGCGTCGGCGACGCGATCGCCGGCGTGCCCGGCTTGTTCATCACGACCAAGCTGTGGAACGCCGACCAAGGCCACGACGCCACGCTGCGCGCGTTCGACGAGAGCATGCGCCGCCTGCGCCTCGACGTGCTCGACCTCTACCTCATCCACTGGCCGACACCCCGGCGCGACCTCTACGCCGAGACGTGGCGCGCCATGGAGAAGCTCTACGCCGACGGCCGCGTGCGCGCGATCGGCGTCTCGAACTTCCACACGCCACACCTGCAGCGCCTGTTCGACGAGTTCCCGACCACCCCGGCGGTGAACCAGATCGAGCTGCATCCGTTCCTGCAGCAGGAAGAGATGCGCAAGGTGCACGTGACGCACCGCATCGTCACCGAGGCGTGGTCACCGCTGGCGCAGGGCGGCGCGTTGCTGCGAGAGCCCGACATCGCGGGTCTCGCCGAGAAGTACGGCAAGACCCCGGCCCAGATCGTGCTGCGCTGGCACGTCCAGATCGGCAACGTCGTGATCCCGAAGTCCGTCACGCCCTACCGGATCAAGGAGAACATCGACATCTTCGACTTCGAGCTGGCCCCCGACGACATGCTCGTGATCACCGAGCTCGACAACGGGACCCGCACCGGTCCGGACCCCGACCGCTTCAACGCCGCCTGAGCGACCGGTCGCGCTCGGTCAGGCCTTCGTCGACAGCACCTGACCGAGCGCCGCCTCCACGCCGTCCACGCTCTCCACCACCGACACCGACCCGCCGGTCGTCTGCGCGATGTCGGTCAGCGCCGCCTTGTCCACCTCGCCGCCGATGGCGATGAAGCTGACCGGCAGGTCCGTCCCGTGCAGCTGCGCCTTGAGCGCCGCCAGGTCGATCCCGCCGTCCGAGGTGCCGTCGGTGATCACCACGACCCGGTTGACCCGCCCGGCCACGAAGCCGTCGTGCGCCGTCTCGTAGCAGGCCGCCAGCGCGGTGTAGAGCTGCGAGCCGTCCGCCGTCTTGAGCGCGTCGATCGACCTGCGCAACGCGTCGCGCTTCTCGCTGACGGGACCGGTCGCGACGAGTTGCTTGTGCGGCTTCGACCCGTCGAGGTCGCGAGCGAACTCCCACAGCCCGAACGATCCCGACACCGACCTGTCGACCTGACCGCGCAGGGCCGCCTTCACCTTGTCCAGCCTGGGTTTCATCGACGTCGAGACGTCCGCCAGCACGGTGACGACCTGCCCGCCCCGGTCCGCCGACGCCCAGGCCGAGGAGATCTGCTGCGTGGTCGTCGCGTCGGCGGCGACCAGGTTCTCCGTGACGGGAGACCAGGACACGCCCGGCGAAGGCGACGGACGGTCCTGAGTGGACTCCACCCGCAGCCCGCCGCGCGCCAGGATCGCCTGCTGCGGGGCTTCGGTCATGAAGTCGCGGAACGCCTGCGCCGCACGCACCTCCGCCTCGCCGACCTCGCTGCCGCCCAGCGCGACGTACGGGAAGTCCGCCACCGGAGCCGGTCCGGCGGGCAGCACGCCCACCAGTGGCTTCGACGGGGCCTCCTTGCCCGTGTTGTGCTTGAACAGGTCCACTTCGGACACCGGTGTGGCCGAGAAGCCCGCCGCGTTGACCGTCGCGCTGTCACCCAGGCGCCGCAACGCGTCCCGCGTCGTCGGCGGAACCTCCGGCGGCACCGTGGCGGCGAGCCTGGACAGCGCGCCCTTCGCAGCGTCCGATCCGAGCGACTCGGCGGTGACCGGGCCCTTGCCGCCGGCCAGCGCCGCCTGGATCGCGAGCGCGGAGGAGGTGTTCGCGGACGGGTCGGGCATCGCGACGCTGAACCGGCCCCAGGGCTGGCCGAACTCGTCCCAGTCCGTCACCTCGGGCAGGTCCGACCAGCGGAAGTCCTTCAGCACCGGCGCGGCGGCCTCGGGAGCCGCGAGCAGCACCGGCGACGTGCCGACGGACTTCGGCGCCGAGCCGACGAGCTTCGCGTTCAGCGCGGACAGCCGGTTCGCCCAGAGCGTCGAGTCGGGCAGCCACGCGTGCGGGCGCTTGCCGAGCTTCTGCTCGTCCCAGGTCGTCGTCAGGCCTTCCAGCACCGCGGAGGAGTCCGCGGAAGTCACTTCGATCGCGATGCAGTGGTCGTACACAACGGGCCGTGTCGCGCTGTACGCGTGTGCGACGTCCCTCACGGCCTCCGCGACGCTGGGCGTCACGGAGATGCGCAGCACGGAGTCACCCTCGCTGCAGTTCTCGGCCAGGGCCTGTGAGCGCTTGTCGAGCACGCCACCTGCCCACGACAGGGCGAGCCAGCTGAGGCCGAGCAGCACCACGAGCACCACGATGAGCACGGGCCACTTGGCGATTCCGCGCTTCACCTTCGCCCGCAGAGCGCGGTGTCGAGACATCGATCCCTCACAACTACTCAGCGGCCCCCGACGACCGCCAATCACGCTAACAGGTGAACTTCGTCAGCGAAGTGAAGTCACTGCACGTATCGACTGGCAAACGAAGATGAGCCGTTCTCGCAACGGTCGTGCCTGCTCAGCGAACTCGGCCTGCCGTCGCACGTACTCCGCACGGCCTTCCGGCGTCTCGATCCGCACCGGGGAGTACCCGAGCCCGGCCAGGTCGTACGGGGAGGCCTGCATGTCGAGTTCGCGCACGTCAGCGGCCAGTTCGAAGCAGTCGGCGACGAGATCGGACGGCGTCGCCGGCTCCAGTTTATAGGCCCACTTGAACAAATCCATGTTCGCGTGCAGGCAGCCGGGCTGTTCGTTCAGCAACTGGTCGTCACGAGTGGGCTGCAGAGCGTTGCGCGGCCGGGCGGGTCGGGTGAAGAACCGGAACGCGTCGAAGTGCCCGCACTGGATCCGGCTGGCTTCGACCACCTGGTCGGTGCCGCCGCTGCCCAGCCTGAGCGGCCACGCGTTGTGCCGGACCTCCTCGGGCTGCTGCCGGTAGACCATCGCCCACTCGTGCAGCCCGAAACAGCCCAGCCGGGCAGGCCTGCTCAGCGTCGCCGTGAGCAGCCCTTGGACGAACTCCAGCGTCTTCGCCCGCTGCTCCACGAAACTCTCGACGTCGAGCGTGACGCCCTCGGGCGTGGCTTTGTAGTGCGGAAACTCCAGGTACTCCGCCGCGTCCTCGAGAACGACGCCCGGACCCGGATGCCAGCGTTCGAGCCGCACGGGCCGATGGCTGTAGTAGGTGAAGAGGAAGTCCATGACCGGGTGCTTCTCTTTGCGAAGCTTCCGCTCCTGATGCGGCCCGGTGAACCGGCGCATGCGCGCGACGTGCGAGTCGCGCAGTTCGTGCCATTCGGCTCGGGACAGGACCTCCACGGGCGATTACCGTACGCGCATGGTGCAGAGCCAGGCCTCCACGGTCGCCCAGTACCTCGCCGAACTGCCTGATGAGCAGCGTGCCGAGGTCGAGGCTGTGCGCGACGTCATCCTCGCCAACCTCCCCGGCGGCTACGTCGAGGCCATGGACTGGGGCCTGATCACGTACGGGGTGCCGCTGGAGGTGAGCGGCCCGACCTACAACAAGAAGCCGCTTCTCCACGTCGCCCTCGGTGCCCAGAAGCGCTACTGCTCCGTCTACCTGACCACGGTGATGGAGGGAGTTCGAGGAGTCGTTCCGCGCCCGGTGGGCGGCTTCTGGCAAGAAGCTCGACATGGGCAAGGCCTGCGTGCGCTTCAAGCGGGCCTCAGATCTGGCCCTGGACGTCGTCGGCGCCGAGGTGGCGCGCCTGCCGGTGACCGAGTTCGTCGACCGGCACGCCGAGAACAGGGCTAAAGCGGCGGCACGAGCCCGGTGAACGTCCGCGCGCCGTTGCAGTGCGGGCACTCCCGGCCGTTGTCGACGGTCCGCGGCGCACCGCCGATGATCGCCAGCGTCGGCGCGGCGATGTAGCTGGCGCCCCCGCACAGGTGGCAGACCGTGCGCGGTTCGGGCGTGACGGCGAAGAGGTCGTCCGGGTCTTCCTCGTCCTCGAAGTCGTCGTCCTCGGCGAACTCGTCCTCGTCGTCCTCGCTCATACCGCCCAACTTAGTGGGTCAGCTCCGCCGCGCGAGTGAGTGACTCGGATGTGGCTTCCTCGCCGCACGCGGCGCACACCACTCGTGACTCCAGCACGGCGCCGCACGAGTGCTCCCACACGAGGGGGAGGGGGCCCTCCGTCGCGTACGTGTCGCCCCACTCCTTGAGCATGAGCATCACGTTGTGCAGCGCACGGCCCGAGTCCGTGAGCACGTATTCGAACCGTGGCGGGTGTTCGGAGTACTGGTGCTTCTCCAGCACGCCCGCGGCCACCAGTTTCTTCAGCCGCACGGTCAGCACGTCGCGCGAGGCGCCGGTGTTCGCGGCGATCTGGTCGAAGCGCGTGACGCCGAGGAAGACCTCGCGCAACGCCAGCAGCGACCAGCGTTCGCCCACGACCTCCAGTGCGTTCGCGATGGAGCAGCTTCGAGGTGCCATGTGACCATCCTATCAGTAGGTTGGAAAATCCAACTTACCTCGCTAGCGTGAGTTGGGAAAGCCAACTTAGGAGGTAGGGGTCATGGACTTCAACGGTGTGGCAGTACTGGTGACCGGAGCCAACCGCGGGCTCGGCCGGGCGTTCGCGCAGGAGTTCGCCAAGCGCGGGGCGAAGGTCTACGCCGGTGCGCGCAATCCGGCGTCCGTCGTGGACGAGAACGTCGTCCCGGTCCAGCTCGACGTGACCGACGACGCGTCCGTCGCCGCCGCGGCGAAGCAGCTCGGCGACGTCTCGATCGTCATCAACAACGCCGGTGTGCTCGTCGCGGGTGAGGACGTGGACAGCATCAAGGCGGAGTTCGAGGTCAACTTCTACGGCCTCGTCCGCACGACGGACGCGTTCGCGCCCGTCCTGAAGGCGAACGGCGGCGGCACCCTCGTCAACGTCCTGAGCATCCTCTCGTGGGTGGGCCGACCGGCCTGGCGCGGCTACGCGGCGTCGAAGGCGGCGGGCTGGTCGCTCACGAAGTCGACGCGGGAGGACCTGCGGGAGCAGGGGACCAACGTCATCGGAGTGCACGTGGGCTTCATCGACACCGACATGACGGACGGCATCGACGCGCCCAAGATCGCGCCGCAGGACGTCGTCTCCCAGGTGCTGCAGGCGATCGAGAACGGTGACGAGGAAGTGCTCGCGGACGATCGCACTCGCGCGGTGAAAGCCTCACTCGCTTCTTGAGACGGGCGGAACCGCGGCGGGCGTGAAGCGGCTCGCAGCTGGAGACCGCCCGCTAGTCGGCGATCGTGCGCTCGAAGTAGCGGGCACTGAGTGAGAAGACGAGCACGAACTGGTGCCTGCTCGTGAGGTCGCGGTGGACCTGCTCGGGGTCCACCTCCGCGGCCTCGCGGTGCAGGGGCTCCACGGGCGTGCGCGTGGTGCGGAACCCCGCTGGGACCCGGCCCGCCTCGGCCCAGCTCAGCTGCACCGTCCACGGCTGGTCGCCGATGTACCTGTGGTACGCGACGGGCGGCACGTGCGACACGTCGTAGCCAGGTTTGTGCGTCTGCCGGAAATAGCGGATCGCCGAGGACAGGGCTTCGTCCGGCTTCGGCCAGCCGGCGGCGACGAGCGCGTCGTCGACCGCTTGCGCGCGCTCGGGGAAATCGCCGTCGAAGCCGTAGTACCGCGTCGTCCGCCAGGTGCAGCTGACCCTCCACACCTGGGTGGGGAAGAAGCCCTTCCACTCCTCCGCCTGCATGCCGCAGGCGTCCTCGGTCGCGTCGGGTCCGCGTTCGAGCCACGTCAGGGCGTCGGTCGCGGCGAGTGTCGGCGCGGCGGAGCCGGGCAGCGCGGCCCGCTCCGCCCCCAGCTCCGGCGGCTTCACGAGCCGTTCCGCCTCCGCGCGCGGGTCATGACTCGTGCACGCCGCCACGAAGACCAGCGGCAGCAGTGCCGTCCTGCGCATCCACCCCATACCTCACCTTGTAGCGCAGGTGGGTGACCGAACTGCTCTCGACGACCGAGATCGGCCCCTCCAGCTCGTATCCCTTGCCGGGTGCGAAGAACGGCGTGCCTCCGCCGAGGATCACCGGCACCAGGTCGAGGAAGATCTCGTCCACCAGGCCCGCGTCGATGGCCTGCCGCGCGATCTCGCCCGAGTTCAGGCCCACGCCCTTGTCGCCGGCGTGCTTCTGGGCCACCGCAACGGCTTCCTCGATGCCACCGCTGACGAACGTGAAGTGCTCGTTGTCCTCCAGCGGCCGATGGGTGAGCACGACGGTGTGCACGCCCATCGGGTGCTGGCCGCCCCAGCCGTTGGTGAAGTCGTAGAGCTTGCGCCCCACCACCAACGCGCCGGTCGCCTGGATCAGCCCGCCGAAGTAGGCGGCGCTGGCGGGCGTGAGGTGGACGGTCATCGCGCCCGTCGGGACCGTGAACGCCACGTCGCCCGCCTCGTACCAGGCGAACAGCTTGTCGAAGCCGGAGAAGTCCGGGCCCGAGACGTAGCCGTCGATCGAGGTGCTGGCGCCCGTGTAGACCTTGCTCATCTTCTGTGCCTCCCTGTTGTGGTCCTTCGCAGGGACGTCGAACGCGGCCGTCCCCGATCGACACGGGTCCGGGGGGCACATACCGGGGCTCAACCGATGGGCCCACGCGGTCAGCTCGATCGAGTCGACCCGGTCCGTGGCCTCGGACAGCAGGACGTCGTCCGAGGTCACGACGAGCGTCCCTCGGCCTCGCCGGACGTCCTGCCGTGCTGCGCGGGAGCGGTCGAGGTCTGCTGCGCGAGGTGCGGCGAGACGGGGTAGAGGCTCGGCGTCACGGACGGCGTCGGCACTACAACGCGCGCTACCTGGGACATCCAGCCCCACGAACGCATCGTGTCCACGTACACGATGCACCAGAACGACAAGCGCACCAGCGTCAGCCTCGCGACCATGGAGTTCGAGGAGAACGACGGCAAGACCACGCTGACGGTCACCGAGCACGGCGCCTTCTTCGACGGCCTCGACAGGCCCGAATGGCGCGAGCAGGGCACCAACGCCCTGCTCGACGCCCTCGCGAACAGCCTTTAGACCCAGCGCACGTGCGTGCCGTCGCGCACCGTGCCCACGTACTCCTCCAACAGGTCCTCCATCGCCACGACACCGAGCACGGCGCCGTCCGCGCTCACCGCGCGCGCGAGGTGCGACTGGGCCCGGCGCAACGCGGCCAGCGCCTCGTCCAGCCGGGCCTCGGCAGGCACCTCGGGCAACCCGCGCACCCGGTCCCGCGGCACCGACGTCTCCGCACCCTCCAGGTCCAGAACGTCCTTGACGTGCAGGTACCCGACCAGCCCGGCCTCGGCGAGCACGGGGAACCGCGAGAACCCAGTCTCCGCGACGGCGGCCTCGATCTCGCCCACGGTCGGCGACGCGGACACCGTCGTCAGCCGGTCCAGCGGGACCAGCACGTCGGCCACCGTGCGGGCGGCGGACGACAACGTCTGCGCGAGCCGCCGGTGCTCCGAGTCCTCCAGCAGGCCCTCGGAGCGGGACTGGCCGATCAGCAACGCCAGTTCGTCCGGCGTGTAGGCCGACTCCAGCTCGTCGACCGGCTCCACGCCGAACCGGCGCAGCACCCACCGGCCCACGGCCGTGAACAGGGCCAACGCCGGCGCGATCATCCGCGAGAACCCGTAGTGCACCGGGACCAGCCACACCGCGGCCCGCTCGGGACCGGCGATCGCCAGGTTCTTCGGCACCATCTCGCCGAGGATCGTGTGCAGCGCGACGACGATGACCAACGCCACCGCGAACGCCACCCCGTGCACCACGGCCAACGGCAGTCCAACGGCCTTGAGGGGCCCCTCCAGAACGGAAGCCAGCGCGGGCTCGGCGATCGCGCCGAGCCCGAGAGAGCACAGCGTGATGCCCAGCTGCGCGCCCGCGATCAGCAACGGCAGCTGCTGCGACGCCTTGATCGCGGTACGGGCGCGGGAGGACCCCTTGTCCGCCAACGCCTCCAGCCGGTCCCGGCGCGCGGTGATCACCGCGAACTCGGCGCCGACGAAGAACGCGTTGCCCGCCAGCAGGAAGGCGATGATGAGGAAGTTCACGAGGACGACACCACCCGGAGCTCGGCCACGCGGTGCTTGTCCATCCTCATGACCGTCACCCTCCAGCCGCCGACGCGGATCTCGTCGCCGACGTCCGGGATCCGGCCGAGTCGCGCGAGCACCAGGCCGGCCAGCGTCTCGTAGTCGCCCTCGGGCATCTGGAACCCGGTCGCGTCGGCCACCTCGTCGTCGCGCAGCAGCCCGGACACGATCCAGCTGTTCGAACCGAGCGACCGCACCGGCGCCGCCTCGCGGCGGTCGTGCTCGTCGCGCACGTCGCCGACGATCTCCTCGACCACGTCCTCCAGCGTCACCATCCCGGCCGTGCCGCCGTACTCGTCGACGACCAGCGCGGTCTGCAGCCCGGACGCCCGCAGCCGGTCCAGCAGGGCGTCGCCCTCCAGCGTCTCCGGCACCGAGTACACGGGCCGGGTCACCGCGGACAGCGGCGTGGACGCGCGCAGGGCGGCGGGCACCGCGAAGGCCTGCTTCACGTGCACGATCCCGCTCACCTCGTCCAGCGAGCCGTTGTGCACGGGGAACCGCGAGAAACCGGTCTCCCGCGCCTTCAGCACGAGGTCCGCGACCGTCGCGTCGGCCCGCAGCGCCTCGACCTGCACGCGCGGCGTCATCAGCTCGCCGGCCGTCCGGTCGCCGAAGCGCAGCGACCGGTCCAGCAGCACCGCGGTGCCCTGGTCCAGCGTGCCGTGCTCGGCGGACGAGCGCACCAGCGCGCCCAGTTCCTCGGGCGACCGCGCGGACGCCAGCTCCTCGACCGGCTCGACGCCCAGGCGCCGCACCAGCCAGTTCGCCGAGTTGTTCATCCAGTGGATCAACCAGCGGAAGACCGTGGAGAACCCCGCCTGGATGCTGACCACGCCGCGCGCGGTCTCGAGCGGCTTCGCGATCGCCAGGTTCTTGGGCACGAGCTCGCCGAACACCATCGACAATGACGTGGCGATCGCCAGCGCCAGGGCCAGCGACAGACCGTCCGCCAGCGGCCCGGACGCGCCGAGCGCCGTGAGTCCGGGCTCGATCAGGTTCGCGATCGCGGGCTCCGCGATGTAACCGGTGATCAGCGTCGTCAGCGTGATGGCGAGCTGGGCGCCGGAGAGCTGGAACGAGAGAGTGCGATGCGCACGGTCGATGGTGTGCGCCTTGGCGTCGCCCACCTCGGCCACGTGACGTTCGACGGTGCTTCGTTCCAGCGCGGTCAGCGAGAACTCCGCCGCGACCGCGATGAAGGTGCCCGCGGTCAGTGCCACGACGGCGACCAGACCGAGCACGCTCAGAAGGATTCCGGTCACCTGCGCGCTCCCCGACAGCGGGAACAAGGGACCGGGTTGGTATGCCAGCCGGGGCCAGACCCCATGGGGACGGCTCAACTCCTCATGACTAAGTACGTGAACAGCCAGACGAGTCTAATTGTGAGCAGTCGACGCCCTGAGCACCACCTCACCCGCCACGCGGACGGTGCGGGCCTCGTCACCCCCGGCGTCCAGCACGAGACCTGCGGCGATCTCGCCCATCTGCTCCAGCGGCAGCCGCACGGTGGACAAAGCCGGAACCGTGTCGCGCAGCGTCGGGATGTCGTCGAACCCGGCGATCGAGATGTCCTCCGGAATGCGCACGCCGCGCTCGCGCAGCGCGGCCATCGCGCCCATCGCCATGACGTCCGTCACGGCGAACACGCAGGTGACGCGCGACTTCGACGCCAGCAGCTCCATCGCGGCGGCGTACCCGCCGTCACGGGTGAAGGCGCCGTTGATCACCACGGGCGGCGCGATCCCGGCGTCGGCGAGCCCCGCTTTGAACCCGGCGAGCCGGTCGCGGGCCACCACGAGGTCGGAAGGACCACCCAGAACGGCGAACTTCTTGTGCCCGAACTCGGTCAGCGCACGGGCCAGGGCGCGACCACCCGCACGGTTTCCGGGGACGACCGTGTCGGTGCCGAGCTTCGCCTGCGACACGCACGCGACACGCCCGCCCTGCTCGGTGAACGCGTCGATCTCGGCCGCCAGCCGCGACTGCGCGGCACGGTCCGTGGTGCGGGAACCGGCCAGCACCACCGCACGGGCCCGATGCGCGCGCAACGTGGACAGCAGCTCCGCCTCACGCTCGGGACGGCGCCCGGTCGTGCCGAGGACGACGACGAGCCCTGCCTCCTCGGCCACCCGCGTCACCCCCGCCGCGATGCACGAGAAGTACGGGTCGGTGATGTCGTGGACCACCAGCCCGACCAGCGAGCTGGAGTTGCGGGCCAGCGCCTGCGCGGACGCGTTCGGCACGTAGCCGAGCTCCTCCGCGGTGCGCAGGACGCGGTCGCTCAGGTCCTCGCTCACCTGCCGCGTGCTGCCGTTGAGCACGCGAGAAGCGGTCGCCAACGACACACCCGCCTGCTTCGCCACCTCGGCGAGCGTCACCTGTCGGGCGGACACGACCACCTCCGTCAAACCTGCATGTGAGCGCTGAGACTAACTCGCGAGGAGGTTGACGTCCGTCAAGCGCCACGATTAGCGTGGCGGGAAAGCGCTTTCCAGCGCTCTTTCCAGGGAGGTGCGATGGCGGTTCGGACCATTGGCGTGGCGGTCAACGGCGTCACCGGGCGGATGGGGTACCGCCAGCACCTGGTCCGCTCGCTGCTGCCGTTGCGCGACGAGGGCGTGCGGTTGCGCGACGGGACGGTGCTGAAGGTGGAACCGGTCCTCGTGGGCCGCAACGCCGACAAGCTCAAGGAGATCGCCGAGCGCCACGACCTCGCGCACTGGACGACGGACCTCGACGGTGCGCTCGCCGACCCGTCGGTCGAGATCTACTTCGACTCGCAGGTCACGTCGAGGCACGTCGAGTCGATCACCAAGGCGATCGAGGCCGGCAAGCACGTCTACACCGAGAAGCCGGTCAGCGAGACCGTCGAGGAGGCGCTCGCGCTCGGGCGGCTGGCCGACGCCAGGGGCGTGCGGCACGGCGTGGTGGCCGACAAGCTGTACCTGCCGGGCATCCGCAAGCTCAAGCGGCTGATCGACGGCGGCTTCTTCGGCCGCATCCTCAGCGTGCGCGGCGAGTTCGGCTACTGGGTCTTCGAGGGCGACTGGCAGTCCGCGCAACGCCCGAGCTGGAACTACCGGGCCGAGGACGGCGGCGGCATCGTCGCGGACATGTTCTGCCACTGGAGCTACCTGCTGCACAACCTGTTCGGCCGGGTCGAGGCCGTCACCGCGAAGGCCGTGACGCACATTCCAACCCGGTGGGACGAGCAGGACAACGCCTACGAGGCGACCGCGGACGACGCCGCGTACGGGATCTTCGAGATCGCGAACGGCGTCATCGCCCAGATCAACTCGTCCTGGTGCGTGCGGGTGCGCCGCGACGAGCTCGTCGAGTTCCAAGTGGACGGCACCGAGGGGAGTGCGGTCGCGGGGCTGCGCGAGTGCTTCGCGCAGCCCCGCGCCGCCACGCCGAAACCCGTGTGGAACCCGGATCTGCCGGTCGCGCACCCGTTCCGCGACCAGTGGCAGCAGGTGCCGGACAACGAGGAGTTCGACAACGGCTTCAAGGTGCAGTGGGCGGAGTTCCTGCGCCACGTCTACGAGGGCGCGCCGTTCCCGCACGACTTCCGCGCAGGGGCACGGGGCGTCGCCCTGGCCGCCGCCGGTCTCCAGTCCTCTTCGGAGGGTCGCCGGGTGGAGATCGCCGATGTCTAGCCGGATCGTGTTCGCCGCGGCCCACGTCGTGGCCGCGGACGAACACACGGTCGACTGGGACGCGACCCTCGCGTTCCGGCACCACCTCTGGTCGCACGGCCTGGGCGTCGCGGAGGCCATGGACACCGCGCAACGCGGCATGGGCCTGGACTGGCCGACGGCCGCCGAGCTCATCCGCCGCAGCGCCGCCGAGAAGACGGGCCGGATCTGCGCGGGCGTCGCGACCGACCAGCTGACCGGGGACGCGAGCCTCGACGACGTGCTGAACGCCTACCTGGAACAGCTCGACGTCGTCCAGGAGGCCGGCGCCCAGCCCGTCCTGATGTGCTCACGCCGGCTCGCGGCTGCGGCACGGGGCCCGGAGGACTACGAGAAGGTCTACGGCACGTTGCTCGACCGCGTCAGCGAACCGGTGATCCTGCACTGGCTCGGCACCGCGTTCGACCCGGAACTGGAGGGCTACTGGGGCTCGGCCGACGTCCCGCAGGCCACCCGGAACTTCCTGGAGATCATCCACGCGCGGCCGGACAAGGTCGACGGGGTGAAGGTCTCGCTGCTCGACGCCGGCCATGAGATCGGGCTGCGGCGCGCGCTGCCGGAGAACGTCCGCTGCTACACCGGCGACGACTTCAACTACCCGGAGCTGATCGCGGGCGACGAGCAGGGTCACAGCCACGCGTTGCTCGGCATCTTCGACCCGATCGCGCCGGTGGCGGCGAAGGCGCTCGCGAAGCTGGCGGAAGGGGACACCGACGAGTTCCACCGGATCATGGCGCCGACGGTTCCGTTGTCCCGCCACCTGTTCAGCGCACCGACCTACTACTACAAAACGGGCGTCGTGTTCCTGGCGTGGCTCGCCGGGCACCAGGAACGGTTCCAGCTCCTCGGTGGCCTCGAGACCGCGCGCAGCGTGGAACACCTGGCCGAGGCGAAACGGCTCGCGGAGATCGCCGGCGTGATCGAACCGGAGTTCGCGGAACGGCGGTGGCGCCAATGGCTCGCCTCTCGCTGAACCAGGCCACGATCAAACGCGCCACGGTCGCCGAAGCCGTCGACGGCTGTGCGCGGCACGGCGTCGAGTCGATCGGCCTGTGGCGCGAACCGGTCGCCGACCACGGCCTGGAACGCACCGCCAAGATCGTCCGGGACGCCGGGCTCCGCGTGTCGTCGTTGTGCCGCGGCGGGTTCCTCACGGCCGTCGACAACCGGAGCGCACTCGACGACAACCGCCGCGCCATCGACGAGGCGGCGGCGTTGCGGACGGACACGCTGGTCATGGTCGTCGGGGGAGTGGCGGGCGACAAGGACCTCGCCGGCGCACGTCAGCGCGTTGCCGACGCCATCGCGGAGCTGTCGGTGCACGCGGCGCAGGCGGGTGTGGTGCTGGCGCTGGAACCGATGCACCCGGTGTTCTGCGCGGATCGCGGCGTGCTGTCGACGTTGTCGCAGGCGCTGGACATCGCCGAACGGCACGAGTCGGTCGGCGTCGTCGTGGACGCGCTGCACGTCTGGTGGGACCCGGCCGTGGACGAGCAGATCGCCCGCGCGGGACGACTCATCGCGTCGTACCAGGTCTGCGACTGGCTCACGCCCGTGCCCGCGGACGTCCTGCTCGGGCGCGGTTATCCCGGTGACGGTGACATCGACCTGGGCCGGCTGACCCGGCAGGTCGCGGCGACCGGGTACTCGGGTGACGTCGAGGTGGAGATCTTCAACGCGGCCATCTGGGCGGCGGACTTCGACGAGGTGATCGAGGAGGTGACGCGCAGGTACCACGACGTTGTGGAACCGGCGCTCTGACCCGCGCGGGGAAGCCGGTCGTCGACGGCGGCGACGACCGACCCCGGCGAAGCTGTCTGTATATCCGAAAAGCAGTGCTCTTTGGTCGAGGTTTCAGATAAATCTCAGGAAAATCAGCCGCCGTTGAAGAACCGGTAAACCTTTGCGCGGTGCTTCGGGCGCGTGGTCGTGATCTTGATGACGGCGTCGAACATGGACCGGCCGAGCTCCGCGCGGGCCGCGACGGCCGGGTGCGTGGTGCTGAAGTCCTCGTCGTTCACGGCCTTGTCGCCAGAGAACTCGCCGGACGCGAACATCGAGTAGATCAGGATCGCCCGGTCGTCCGCGCTGAACATGATGCCGGCCTCGTTGCGGCCGTCGGAGAACCAGCCTGCCTTCGTGGCGACGCGCAGGCGCTCGTTCGTCGTGAGGTTGAGCCGCACGCCATCGGTGAAGCTGGCCGTGGCGCGCAGGATGTTCAGCAGGTAGGCGGTGGACGCGGCCGAGAGCAGCTGCCCGTCGACCAGCTTCTGCAGCAACGTGTGCGTCTCGCGCGCCGTCGTGGTGCCGAGGAAGAACCGGTTCGGGTTCGCGACCGGGACGACCTGGGTGTGCACGAAGCCCTTGGACCGCAGGATCTCGTTGAGCTCCAGCGCCGGCACGACCAGGCCGCACAGGCGGACCGCGGTGTTGTCCGAGACGGTCAGCAGGTTCGCGAGCGCGTGGCCGACCGTGACCTCGCTCGGGTACGCGCCGTCGAGCGCGAAGATCCCGTCGGTGTCCTGGATGACGATCGCGGACGACACCGTGACCGTCTGCTCGAGCTTGATCAGCCCGCGGTCCACCTTGTCCAGCACGGCGACGGCGACGGCGATCTTGTTGACGCTGTAGGCCTCGACGACCACGTCCGCGTTCTCGTCGACCGCGGGCTTCGTCGTGCCGTCGAGGTCGGCGACGGTGATCAGCGACGACCAGGTGCCCCGCGCCTTGCGGGTCTGCCGCCTGTAGATCTGGGCCACGCGCCTGCGCGACCGGTCGGCCGTCGCCGGGGAGCGTTCGATCTCTACCTCCGCGTCTTCCTGTGCTTGCGCTGCACCGTTGGAGCCGAGCACGGCCGTCGCGGCCGCGACGGTTCCCAGCCCGAACACGGACCTGCGGTTCAAAGTCATGAGCGACATCAAAACAGGCGGCACTGACGTTTCCCTGACTAGGGTTCCGGATCATGGAAAACGTCTTCGTGGTGACCGGTGCTTCCCGCGGAATCGGGGCGGCGACCGCCTCCCTGGCCGCCCAGGCGGGCTATCGCGTGGTCAGGGCCTCGCGTTCGGCCGAAGAATCTGTCGGTGATCGCGGCTGGGACGCTCGATGCGACGTTTCTTCCTGGAATTCCGTGCAGGATCTCATGTCCCGCGTGGAGTCCCGGTGGGGCCGGATCGACGTCGTCTTCGCCAACGCGGGCGTTTCGGTGGACACGTCGTTCGTCTCTTCGGCGGGTGCCGAGCCTTCCGAATGGACGGACATGGTGGTCACGAACGTCTGCGGACCGGCCTTCACGGCCCGTGCCGCGATGCCCGCGCTCATCCGCTCCGGCGGCCACCTGGTGATGACCGGGTCCGCGGCCGGCCGCGGTGTCCGTCCCGGCAACCTGTACTCGGCGACGAAGTGGGCGATCACCGGTCTGGCGCAGGCGATCCGCGCCGAGGCGGTGGGCACCGGGGTCAGGGTGACGGTGGTGCAGCCGGGACTGGTCGACACCGACGCCATCCCGCCGTCGCGTGTGGATGACCCGAAGCTGGAACCGGAAGACGTTGGCAGGGCGGTGCTCTACGCCGTGTCCCAGCCATCCACTGTGGACGTGAACGAGATCCTGCTGCGGCCCACCGGACAGGCCGCGCATCGCTGAGGGGGAACTGTGGAACAAGTAGTGCTCTTCGCCGTAGGTGGCGGCGGCGACCCGGAGCGGCACCGCCCGCTGCTGGACCACTTCACCACCCGCGGCCACCGGGTGATCGCGCCGTCGTTCCCGCGCCTGCACCCGCAGCAGGCCACCTGGGACGACTACCTCGCCCGCCCGCTCGGCCTGGTGGAGGCCCTGTGCGACGTCGCCCCGGACGCAGAGGTGGCTGTGATCGGCCATTCGATCGGCGCCTGGGCGGCGCTGTGCCTGGCGGGCGCGACGCCGTGGAGCAAGGAGGGCGAGCCCCTTGAGGTGCCAAGGGATTCCCGCGTCCGCCGCCTGGTGCTCTACACCCCGCCCGCGAGCTGGTTCGCGGCTCCCGGCGCGCTCGACGCCGTGAAGACGCCGGTGCTCGCCTACGTCGGCGAACTGGACACCTTCGTGCCGGCCTCGGAGGTCGAGGTGCTGAGGACCGCACCGGCCGAAGTGGACCTGCGGGTCGTGCCGAAGGCGGGCCACTTCGGCTTCGTCCACGTGCCGCCACCGGGCGTGGAGGACGACCCGGAGTTCGACCGCGACGGTTTCCTGGCGCGGATGGTCGACGAGACCTACGAGTTCGTCACTTCTCGCTGAGCACGTCCGAACACCGCTGCAGGAGTGCGCGCAACTGCGCGCGCTCCTCGTCGGTGAACGCGTCCGCCAGCTTCTGCTCCACCGCCACCGCGGCCTTGTCCGCCTCGCGGAACCTCGCCTGCCCCGCCTCGGTCAGCCGGTTCTCCAGGACGTTGCGCTGCCACTGGTTCGACGTGCGCTCCACGAAACCGAGCGCGACCAGGTTCTGCAGGATCGTCGTCATCGTCTGAGGCGTGGTCAGGCACAACCGCGCGAGCGTCGCCGCGGGCGCGCCGGGATGCTCGCTCAGGGCCAGCAACGCCGCGTACTGCGGCACGGTCAGCCCCGCGGGCTTCACGGCCGCCGACTTCGCGGCCACCAGGTCCTGCTCGGCGCGCTTGATGTCTCCGCCGATCCGATCGCCGCTGCGCATCCCTCCAGCATAGGAGTGTGGTAAGAGTATGGATGAATATCAGAACTCTGATACTCATCAGTGCTCGTACTGGAGGGAAGCAATGCGCGTCCTGCTCGCCGTCATGGCGGTGTTCGTACTGCTCACGGGCACGGCCCAGGCCACGCCGAGGCACATCGAGGCACGCTCACCGTCGCTGCACCCCGAGGGCGTGGCCTGGGACCCGAGCCGAGGCCAGTTCCTCGTCAGCTCGCTGCGCCACGGCACGGTGTCGCTGGTCGGCACGAACGGCCGGGTCCGCCCGCTCGTCACCGGAACCCCCATGGTGTCCACGTTCGGCCTCAAGGTGGACGGCGGCCGGCTGCTGGTCACCTACGGCGACATCGGTTTCGGCGAACGATCGGTACCCGGCCAGTCCGGCCTCGGCATCTTCGACCTGCGCACCGGCCGTGCACTGAAGTACGCCGACATCCCCAACGGAGCCAACGACGTCGCCGTCGACCCGCGCGGCAACGCCTACGTCACCGGCACGCTGGGCGACACGATCTGGAAGGTAGGCCGCGACGGCACCGTGACCCCGTTCGCCCGGGACCCCCGGCTGGGCGGGACGTCGTTCGGCAACAACGGCATCGTCTGGGACCCCAGGGGATTCCTCGTCACCGGCCACTACACCGACGGCACCCTGTTCAAGGTCACGCAGAACCACGTGGAGCAACTGCCCGCACCGAAGCTGCCGGGCGCGGACGGCCTCACCCTCACCCCGCAGGGCCTGGTCGTCGTGACGAACGGCCTGGCCGCCCCCGGCAAGAACGCCGTGACGCTCCTGGACACCCGCACGTGGCAGGTGAAGTCCCAGCGGGACTGGAAGACCGCCCCGACCACGGCCGCCCGCACACCGCACGGCACCTACGTGCTCAGCGGCCGCGTCGACCTGCTGGTGAAGGGGGAGACGACGGACGAGTTCAGCCTCGACCGCTAGCCAGGACCACCCGGCGCCGCTCCCGGCGATGGTGCGGGCAAGCGTCTGGAAGGGGTCCGGCTGCAGCGCTTTCAGCGACAGCCGGGCGTGCGGGCCCACTGACCGTCACGAAGCCGACTCCGGGCAACGACGGGTGTGCGGGGCCGTCGTCCAGAGTTCCGCGTGGTCGCGCGGGTTCAAGCGCCGCCCAGGAACTCGACCAGCAGCCGGTTCACCTCGTCCGGTCGCTCCAGGTACCCGACGTGCCCGGCACCCGACACCTCGGCGTACCGCGCGCCGGGGATCGCGTCCGCCACCTCGCGCGACAACCGCGGCGGCAGGACGATGTCGTCGGCGAACCCGATCACCAGCGACCGCACGGCGATGTCGCGGTAGGCCCGCAGGCGCGTGTCGTACTCGCCGAGGCCGAGCTGGATCCGTTCGCCCGCACCGAGCGACGAGCCGGCGAACTCGTACATCTGCAGCCAGTCGCGGGCGACCACCGGGTCGGCCAGCGTCGTCTGCGACAGGTTCCTGACCACCGACGCCACCGCGTAGAACTGCAGCGGGATCTCGACTCCCTTGTCGTGCAGGTCGCACAACGCCTGCGACCACGCCTGCGACACCGGTTCGGGCCGGCCGGAGGTCGCCATCATCACCGCCGACCGCACCAGTGACGGACGCGTCAGCGCCAGTTCCTGGGTGATGCGCCCGCCCAGCGACGTGCCGATCACGTGCGCCGGCCCGCCCAGGTGCTCGATCACGGCGGCGGTGTCGGCGACCATGTCGTCGAGCGTGAAGCCCTCCGCGCACTCGGACGACGGCCTGATGCCGCGGTTGTCGAAGTACGCGACCCGGTAACCGGCTTTGACCAGCGCGGGCACCTGGTACGTGCGCCAGACCCTGCCGGGACTGCCGGTGCCCATCACGAGCACGACGAGATCGCCGGAACCCTCGGTCTGGACGTTCAGCTCGATGCCGTTGAGCGGGACAAGGGCCATTCCGAAGATCTTAGAGACGTCAGAACCTGCACAGGGGCCGAATGAGAGCGGCGTGCGAGGGATAACGCGCGCACAGGTCGTCCGCGTGCCCGAACTCCACGATGTCGTCGGTGTACGGCGGCACCACCACCGTGCCGGCCAACGTCCAGTCGCCGGCCGGAGTGCTGCCCTGCCACACGCCCGCGGGCACCACGACCTGCGGGTTCGACGCGCTCAGCACCGGCTCGGTCGCCGTGCCGTCCGGGTGCAGCAACAGCATCCGCAACGGCGCCCCGGCGTGGAAGTGGTAGATCTCCAGGTGCTTCAGCACGTGCATGCCGGAGAAGTCCGGGCGGCGCAACAGGTACGCGATCGCGGACGCCTCTTCGGACCGGTGCGTCTGCGCGAAGTACCCGCCCTCGACGGGCAGCTCCTGCATGCCGAGGTCGTTGATCAGCTGCTCAGGGGTCACGTCATCTCCGGAAGCGGTGAACCGTGCACGACGACCATGCCCTTGCCGAGCCGCTTCGCCGTGTACATCGCGGCGTCCGCGGCCCCGAGCACGTCGTCGGCGGTGATCATGGGATCGTACGAGAACCGTTGCGCCACACCGATGCTGGCGTGCACCCGGTGCACCCGGCCGTGCACCTCGTGCGGATGCCTCAGCACCGTCAGCAGGCGGTCGCCGAGCTCATCGGCGTCGCCGCCGTCGACCAGCACACCGAACTCGTCACCGCCGAGCCGCGCCACGGTGTCCTCCGGCCGCACGCTGTTCATCAGCCGTGCGGCGACGTTGCGCAGCACCATGTCGCCCTCGGCGTGCCCGTGGTTGTCGTTGACCGCCTTGAACCCGTCCACGTCGATGAACAGCAGGATCAACGGCGTCGAGCGGTCACGGACCGAAAGCGCGCGCTCCAGCCGTTCGCGGAAGAGCGACCGATTCGCGACGCCGGTCAACGGGTCGTGCGTCGCCTCGTGCCGTAGCTCTTCGCGAGAGACGCGCAGCTGGTCCATCAGCCGGACGTTGTCCATCATCGTCAACAGCTGACGCACGATCACGAGACATATGACCAGAAGCCCGACGTAGATCTCGACCGGGTTCAGCCGGCCGCCCGTCGCGGTGTTCCAGCTGACGAACAGCCCGGTGATCGCGAGCGGCAGGTACGGCACGAGCAGGTGCAGCAGGTCGGCCATGCGCATGCGGCCGGGCGTGGGGTCGAGGTTGCGAACCGGGGCGAGCGCGCTCAGCAGGAAGAACGCCGGGCACAGCATGAAACCGATGTCCGCGGCGGCCGGGATCACCGTGTTGCCCTTGGAGATGTAGAACGCGAACACCCAGCCCGACGACGACTGCGCGATGCCGGCCAGTGCCACGAAAAGCATCGGCCACTGACGCACGGCCTGATGCGTCCACGACATCACCACGATCGCCACGAGCAGCACGAGGTACGCGGCGGGGTGCGCGACGACCGTGGCGAACCCGGGACCTTCAGTGGCCCACGCGCGCGTCAGCGACTCCAGCGCCGACACCCACGTCAGCACGAACAGCGACCCGATCACGATCAGCCCGTCGAGCACGATCACCGTGCGGCTGCGGTAGCTCGGCAGCAGGTCGTCGGAGCGGCGCTTCTGCGCCTTCGCGATCACCGCGGCCAGGCAGAGCACCGGCACCATCGTGAAGCCGATAGGCGCGATCGTGGACGACGGCAGTTGCACGCCCATGATCTGCTGGCCCCAGATCCACGCGGACAACCCGACGCTCAGGCTGATCATCGCCGCCGTCATCCACCGGTCCCGCGACCGCGCGTAGACGATCACCGCCGCGACGGCGAAGACGAGCTGCACGACCTTGTCGATCGCGATACCGATATCGCGGGGCGCGGCCAGGGCGGCGAGGATCGCGATCGTCATGAAGACGCCGACGCACCCCGCAACGGCCCAGAACCTCTTCACCCGTCACTCCCGTGATCGAAACCCGACCACCGTAGTAACGGCGGTGCGGACTTGTCGAACCGTGTCGGTGACTGTCACCCGCAGGTGCACCCGATATGGTTCGAACTGTTGTTCGTTCGGCGATTCGGGGAGCTGTTGTGCGCGTGTTCGGGGTCGACCCCGGTCTGACCAGGTGCGGCTTCGGCGTGGTGGACGGCGGACCGGGCCGGGTCGTGCGCGCCGTGGCCGTCGATGTGCTGCGCACACCCGTCGACGCTCCGCTGTCCGTGCGCCTGCACGAGCTGTACGACGGCGTCTGTGTGTGGCTGGACCGTTACGAACCACAGGTCGTCGCCATCGAACGAGTCTTCGCGCAGCACAACGTCCGCACCGCGATGGGGGTCGCGCAGGCATCGGGCGTCGTCGCTTTGGCCGCCGCGCAACGAAACCTGCCCGTCGAGTTCCACACGCCGTCCGAGGTGAAGGCCGCCGTCACCGGATCGGGCCGCGCGGACAAGGCCCAGGTGACCGCCATGGTGACCAAGCTGCTCGGCCTGAAGGTCGCGCCCAAGCCAGCCGACGCGGCGGACGCGCTGGCCCTCGCGATCTGCCACCACTGGCGCGCGCCGATGCGCAACAGGCTGGAGGAGGCGCAGGCCCGCGCCGCGGAACTGGCCCGCGTGCACAAGGCGAAGCTGGCCGAGGCGGCGCGGCGGAGCGGGTCATGACGGCTTCAGCGCACGCCGAAACCCGGCGCCCCGGTGTTTCGGCGCCGCGCGGACCGTTTTCGCGCTCGTTGACGCACCGGGCAGTACGTCACGGCATCGCGTCGCCTTTGGTGTCGGTAGCCGGTTCGACCGCGAGGCGCCACGGCACTGCGCCGTCGGCCCCGGCTTCGGTGGCTGGTTCGGCGGCGTCACCCTCGGCCTCGGTGGGTGGTGTGGCCGTGAGGTGCCCCGGCCCGCCGTCCACGCTGGCCTCGGCGGCTGGTGTGACCCCGAGGCGCCCCAGCACGCCGCCCACCCCGGCCTCAGCGGCCGGTTCGACCGCGAGCTCACCCCGGCAGCCCTTGAGCAGGGCCTGGGCGAGCACGGCTTCAGCGCACGCTGAAACTGTCAGGGTCGGCTGGAAGAATGAAATCAAGGGGTCCCCTTCGCGAGGGGACGCCTGCGTGAGCGTGAAGTCCGGAGGACACAGGTGATCTCGTCACTGCGCGGCCAGGTGCAGCACGTCGGCCTCGACCACGCCGTCGTCGAGGTGGGCGGCGTCGGGTTCGCCGTCCAGATGACCCCGGCCACGCTCGCCACCCTGCGCCGCGGCGAGGAGGCGAGCCTCGCCACCACCCTGATCGTCCGCGAGGACAGCCTCACCCTGTTCGGGTTCGCCGACGCCGAGGCCCGCGAGCTGTTCAGCCTGCTCCAGACCGTCAGCGGCATCGGCCCGCGGATCGCATTGGCCACCCTCGCCGTCCTCGAACCGGACAAGCTCCGCCACGCGCTCGCCGAAGGCAACATCACGGTGCTCACGCAGGTCCCGGGCATCGGCAAGAAGGGCGCCGAACGCCTCATCATCGAACTGCGCGACAAGGTCGGTCAGCTGCCCACGCCCACGACGCCCGCGCACAGCCAGACGCGCGACCACGTCGTCGAGGCGCTCCTCGGCCTCGGCTTCCCGGCCAAGTCCGCGGAGGCCGCGGTCGACGCCGTCCTCGCCGCGAACCCCGACCAGTCCACGTCCGCCGTCCTGCGCCGTGCGCTCGCGTCCCTGGGGCGCAAGTGACCGAGGACGAGCTCAGCCCGTACGTCGCGCCCGCCGAGCGCGACCTCGAGACCAGCCTGCGCCCGGCCGACCTGCACGAGTTCGTCGGCCAGCAGCGCGTCCGCGAGCAGCTCGAACTCGTCCTGCACGGTGCGATGCGCCGCGGCACGGCCCCGGACCACGTCCTGCTCAGCGGCCCGCCCGGCCTGGGAAAGACCTCCCTCGCCATGATCATCGCGAAGGAGCTCAACGCGGCCATCCGCATCACCAGCGGCCCGGCCCTGGAACGCGCCGGCGACCTCGCCGCGATGCTGTCCAACCTGGTCGAGGGCGACGTGCTGTTCATCGACGAGATCCACCGCATGGCCCGCCCCGCCGAGGAGATGCTCTACCTCGCGATGGAGGACTTCCGCGTCGACGTCGTGGTCGGCAAGGGCCCTGGCGCGACCAGCATCCCGCTCGACATCGCGCCGTTCACGCTGGTCGGAGCCACCACGAGGTCGGGAGCGCTGACCGGCCCGTTGCGCGACCGCTTCGGCTTCACCGGCCACATGGAGTTCTACAGCGCCGACGAGCTCGACCTCATCGTGAAGCGCAGCGCGAAGATCCTCGGCGTCGACATCGCCGTGGACGCCGCCATCGAGATCGCCGGCCGGTCCAGGGGCACGCCCCGCATCGCGAACCGGCTGCTGCGCCGCGTCCGCGACTTCGCCGAGGTCAGGGCCGACGGCAGGGTCACCGAGGAGATCGCCAAGCAGGCGCTGGAGGTCTACGACGTCGACCAGCTCGGCCTCGACCGGCTCGACCGCGCCGTGCTGAACGCCCTGGTCAAGACCTTCAACGGCGGCCCGGTCGGCGTCTCCACCCTCGCGGTCGCCGTCGGTGAGGAACCGACCACGGTGGAAGAGGTGTGCGAACCGTATTTGGTGCGGGCTGGCATGCTGGCCCGGACACCGCGCGGCAGAGTGGCGACACCTGCGGCGTGGTACCACCTGGGACTGGAACCGCCCGCCGGTGATCAACTGTGGTGACCTGGCACAATCGGTGAAAGCACCTGGACATATCGGACGTGCGTCGAGGCATGTCCACTTGATCGGAGAATGATGGGCAACCTTGGCTCTTTGATGTTCCCGTTGCTTCTGGTTCTGCTGGCGGTGCCGCTGTTCCTCAGCGCCCGCAAGCAGAAGCGGGCGATGGCCGAGCAGCAGGCTCTGCAGAACTCGCTCGCACCCGGCGACAAGGTGATGACGACGTCGGGCCTGTACGGCACCGTCGCCGACGCGAGCCACGAAACCACCATCGACATCGAGATCTCCGAGGGCGTCGTCACCCGCTGGCTGCGCGCCGCGATCCGCGAGAAGGTCGCGGAGACCGACGAGGCCGTGATCGAGGACAAGGCGGACGACGACGAGGCCGAGGTGACCACCGCACAGGTCGCCGAGCCCTTGGACCACAACGCCAAGAAGTAAAGAAGTAATGCCGTGACACCTGGAGTTGGCAACTGTGAACACCGCCGACTCCAGGTAGTGACGCGCAGCTCACGCGGCGCGCGTTACGCTGCGCGCTCGGAAACCATCGCTACTAGGAGACGGACGGATCGTGGCACCTCCGGCCGGGCAAATTCGCCCTGCGAAGTATTTGGCGAGTTTTGTCCTCATCGTGGTCGCGCTCTACGCCCTGGTGTTCTTGACCGGGAACGGTTCGGCCAAACCCAAGCTCGGAATCGACCTCCAGGGCGGCACGCTCGTCACCCTGACGGCTCGGCAGGAAGACGGCGCACAGCCGAGCGAGGAAGCGCTCAACCGGGCACGTGACCTCATCGAGGTCCGCGTGAACGGTCTCGGCGTCTCCGGTGCCGAGGTCGTGCGAGACGGCAACAACCTGGTGATCACGGTCCCGGGCGCGGACAGCGAAGGCGCGAAGGGCCTCGGCCAGACCGCTCGCCTCGCGTTCCGCAAGGTCATCGGCCAGCCGGTGCCGGCAGCCGCCGCACCGCAGCCCGAGACGAGCACGCCGCCGTCCGGCACCGCGAGCACGCCTCCGTCGGCGCCGCCGAGCCAGAGCGCCGGCAGCCCGCCGCCGTCGAGTGGTGCCCCGCAGGGCCGTCCCGCGCCGAACCTGGCCGCGCAGCCCTCCAGCACGCCGCCGTCGAGCAGCACCGCGCCGTCGAGCAGCGCCGCGCCGAGCACGCCGGCCGCTCCCTCCAACGTCGACCCCAGGGTCGCGAAGGAGATCCAGGAGGCGAAGGCGCTCCGCCAGTCCACGGACCCGCAGGTCCTGCAGCAGGCCGCGCTCCTGCTCGACTGCTCGAAGCCCGACCCGCTGCGCGGCAACGACGACCTGGACAAGCCTCTCGTCACCTGTGACGAGAAGGGCGAGTTCAAGTACACGCTGGCCCCGGTCAACCCTCCCAAGGAGGACACCCAGACCAAGGCCGACGACTACACGAACTACTCCCGCCTGACCGGTGAGGACATCAGCAACGCCGCCGCCAACAACAACCCGAACGGCACCGGCTACGTCGTCAACCTCGACTTCAAGTCCGAGGGCGGCACGAAGTGGGGCGCGTTCACCGCGGCCAACGTCCAGCAGGCCGTCGCGGTCGTGCTCGACGGCGAGGTCATGTCCGCGCCGACCATCCAGTCGGCCATCTCGGGTGGTTCCACCGAGATCAGCGGCAAGTTCACGCTGAAGGAAGCCCAGAACCTCGCGAACACGCTGAAGTACGGCGCACTGCCGCTGTCCTTCGACGCGTCCGAGGCGCAGACGGTCTCCCCGACGCTCGGCCTGCAGTCTCTCAAGGCGGGTCTCATCGCCGGCGGCATCGGCCTCGCGCTGGTCTTCGTCTACTGCATGTTCTACTACCGCCTGCTCGGCATCCTGACGATCCTGTCGCTGGCCCTGTCCGCGGTCGTCATCTACGCCGTGCTGGTCCTGCTCGGCCGTGTCATCGGCTTCACGCTCGACCTCGCCGGCATCGCGGGGTTCATCGTCGCGATCGGTATCACCGCGGACTCGTTCATCGTCTTCTTCGAACGACTGAAGGACGAGGTGCGTGAGGGCCGCACGTTCCGTTCGGCGGTGCCGCGTGCGTGGGTTCGTTCCCGCCGCACGATCCTCTCCGCCGACGCGGTCAGCTTCATCGCCGCCGCCGTGCTGTACATCATCGCGGTCGGCCAGGTGAAGGGCTTCGCGTTCACCCTCGGCATGTCGACGGTCCTCGACCTCGTGGTCGTGTTCCTCGTGACGCACCCGCTGGTCGCGATGGCGTCGAAGTCCAAGTTCCTGTCCAACTCGAGCCTGTCCGGTCTGGGTGGTGCCGCCCGCGAGGGCGCCGCGCACCGCGCGACCACGACCGGCAAGACCACCGCCGTGAAGGAGGCCTGACGTGAGCAGCGTGTTCTCGCGCCTCTACGTGGGCAACGGCGCCTTCGACATCGTCGGCAAGCGCATCCGCTGGTACATCGCCTCCAGCATCATCCTGCTGATCTGCATCGGCTCGATGGTGTTCAACGGCTTCAACTTCGGCATCGACTTCAAGGGCGGCACCAAGATCTCGATGCCGTCGGTGTCGGCCAGCGGCCAGCCGATCACGACGTCCGCAGTCGAGGACGCCTACGCGAAGGCCCTGCCCGGCAAGAAGCCGAACGCCGTGCAGTCCGTCGGTTCCGGTGCCAGCGCGTCGATCCAGCTCAAGTCGCCCGCGCTGACGATCGCCGAGGTCGCCACCCTGAAGGCGGGGCTGGCGCAGGACACCCAGCCGCAGGGCGGTGCGGGAGCGATCTCCGACAGCGCCGTCTCCGCGTCCTGGGGCGGTGAGATCAGCGGCAAGGCCCTGTGGGCCCTGTTCTGGTTCTTCATCGCGGTGACGATCTTCCTGGTGCTCTACTTCGAGTGGCAGATGGCCGTCGGCGCGCTCGTCGCCGTGTTCCACGACGTCATCATCACCGCCGGCGTGTACTCGATCGTCGGCTTCGAGGTGACGCCGGCGACGGTGATCGGCCTGCTCACGATCCTCGGCTTCTCCCTGTACGACACGGTCGTCGTGTTCGACAAGGTCAAGGAGAACACCCGGGGCCTGCTGGGCCTGACCCGCCGCACGTACGCCGAGGCGGCGAACCTGGCGCTGAACCAGACCCTGATGCGCTCGATCAACACCTCGCTGATCGCGTTGCTCCCGGTCATCGGCCTGCTGGTCGTCGGCGTCGGCATCCTGGGCGTCGGCACGCTGCAGGACCTGGCGCTCGTGCAGCTCGTCGGCATGTTCATCGGCGCCCTGTCCTCGATCTTCATCGCCACCCCGGTGCTGGTGGACCTGAAGATGCGCGACCCGAAGTACATCGCGCAGGCCCGACGCGTGGCCACCCGCCGCGCCAAGGCCACGGGCCCGCAGGTCGCCGAGGGCATCGAGTCGGTGGACGACGAAGCTCTGTCCGCCGACCTGCGCAAGGAGGAGGCGTACGCCGCCGCCGCGTCGGTGCCCCACCGCACCGCCAAGGCAGGCGACGCCCGCCGTCGTCCGACCGGAAAGCGCCAGCGTTGAAACTGGATCGTGCACTGGGACTGATGCGTGAAGTCCCGGACTTCCCCCAGCCGGGGGTCGTCTTCCGGGACTTCACGCCGGTCCTCACCGACCCCGACGCCCTGCGCGCCGTGGTCGACGCCCTTCAGGACAAGATCGACGACAGCACCCAGGTGATCGCCGCCATCGAGTCGCGCGGCTTCCTCCTGGGCGCTGCCCTGGGCTACGGCTGGCGCTACGGCGTCGTGCCGCTGCGCAAGCCGGGCAAGCTCCCGGTCGTCGCCGACTCGGTGTCCTACGCGCTCGAGTACGGCGAGGCGTCGCTGGAGCTTCCCGCGGACGCCATCCAGCCGGGCCAGCGCGTGGTCGTGGTGGACGACGTGCTCGCCACGGGCGGCACCGCCGAAGCCGCGTGCACGCTCGTCGAACGGGCCGGCGGCATCGTGACGGGTGTGTCGGTGGTCCTGGAGATCCAGGCTCTCGGTGGCCGTTCGCGCCTCGCGGGCCGCGACGTGCAGGCACTGATGACCGTGTGACGTTCTGAGCGGTGAAGGGGGACGGGGCGGACGCCTCGTCCCCCTTTCTCGTGTGTCAGCCCGTGACCGGCACGATGAACCGGTAGGAGACCACGACGGTGATCGCCCACAGGAAGTAGAAGATCGGCAGCCCCAGCAGGATCAGCCGCCAGGCCTTCATGTCACCGTGCCCGACCCGCGTCAGGGCGGCGGAGGCACCGAGCCACGGCACCACCCCCAGCAGGGCCGCGCGGGCGGCCTCGTCGCCGCCGTTGGTGACGAGGTTGAGGAGGACGATCGCGGCGTACCAGATGCCCGCGAACGCCAGGCAGTGCCAGATCGGCCGATGTGAGTGCACGTGCCCAGTCTCTCAGCGGACCAACAGCTGGAACGCGACGCCCACGACTACGAAGAGCATCGCGACGAGGAACGACAGCACGAAGTAGAACGGCAGCGTCAGGAAGATGAGCACCCACGGCTTGATCCTGACCCTCAGCGCGATCAGCCACGTGACCAATGCCGTGAGCAGCCAGATGATCCCACCGCCGACGAGCGCGCCCCTCAGCCCGCCTGCGCTGTGACCGGTCCTGTGCGCGACGATGACCTGGACCGTGATGCTGGCGACGTACCAGACCGCAGCACCCGCCAAGCAGTGCAGGAACGGCGTGCCGCGCCGCACGGCCGGCGCGGGCGGTGGCGGAGCAGGAAACATGAGCGGTCCCCCCAGACCTCGTTCACGTCGAGTGACCGATCATGCCAGCTCCGCGACCACCAGTCACGGCGATTGCGAACAGATGTCGCGTTTCAGGCGATCGGCGGCGGCGCCACGAAGGCGGCCCCGATGCTCACGAACACCAGCGTCACCAACGAGGCGGGCGCCGTCACGACCGCGATCTCCCACAGCTTCGGCGCCTTCGCGCGGCGCAGCACCAGCCAGCTCAGGGTGGTCGCGACCACCCAGCCGACCGACGAGCCGATGATCGACCTCGGGTCGACGTAGCTGGGGTCGTCGAGGGCGAGGTACGCCATCGTGCCCAGCCACACCAACGTCATGGCGGCGCACCAGATCAGAGTCCTCACGACCCGATTCTCCCAGGCGTCCAGCTTGGCCTTTCCGGCGCGGGTCGATGTGTGCTTTTCATGTTTTGTTGCGTGCGTCGTTAATGGTCGGTGCATCGCATCTAGAGAGATGTGCACTAACGGTGCCTATAGCCATCTGTCCACTCTGTTCACTCGAACGAGTGGCGGTTGACGTGCGTTTATGCTGTGATCTTGCGGTACGGTCGAACGCATGAGCGAACCGGAACTCCACCTTCTGTCCACCGACGAGCTGCTCGCCGCAGTCGTCGGAGACGTGGCGGAAATTCGCGTTCTCGAGAATCGGATGATGCGGAAGATCGCTGAATTGTCCCGCCGCGGGGCCGCCGCCGAGCTGGGGTACAGGAATGTGGCGCACGTGCTGCGCCATGCCGTGCGCTGGGACCTGAGGACCGCCCGTCAGTGGGTCGCCCGCGCCGAGCTCCTGTCCGGCCCGCTGCTGGAGCTCCCGGTCACCGCCGCCGCGGTGACGGAGGGCGCTCTCTCCGGCGACCACATCTCGGCGGTGGCCGAGGTGATGAAGGAGTTGCCGCCCGAGGCCGAACGGTCCGTGGTCGAGTTCGCCCTGGCGCACGAGCCCAGCGCGGTGCGTGCGTTCGGCAGGGAGCTGGCCTACCGGCTCTACCAGCGCGACGAGGAGTCGGGCGACCCCTGGGCGGAGCAGTCGGCCAACCGGCTGCGCACGGAGTGGAAGGGCGAGCAGCTGGAGGTGTGGGCGAGGCTCGACAAGATCACCGGCGCGAAGTTCGAGGCGCTGATCGATCCGCTGGCCGCACCCCGCCCGACCACCCCGGAAGAAGGCCCGGACGCCCGCTCGCGGGCCGAACGCGAGGGCGACGCCTTCGCCGACCTGATCGACCTCGTGCTGCGCGCCGACGGCCTTCCCGAGCACGGCGGCGAGCCGGCGACGCTCACCCTGACGATGTCGTACGCCGACCTGGCCGCGCGGACGGGCTTGGGCGTGCTCGACAACCGAGTCCGCGTCCCCGCCCCGCTGGTCCGCCGCCTCGCCTGCAACGCGGGCGTGATCCCGGTGGTCCTGGGCGGCCGCTCCGAACCGATGGACGTGGGCCGCAAGACCAGAACCTTCCCCGCGGCCATCCGCCGCCTGCTGGTCGCCAGAGACCAGGGCTGCACCTTCCCCGGCTGCGACCGCCCGCCGAAGCACTGCGACGCCCACCACGTCAGATTCTGGTCGGAGGGCGGCGAGACGTCGGTCGGCAACGCGGCCCTGCTGTGCCGCCACCACCACACCTTGATCCACCAGAGCGATTGGGAGGTGAAGCTCCACGATGGAACCCCGACCTTCATCCCGCCGGCATGGCTCGACCCCGCCCGCGTTCCGAGAACCAACACCAGCCTCCGGACCGGCCGCCACGTCGCCTGGCAACGCACCCGTTTTCATCCGAACGAGCTGGTTCGTGGAGGAGGGCCAATGCCTACCGTCGGACGAATGACTGCGATCACCTCCACCGCCTACAGCCGCGACCTGGGCGACGAACTGCGCCGCCTCCGCGAGAAGTTCACCGGCCTGACCGGCCACGCCTTCGCGGAACAACTCGGCTGGGACCCGAGCAAGGTCTCCAACATCGAGAAGGGCAAGGCGCGCGCGAGCGAGATCGACCTCGTCCAGTACCTGATGACGTGCGGCCGCGACAGCCACCACTTCGAGGCGTTCCGCGAGCGCTACCGCTACGCGTTCGACCCGTATGTCCTCATCGTCCCGGACAACCTGCGCACGCTCGCCTTGGCGGAGGCGCAAGCCAAGAAGATCATCAGCTTCGACGTGCTGTCAGTACCTGGCCTCATCCAGATCCCCGAATACGCACGGGCGCTGCTCGAAGCTGGTCGCAAGATGCCAGCTGACGTCGAGAAGAGCTTCCGATGGCGGATGGACCGACAGGCGATCATGAGGCGGCCGAACCGTCCGGAGTGTTTCTTCTACGTGCATGAGCTTGCCCTGCAGCTGCGCGTGGGCGACGACAGGATCATGGAGGAGCAATACCTGCGCATGCTCTTCCACACGCACATGCTTCGGATTGTGCCGATGTCCGCAGGTCCAGGACCGATCAGAATGTCCCCGCGGATGCTCATCAGCTTTGAGAAGCTGGTGCCGCTGGCATACAGCGAGACCGACATGGCCAGGGTCTTCGCGCACGACGGCGCCGCCATCGCGGACAGTCGTGAGTTCTTCAAGTGGTTGGATGCCATTGCCTTGGATGAGGGACAATCTCGGAGCTTGCTGGCGAGCTACGTCAGCGGACTCCGGAAGGACTCCCATGACCCACAGGCGGAGTTGGCGTAAGAGCTCCTACAGCGGTCCTGAAGGTGATAGCGCCTGCGTCGAGGTGTCGCTCGCCGGGGACGCTCTCGTGCGTGATTCGAAGGCCGCCGGCGGTGCCGTCCTGGCGTTCTCGGTCTCCGCCTGGCGGGCGTTCGTGGTGAGCGTCGCCTGATCGGCCCAGCGGTAGTTTGCGCGGCGTTCACCGTGTGAGCTGTGCCGCTCAGCGCGCCACCGGAAGTTTCCCCATCGTAAACGCGTTATCCTCGGTACTCGCGAGACCCGAGGAGCGTGGGGTTGAGTCAAGACACCGAACCCGCTGCGACGGTTGTTCAACCGTCGGCGACCCGGCGTGTGCGCGCCCGCCTTGCGCGGCGCATCACCGCCCAACGTGCGGCCCCGGTGAAGCAGGTCCTCGAACCTCTCGCCGCCGTGCACCGTGACCTCCATCCCAAGGCCGATCTGGCGCTTCTGCAGCACGCGTACGACGTTGCCGAGGAGAAGCACCGCCCGCAGCGCCGCAAGTCCGGCGACCCGTACATCACGCATCCGCTCGCCGTGGCGACCATCCTCGCCGAGCTGGGCATGGACACCACGACGCTGGTGGCAGCGCTGCTGCACGACACCGTGGAAGACACGGACTACTCGCTCAACCAGCTCAAGGAGGACTTCGGAGAAGAAGTCGCCCGGCTGGTCGACGGGGTCACGAAGCTCGACAAGGTCAAGCTGGGGGCAGCGGCCGAGGCCGAGACCATCCGCAAGATGGTCATCGCGATGGCGAAGGACCCGCGGGTTCTGGTCATCAAGCTCGCCGACCGGCTGCACAACATGCGCACGATGCGGTTCCTGCCGCCGGAGAAGCAGGCCCGCAAGGCCCGTGAAACGCTCGAAGTGCTCGCGCCGCTCGCCCACCGGCTGGGCATGGCGACGGTCAAGTGGGAGCTGGAGGATCTCGCGTTCGCGATCCTGCAGCCGAAGAAGTACGACGAGATCGTGCGCCTGGTCGCGAAGCGCGCGCCGAGTCGCGACACGTACCTGAGGTCCGTCGTCTCCGAGCTGAACACCCAGCTGGAGAGCGCGCGGATCGTCGCGAAGGTCGAGGGCCGGCCGAAGCACTACTACTCGATCAACCAGAAGATGATCGTCCGCGGCCGGGACTTCGACGACATCCACGACCTCGTGGGCGTCCGGATCCTCGTGGACGAGGTGCGCGACTGCTACGCCGCGATGGGTGTCGTGCACGCCGCCTGGCAGCCCATGCCGGGGCGGTTCAAGGACTACATCGCGCAGCCCCGGTTCGGCGTGTACCAGTCGCTGCACACGACCGTCATCGGTCCCGACGGCAAGCCTCTGGAAGTGCAGATCCGCACCCAGGAGATGCACCAGAGGGCCGAGTACGGCATCGCGGCGCACTGGCGCTACAAGGAGACCAAGGGCACGCACAACGGCAAGTCCGTCGAGATCGACGAGATGGCGTGGATGCGTCAGCTCCTCGACTGGCAGCGGGAAGCCGCGGACCCCGGTGAGTTCCTCGAGGGGCTGCGCTGGGACCTCGCCGCGCGCGAGATCTTCGTGTTCACCCCCAAGGGTGACGTCGAGACGTTGCCGACGGGCTCCACGCCGGTCGACTTCGCCTACTCGGTGCACACCGAGGTCGGTCACCGCTGCATCGGCGCCCGTGTGAACGGTCGTCTCGTCGCTCTGGAGCGCAAGCTCGAGAACGGCGAGGTCGTCGAGATCTTCACCTCCAAGGCGGAGGGTGCGGGCCCGTCCCGCGACTGGCTGAGCTTCGTGGCGTCCCCGCGCGCCAAGGCGAAGATCAAGCAGTGGTTCGCCAAGGAGCGCAAGGAAGAGGCGATCGAGCAGGGCAAGGACGCGATCACCAAGGAGGTCCGGCGTGTCGGGCTTCCGATCCAGCGCCTCGTCAGCGTCGACTCGATGCAGGCCCTCGCGAAGGAACTGCACTACCCGGACATGAGCGCGCTGTACGCGGCGGTCGGCGAGGGGCACACCTCGGCCCGCCACGTCGTGCAACGGCTCGTGGCGCAGCTCGGCGGTGTCGACCACGCCGAGGAGGAACTGGCCGACCGCGCCACCCCGTCCACGGTCACCCGGCGCCGCCCCACCGGCGACGCGGGTGTGATCGTCAAGGACGCGGGCGACGTGTGGGTCAAGCTCGCCCGTTGCTGCACTCCGGTGCCGGGCGACGACATCCTCGGCTTCGTCACGCGCGGTGGCGGCGTGTCGGTGCACCGCACCGACTGCACGAACGCGGAGGAGCTGCTGAAGTCGCCGGAACGGCTCCTCGACGTCGAGTGGGCGCCGTCGTCCTCCAGCGTCTTCCTGGTCGCCATCCAGGTGGAGGCGCTCGACCGGCACCGGCTGCTCTCGGACGTCACGAAGGTGCTGGCCGACGAGCGCGTGAACATCCTGTCGGCGTCGGTGACGACGTCACGCGACAGGGTGGCCGTCAGCCGGTTCTCGTTCGAGATGGGCGACCCGAAGCACCTCGGCCACGTTCTGAAGGCCGTGCGCGGCATTGAGGGCGTCTACGACGTGTACCGCGTGACGTCGGCCTCGTAACTGGGGCAGGTCGCACGAAAGGGCCCCCGGAGCGAGTTGCTCCGGGGGCCCTTTCAGGTGCGGGTGGCGACTAGTTCGCGACCAGTGCCGACTTGATGTCGACCGGGGTCTTCGGCTTGCCGTCGCCCTGGCCGGGCTGCTGGGAGATCGTGCCGGTCTTCGCGACCTCGTCGACCTTCTTCAGCGACTCCTCGTCGACCGTGCCGAAGACGTTGTACTTCGCCTGCAGGTTCGAGGCGTCGCCGTAGACGATGAAGAACTGCGAGCCGTTGGTGTCGGGGCCCGAGTTCGCCATGGCGAGCACGCCGCGGCCGTAGGTGAGCTCCGGGTAGACCTCGTCCTTGAACGAGTAGCCGGGGCCGCCCATGCCGTTGCCGCCGGGGTCGCCGCACTGCAGCACCTGGATGCCGGTCACGGTGAGGCGGTGGCAGGTCGTGTTGTCGAAGTACTTCTGCTTCGCCAGCTCCACGAAGTTGTGGACGGTGCACGGCGCGAGCGAGCGGTCCAGGTTCAGCTTCAGGTCACCGATGGAGGTGCCGAGCGTGACGCCGACCGTGCCGGTGGTGGGCTGCTCGCCATTCGCGGGAGGGGTGTTCTCCTTGGCCGCCGGCTCCTGGCCCTTCGTGTATTCACAATTCACCTTCGCCGGAAGCGCGGTCGGGCGCTTCGCGATCTGGTGCATCGCGGTGGGGATGTTCTCCGCCTTGTCCACCGACTCCTGGGTGGGAGTCTCCGACGCGGCGGCGTCACCATTGCCGAAGACGTCGTTGGTCGCGAGGAACCACACGCCACCTCCGACGAGCGCAACAACGACGACCGTCGAGACGACGGCGATGATGCGACGCTTCTTGGCCCGCTCGTTGCGGTAGACCATCTGACGCTCAAGCTTGCGCTTGGCTGCCGCGCGTCGCTGCTCGTTGGTGGGCACGTGCTCCCTCCCCAGGGACTCATGCGAATAGGGCGGTCGGCTCGGCAGTCTAGGGCCTGGGCATATGAGCTTTGTGTGGTGGTTAGGCTGTCGTTGAACAGGGAGGTCATTTTCGTGCTCGTGATCGGGTTCCCCACTGGTGCGCTCCAGGCGAACTGCTTCGTCCTGGCTGCCGGTGAGGGCGAGCCCTGCGTGATCATCGATCCCGGTCAGGACGCGGTCGAGCCGATCGAGCAGGCCCTGCGCCGGCACCGTCTCGCGCCTGTCGCCGTGCTGCTCACGCACGGGCACTTCGACCACACGTTCTCCGTGACCCCCGTCTGCGACGGCAACGACATCCCCGCGTACATCCACCCCGATGACGTGGAGATGCTCGCCGACCCGTTGAAGGGCATCAGCCGCGAGTCCGCCGCGTTCTTCGGGGGCAACCTGGAGATGCGGGAGCCGTCCGAGGTCCGCGAGCTCGCCGACGGCGCCGCGCTCGACCTCGCCGGGCTGCAGATCACCGTCGACCACACGCCGGGCCATACCGGCGGGTCGGTGATGTTCCGATCCGGTGTGCAGGAAGGCGGTCGCCTGGTGATCTCGGGTGACACGCTCTTCGCCGGTTCCATCGGACGCACCGACCTGCCCGGCGGTGACCACTCCCGAATGCTGTCGTCTCTGCAGAACAAGGTCATGACCTTGCCCGACGACACGGTGGTGCTGCCCGGCCACGGCCCGACGACGACCATAGGCCGCGAACGAGCGACGAACCCGTACCTGCTCCAGCTGCAGGACGCTGTTCAGACGAACGACGCGCCGGCCGCCCCGCACCGAGGACTTTGAGAGACGTGTTTTCCGCACCCAAAGGCGTTCCCGACTACATCCCGCCGACGTCCGCCGCGTTCGCGCACGTCCGGTCGACGCTGACCCGTGCCGCCGAGCTCGCGGGCTACGGCTACATCGAGTTGCCCGTCTTCGAGGACACGGCGTTGTTCTCGCGCGGTGTCGGCGAGTCGACCGACGTCGTGACGAAGGAGATGTACACCTTCCTCGACCGCGGTGACCGCTCCATCACCCTGCGCCCCGAGGGCACCGCGGGCGTGATGCGGGCCGTGATCGAGCACAGCCTCGACCGGGGCTCGTTGCCGGCGAAGCTGTACTACGCGGGCCAGTTCTTCCGCGCCGAGGCGCCGCAGGCCGGCCGGTACCGGCAGTTCCACCAGGTCGGCATCGAGGCCATCGGCATCGACGACCCGGCCCTGGACGCCGAGGTCATCGCCGTCGGCGACGCGGGGTTCCGCGCGATCGGCCTGACCGGCTACCGCCTGGAGCTGACGTCGCTGGGCGACGCGAACTGCCGTCCCGCGTACCGCGCGCTGCTGCAGGAGTTCCTCGCGAAGCTGCCGCTCGACGAGGCGACGCAGAAGCGGGCCGAGCTGAACCCGCTGCGCGTGCTGGACGACAAGCGCCCCGAGGTGCGCGCGCTGGTCGCCGAGGCGCCGCTGATGGTGGACCACCTGTGCGACGCGTGCCGTGAGCACTACGAGCTCGTCAAGGGGTACTTGACCGAGCTGGGCGTGAAGTTCGTCGAGAATCCGCGCATGGTCCGAGGTCTCGACTACTACACGAAGACGACGTTCGAGTTCGTCCACGACGGTCTCGGTGCCCAGTCGGGCATCGGGGGCGGCGGTCGCTACGACGGCCTGATGGCGCAGCTCGGCGGTCAGGAGCTGTCCGGTGTCGGCTTCGGCCTCGGCGTCGACCGGGCGCTGCTCGCGGCGCAGGCCGAGGGCGTGCTGCCGGAGTTCAGCCGCGTCGACGTGATCGGTGTGCCGCTGGGCGAGGCCGCGCGGGCGCGCCTGGTCGCGATCGCCGGTGAGCTGCGTGCCGCGGGCGTGCGGACCGACCTGGTCTACGGCGGCCGTTCGATGAAGGCGGGCTTCAAGGCCGCCGACAAGTCGGGCGCGAAGCTGGCGCTGGTGCTCGGTGAGCGCGACCTGGAGGCCGGCAACGTCGGCGTCAAGACCCTCGCGACCGGCGAGCAGGTCACCGTGCCGCTGGCGGACGTGGTCGAAGAGGTGCGCGGTGCGCTGAAGGCGGCCGCACTCGTGGCCGCTGTGCCAGGCGGTGTCGAGGGCATGGCGTCGGACGCCGGAGCGGTCGTGGCCGAGGCGGTGCGTGAGACCCCGTGAGCGACGACAAGCTCGTTCTCGACCTGCTCGACAAGGTGACGGTCCGCAAGCGTGCGCGCATGGTGGCGATCGGCGGCATCATGGTCGCCCTCGCCTTCGGCGCGATCGTGGGCCTGATCGGTGGCCGCTGGCCCGGTGTCATCGCCGGGGCGATCGTGTCGGTGCCGGTGATCCTGCTGGCGATGTCCGAGGCGCGCCGCACGGTGTGGCTGCAGGGCACGACCGTGTACGTGCGGGCGTTCGGCACGCGCAAGGTCGACCTGGCGGTGGCGGACGGCCTGGACCTGCTGGTCACGGACCTGCGCGGTGCCCGGACGGTCGGCCTGTTCGTGCGCGGCGGCAAGAAGGCGATCAACATCGCCCTGTCGATGTACTCAGGAGTGGGCGGCCGTGAGCTGGGCGTCTACCAGCTCCGCAGGCTCGCGGACGCGCTGGCCGCACGCGGGGACACGCCTGGCTTGGTGTTCTCGGAGCTGCTCGTGGCCCAGCTGCGGTCCGAGGCGCGCGGCATGGCGGCGGCGGAACGGCCGCTGTACCGGCTCGGCTCACTCGCGCCGGCCGGGCGGATGGCGCAGAAGCTCCATCCGGACGCCGTCTCGAAGTTCGTCACGTCGCTCGACTGAAACGGCTCAGGTGCCCCAGAGGCCCGAGGGCGGGGCGGGGGAGAGGGTCGCGGTCGCATCGGTGGTGACCGGTGCGCCACCGATGAACTTCGTCAGCCCCGTCCCGTGCTCGACCCGGCCGGGGAACGGGTCCCCGGCGGTCGCGCGGGTCAGCTGCTGCATCGGCAGACCGTTGTGCGAGGCCATGATCACGAAGTTGCCGAAGCGCCTGCCGCGGAACACTCCCGGTTCGGCCATCACGCAGACGTGTTCGAACACCGAGCGCACGGTCGCGCACTGGGCGCGGGCGAACTGCAGGCCGTTGCCGTCGCCGATGTTCGCCGCGTAGATGCCGTCGCCGGCCAGCGCGGCCGACGCCTGCTCCACGAACTCGACCGACGTCAGGTGCGCGGGCGTGCGGGCTCCGGCGAAGCAGTCGGTGATGATCAGGTCGAACGAGCCGGGCCGTGCTTTGACGAGCACGGCCCGGGCGTCGCCTGTGGTGATCTTCACCCGCGGGGGTGGCGGGAGTTCGCGGCGGATGAACGCGATCAGCCCCGCGTCGATCTCGGCCACCTGCTGAGACGCTCGAGGGAGTAGATCGGCCACGTAGCGCGCTAGCGTGAGAGCGCCACCACCCAGGTGGAGCACACGCGAAGGCGCGGTGAGATCGACGATGTGACCCAGCCGGCGGACGTACTCGAACTCCAGGTAGGTCGGGTCGTCGAGGTCCACATGCGACTGTGGGGTTCCGTTGACCCGCAACGTCCAGGAGTTCCGTCCACCGAGATCGGGGACCAGTTCGGCGACACCGGAGTCGATCGACTCGGTGATCGCCTCTGTGTCGGGCCGCTGTCTTCCCACTGCTCTATTGTCTCATCGCGTGTGTCAGCTCTGAGGAGGAACCCAAGTGCAGGTCATCGCCAACGTACTGCTCGCCCTCGTGGCGCTGATCCACGTCTACATCGTGGTGCTGGAGATGTTCCTCTGGACGACGCCGCGCGGCCAGAAGGCCTTCGGCCTCACGCCCGAGTTCGCGCAGGAGTCGAAGGCCCTCGCGGCGAACCAGGGTCTCTACAACGGGTTCCTCGCCGCCGGTCTGGTCTACGCGCTGATCCGCCAGGACTTCGGCGCGTCCGTGCTGTTCACGGTGTTCGTGATCGTCGCGGGCGTCTACGGCACGTTCACGGCGAGCCGGAAGATCTTCTTCGTGCAGGTGGTGCCGGGCGTGCTGGCGCTGCTCTTGGTGCTCTTGGCTCACTAGGACGTTCCCACGGCCCCTTGTCGGGGTCGTAGCCGGTGAAGAGGTCGCCCTCGATGCGCGCGGGCCGTGGCTTTTCGGGTTTCACGGGCTTCGCGGCACGCTTCACGGTCTTCGGCTCGGGTTCAGGCTCGGGTTCGGGGGCCTGAACCGCGATGGGGGCGACCTCTTGGCGTACCGCGATCAGGGCGGCCAGCGCGGTGGTCACCGGGATCGCCGCCACCAGGCCGATGCTGCCCACGAGCGTGCGGACGATCTCCTGCGCGATCTGCTGCGCCGTCAGGATCTCGCCCATCGACCGCCCGGCCAGCGAGATCGCCAGCAGCAACGGCAGCGCGGCGCCCGCGTAGGCCATCACGAGCGTGTTCACGACGGACGACATGTGGTCGCGCCCGATCCGCGAGCCCGCCGCGAAGAGCTCGCGCCACGTCAGCTTGTCGTTGGCCCGGCGCAGTTCCCACACCGCGCTCGTCTGGGTGACCGTCACGTCGTCCAGCACGCCCAGCGCGCCGATCAACGTGCCCGCGAGCAGCAGTCCGCGGGTGTCGATGTCGGTGCCGAGGAGCGTGACGAGGTTCGTCGTGTCCTCGTCCAGGCCCGTCAGCTTCGACACGGCCGAGAACAACGCGCCCAGCACGCCGATCAGCGCGAGGCTGACCAGCGTTCCGAGCACCGCTGTCGACGTGCGCGCCGATATGCCGTGCGTCAGGTACAGCACCATGAACATGATCAGCCCGGCGCCGACCACCGCGACCATCAACGGGTTCTCGCCCGCGAGGATCGACGGCATCACGAACAGCACCAGCACCACGAAGCTCAGCAGCAACGCGCCCAGGGCGGCGAGTCCCTGCCACCTGCCGAGCAGCAGGACGGCGGCCGCGAACAGCAGCGCCAGCACGGCGAGTGACCAGCCGCGCTGGAAGTCGACGATCTGGTACGACTCGGCGGCCTGCGGCTGGCTGCCCGCGTAGGACAGCACCACCTCGTCGCCGATCTGGAAGCTCGGCGCTCCGGGCCCCTTCACGCTCGGGATCGTGACGCTCTGCCCGGTCGCGGCTCCGTCGGTCATCTTCACGGTCACCGCGACGCACTTCTCGCCGCAGTTCGCGGCCACGCCGGTGACGACGGCCTGGACCGGCGTCTGGTGGAGACCGATCTCCGCGCCGGTCTTCTGCTCGTGCCCGAACGGGTACAGCAGTGCCGCGCCGACGACGGTGGCCAGCGCCAACGGCACCAGCAGCCACATCAGCAACATGCGCACGCGCTGCGATGCCGGTTCTTCGTTCAGCGCATGGCTATGCCCGTGACCGTGACCCACGCGCGACATCCTGCCCCATTAGATGTTCGACCGCCGTTACGGCCGTCGCGAACCTGTCCTCAGTGAGCTTCAACCAAGGCACGCCGCGCTGCGCGAGCTCGCGTTCGAACAGGCCCGTCATCCACTCCCGCAGGTGTTCGCCGTCACGCCAGCCGTCCTGTTCGAACGGAACGCCGGTGTGGTCGGTCAGCAGGTACAGGTCCGGTTCGGAGCCGAGGGGGAGTTCCGGCCGGAAACCGAGGTAGCGCTCGCCCCAGACGGTCGCGGCGAACGCGTCGTTGTCCGCGACGACCAGTGGTGCGGTCTCGGCCTGGATGCGGCGTTCCTGCTCGTGCGCAACGTCTTCGAAATCGCCCAGGGTCCACACCAGACGGTCCACCGTGGCGTCCGGATCGAACGCGCGTGCGGCCGTCAGCTTGTGCTCGGTGTGCTCGCGGCCGTACTCGGGGATCCAGGGCGCGCCGAAGTGGGCTGCCAGCTGCCTGGACAGCGTCGTCGTCCCGGTGCTCTCCGCGCCGACGACCACGACCTTCCAGCCCAGGCCGCGCTGGGTCGCGGGCGCGAGGTGGTGCCAGTTCGCGACCGGGTCGGTGCGCATCGCCGTGCCGGAGATCTGGTGCGTCAGGCGGTCGAGGTCGACGAGCACGTGCTGCGCGCCGAGCCGCCGGGCCAGTTCGTCGCCGTACTTCTCGCTGGAGAACACGACGTCGACAGGAGCCGCGCCCGGCTGACCGTCCGCGATCGCACGCCGCGCCAGGACCGCGCGGGTCAGGTCGACGTGCAGGGTCCAGATCTCGTCGGAGTCGAAGTCCATCGGGTGGTCGTCGAGGTCGCCGATGATGCGGACACCGGGAGTGTCGCGGTGGGTCTCGGTCAGCCAGCGCACGCGGTGTTCGAGAGGGATCGTCTCGTGCGAGGCCGCCAGCACTGTGACGGTCGTGCGTTCGCTGCGCGAAGCCGCCGTCTCGATGAGGTGGTGGTGGCCGTTGTGCGGTGGGTAGAACTTGCCGAGCACGAGCGCGTGGCCGAACTCCTTCACGCGGGCACCTCGTTCTTGATGTCCTTGGTCCAGTTGCGCAACCCGATCACGCACAGCAACATGAACCCCACGTACAACACTGCTGTCAGATAAAGCTCCTTGTACGCGTAGAGCGGCACGTAGATCACGTCCGCGGCGATCCACAGCCACCAGCACTCGACCTTCTTGCGCGCCTGGCCCCACGTGGCGAGCAGCGACAGCACCGTCGTGATGGCGTCCCAGAAGGGCACGGTCGACTCGGTGAACGTCACCAGGACCCAGTGCAGCAGACCGGTTCCGAGCACGCCGGCGACCGCGAGCCACAGCCACTGAGAGCCGGTGGTGCGGCTGACGTGCAGCACGCTGTGCTGGTCACCGCCGCGCACCCACGCCCACCAGCCGTAGACCGCGAGTGCCATGTAGACGATCTGCAGGCCCGAGTCGGCGTAGAGGCCGCTGCCCCAGAACAGCACGAGGAACGCGATGTTGTTGGCGATCCCGATGGGCCAGTTCCAGGGGTTCTGCCGGGCGACCAGCCACACACAAAGTGCGCCGGTGACGAAGCCTGCTACCTCAATGGGTGACACGTGCACTCCTTGACCGCTGTTCGAACATGTGTTCGAATCGACGGTGTGCGATGGGACGGACAGAAACTCGAGGCAGAGCCGCAGCAGGCGCTACCGGGGCTACCGGGACTGGTGCGCAGCGTACGAACTCCTGAGTTCGCGGACGTGGTGTTCCACGAGGTCCGCGCCAAATCCGTGCTCAACGGGGTGCCGGGTTCGTCGCTGCCGTTCTCGTGGACGGTGAACCCGTATCGCGGCTGCTCACACGCCTGCACCTACTGCCTGGCCGGAGACACGCCGATCCTCATGGGCAACGGTCGCACGAAACCGTTGGCGGAGTTGCGTGAAGGCGACGAGATCTACGGCACCGAGCTCGTCGGCAACTACCGGCGCTACAAGCTCACGACCGTTCTCGCCCACTGGGAGACGCGCAAGACCGCGTACCGGCTGACGCTGGAGGACGGCACGTCCGTCGTCGCGTCCGGTGATCACCGGTTCCTCACCGACCGCGGTTGGAAGCACGTGACGGGCGAAACGGCGGGCGTCGGCCGGCGTCCGCACCTCACGACCGGCAACAAGCTGATGGGCACGGGGGCGTTCGTCGAGCAGCCCTCCGTGACCGACGACTACCGCCGCGGGTACCTGCGCGGCATGGTGGACGACGAGACCGAGTTCCACATCCCCCTGGCCGACATCGAGGCCATGGAGCGCACACAGGAGTATCTCGACTACTTCGGTGTGCGAGAAGGGAGGGGATTTCTGCACCAAGTGCGCGAGCTCGCGCACTGGCAGATAGCCCCGAACCCCGACTGGCTCAAGGGATTCCTGGCCGGCGCGTTCGACTACCTCGGGACCTGCTCGCGCAGCATCCTGCGGATGTCGACGCGCAACGCCACCGTGCTGGAAGCGATCTGCCTGGCGCTCAAGCACTTCCACTTCGACTTCGCGATCGAGGAGCTGCGCCGCCGGCGCGGCGTGCGGGTCGTGCGGCTGCGCGGAGGGCTGCGCGAGAACCTGCGCTTCTTCCACACCGTCGACCCGGCGATCACCCGCAAGCGCGACATCGACGGCGTGGCGATCAAGTCGAAGCAGCCGCTGGGTGTCGTGTCCGTGGAACCGCTGGGGGAGATGACCCTCTACGACATCTCGACCGGCACCGCGGACTTCATCGCGAACGGGATCGTGTCCCACAACTGCTTCGCCCGCAAGACGCACTCCTATTTGGACCTCGACACCGGCAAGGACTTCGACAACCAGCTGATCGTCAAGGTCAACGCGGGGGAGGTGCTGTCGCGCCAGCTGCGGTCCACGCGCTGGAAGCAGGAGCACGTGGCGCTCGGCACGAACACCGATCCGTACCAGCGGGCGGAGGGGCGGTACGCCTTGATGCCAGGGATCATCGAGGCGCTGACCGCCTCCCGCACGCCCTTCTCGATCCTCACGAAGGGCACGCTGCTGGCACGTGATCTGCCGTTGCTGACGGCGGCCGCCGAGGTCGTGCCGGTCGGGATCGCGGTGTCGCTCGCGTTGATGGACCGGGATCTGCACAAGTCGCTGGAGCCCGGCACGCCGACGCCCGCCGCCCGGCTCGACCTGGTGCGGAAGGTGCGGGAGGCGGGCCTGCCGTGCGGGGTGTTCGTGGCCCCGGTGTTGCCGGAGCTGACGGACTCCGCGGAACAGCTGGACTTCCTGCTGGAGCAGATCGCGGCCGCCGGTGCGACCGGTGTGACCGTGCTGCCGCTGCACCTGCGTCCCGGTGCGAAGGAGTGGTTCGCGGCCTGGCTGCGCCGCGAGCACCCGGACCTCGTCGAGACGTACCGGTACCTGTACGGCAACCGGTCCTATGTGGACAAGCGGTATCGCGCCCGGCTCGCGGCGCGCGTGGTCCCGTTGATCGAGAAGCACGGGCTGGCACCGCGGGGCCGGTCCACCGACGCCGTCACCGGTGTGCCCGGCGACGACGACGGCGTGTGGCCCGACGGCAGCCTGCCGGTGGGTGTGCCGGCACCGCGCGTCGATCAGGAACAGCTCACCCTGCTGTGATCTCTTCGAGCCCCGGCTCGGAGAAGTGGAGGACTTCGTAGGCACCCTCTTCCCCGGGGTGTTCCTCCCACAGTTCGAAGCGCACGACTTCCCACGTGCGCGGATCAACGCCCGCGACCGCCGAGTGCAGGCCGGGCGCCTTCTCCAGTTCGATCTCCGCCACCGCGTCGATCGGGTTCGCCTCGGGTGCGAGCCTGGTGATCCGGCGCGTCGCGAACCTCGCCGTCGCCGCGTCGCCCCTGACGAACGCCACGCCCGGCCAGTGCCGCACGACCGGCCGGCCGAAGTCGGCGAGAATCCCCTGGAAGCCACCGCCCCGGTAGAGGAAGTTCGCCATGCCGGCCGAGGTGTTCCACACGTAGAACGGCGCGTACTGCGTGTCGCGCACCAGGTATGCCTTGAACCCCAGGCCCTCGAACCCGTCGAGCGCGTGACCGCGGGTGCGGACGCGTTCGCGGATGATCTCCATGTCGTAGTTCGAGGGCAGCCGGATCTCGTACTGCATTGCGATCATGCTTCTGTTGTACCGCGTTACGCCCAGCCGCCCTGGGCCATCGTCTGGAACTTCCACTCGCCGCCGACCCTCGTGAGCAGGTCGCCGTAGCGCACCGTGATCCCGTTGATCGTGCCGTCCGTGATCACGAAGACCAGGTTGTCGTTGATGAAGTGCGGCGTCCTGGTGGACTCCATCTGCACCTCGCCGCCGAGCTGGGCGCCCATCTCCTTCAGGAACGTCTCGCGGTCCCACGACGTCGCCGAGCCGTCGGTGACCGTGTTGACCGGGAACAGGGCCATGTCGGCCATCGCCTCGACGTCGCCCTTGACCGCGAGCTCGTCCCACCGCGCAAACCACTGCATGATCTCGTCGTACGCCATACCGTACATTGTACGGAAGTTAACGCCTGCCGACCACCGCATTTGCGTCTTCGCTGGTCACGAGCTTGGCGTCGAGTCCCGCGGCGGTGAAGGCGGCGAGCGCGGCCGGTGCCTGGCGCTCGCTGGTCTCGCTCAGCAGGTGCCCGCCGGGGCGGAGCCAGGTCACCGCCTGGGCCGCCACGCGGCGCAGGACCTCCAGGCCGTCCTCGCCGCCGTCGAGCGCCACCCGTGCCTCGTGGTCGCGGGCTTCCGGCGGCATGAACCGGATGTCGTCGGTCGGCACGTACGGCACGTTGGCGACCATGACGTCGACGGCGCCCTTGAGGTGCGCGGGGAGGGCGTCGAACAGGTCACCCTCGAACACGCGCGTTAGGTTCTTGCGCGCGCACGCCACGGCCACGGGGTCGATGTCGGCCGCGTAGACCGTGGCGTCCGGCAGCCGGTGTTGCAGGACCGCGCCCACCGCGCCGGAGCCGCAGCACAGGTCGACGACGGTGGCGGGCTTCAGGTCGGTGGCGAGGTCCACCAGCAGTTCGGTGCGGTGGCGGGGGACGAAGACGCCCTTGGTGACCACGATCCGCTGTCCGCAGAACAACGCCCAGCCGACGGCGTGCTCCAGCGGCAGGCCGTCGACCCGTTGCCTGACCAGGTCTTCGAGGTGCTCGGCGTCGCGAGCGGCTTCTTGCAGCAGTGCGGCCTCTTCTTCGGCGAAAACACAGCCGGCGGCCCGCAGTCGTTCCACGATGCTCATCGCTCGCGGACGGTAGCAACTCTTCCTGGCCGATTTACAAGCAGGCTTGACTGTTTGTTTGTTCGCCGGAACACTCGGAGCGTGGAGACGAGGCAGCGCCAGGCCGACCGCACGCGCGAGACGAAGCGGAAGCTGATGGAGGCGACCGTCGAGTGCCTGGTGGAACGAGGCTGGTCAGGCACCACGACGACCGAGGTGGCCGAACGCGCGGGGGTGTCGCGCGGCGCGCAGCTGCACCACTTCCGCACGCGCGGTGAGCTGGTCGCGGCGGCCGTGGAGCACGTGGGTGCGGAGAGCGTCGAGGTGCTCAAGCGGCGCGCGGAGATCGCCGAGAAGAGCACGCACGCCGTGGTGGAGCTGATCGCGGACTTCCACGCCAGCGACCTGTTCACCGCGGCCCTCGAACTGTGGGTGGCCGCGCGCACCGACCCGGAGCTGCGCGAGCAGGTGCTGGAACTGCAGGCCCGCCTGGGCCGCGAGGTGTACGGGCTGGCGCTGGAACTGCTGGACGTGGACGACTCGCAGCCGGGTGTGAGGGACGCGGTGCAGGCAACCCTTGATCTTGTGCGCGGGCTGGCGCTCGCCAACCAGCTCGCCGATGACGCCAAGCGCCGGGCGCACGTCGTGCGCTACTGGGCGCGGATGCTGGAGGAACAGCTGTGATCACGGAACTGCTGGCCGACCTCGACGCCGAGTCGCGCTCGTTGGACGAGATCGTCGCGGGGGTGGACGACTGGTCGGTGCCCACGCCCGCCCAGGGCTGGACCGTGGCGCACCAGATCGGCCATCTCATGTGGACGGACAAGGCGTCGATCCTCGCCATCACCGACCCCGAGGCGTTCCAGGCGCAGCCGCTGACCGCCGACATCGTCGACCGCACCGCGGCGGAGGCGGCGGCGTCGCCGGACCTGCTGGAGCTGTGGCGGGACAGCCGGAAGTCGTTGCTGGAGCACCTCGCCCAGGCGTCCGGGAAGATCCTGTGGTTCGGACCGCCCATGAGCCCGGCGTCGATGGCCACCGCGCGGATCATGGAGACCTGGGCCCACGGGCAGGACGTGGCGGACGCGCTCGGGGTGGTCAGGGAGCCCACCGCGCGCATCAGGCACGTGTGCCACATCGGCGTGCGGACGATGGGCTTCGCGTTCCTGCTCAACGGGTTGGCGGTGCCGACGGACGAGGTGCGCGTTGAGCTGACCGGGCCCGGCGGCGAGTCGTGGACGTGGGGGCCGGAGAACGCCGAGAACCGGGTTTCCGGGCCGGCGCTGGACTTCGCGTGGCTGGTGACGCAGCGCCGCAACCGCAAGGAGCTCGCGATCGAGGCCTCCGGCCCGGTGGCGCAGGAGTGGGTGCCGATCGCGCAGGCGTTCGCGGGGCCGCCCGGAGGTGGCCGTTGATCAGGATCGGCAACGCGTCCGGGTTCTACGGCGACCGGCTGTCCGCGATGCGCGAACAGCTGGAGGGCGGCGAGCTCGACGTCCTGACCGGCGACTACCTCGCCGAGCTGACCATGCTGATCCTCGGGCGCGACCGCATGAAGGACTCGTCGCTGGGCTACGCGAAGACGTTCCTGCGGCAGATGGAGGACTGCCTCGCGCTGGCGCTCGACAAGGGCGTCAAGATCGTGGTCAACGCCGGTGGCCTGAACCCCGAGGGGCTGGCGCGCCAGCTCGGCGCCAAGGTCGGCGCCAAGGTCGGGTACGTCACGGGTGACGACCTCAAGGAGCGGTTCCCCGAGGCGCTGACCGCCAACGCCTACCTCGGCGCGTGGGAGATCGCGGAGTGTCTGAAGCAGGGCGCGCAGGTCGTGGTCACCGGCCGCGTCACCGACGCGAGCCTCGTGGTCGGGCCTGCCGCGGCGCACTTCGGGTGGGCGCGCGACGACTGGGACCGGCTGGCCGGGGCCACGGTCGCCGGGCACGTGCTGGAGTGCGGAACGCAGGCCACGGGCGGCAACTACTCGTTCTTCACCGAGATCGACGTGACCCGGCCGGGGTTCCCGATCGCGGAGATCGACGAGGACGGCTCGTGCCTGATCACCAAGCACGAGGGCACGGGTGGCGCGGTCACCGTCGACACCGTGACGGCGCAGCTGCTGTACGAGATCGGGGCGCCCGAGTACCTGGGGCCGGACGTCACCACGCACTTCGACACGATCCGGCTCGACGCGCACGAGCGCGGGGTCAGGATCAGCGGCACGAAGGGGAGTCCGCCTCCCAGCACACTGAAGGTCTGCCTGAACACGCTGGGCGGCTTCAGGAACTCCACGACGTTCGTCCTCACCGGACTCGACGTCCAGCAGAAGGCCGACCTGGTCCGGCGGCAGCTCCACGACGCCATCGGTGAGGAAGGGCTGACCTGGACGCTGGCGCGGACCGATCAGCGCGACGCGGCGACCGAGGAACAGGCCAGCGCGTTGTTGCACGTCACCATCAAGACGGCGGACCCCAAGCGCGCCAAGGGATTCAGCAGGGCGGCGATCGAGCTCGCATTGGCGAGCTATCCCGGTTTCCACGTCACGGCGCCACCCGGCGACGGGACGCCGTTCGGGATCTACCAGGCCGCGTACGTGAATCGTGACGAGGTCAGTGCCAAGGCGGTGTTGCTGTGAAGAGGCCGCTGGGAACGATCGCCGGTGCGCGCAGCGGTGACAAGGGCGGGGACGCGAACCTCGGTGTGTGGGTGCGCAGCGACGAGGCCTTCGAGTGGCTGAACGGCTTCCTCACCACCGAGAAGCTCAAGGAACTGCTGCCGGAAGCCCAGGACGTCAGCAGGTACGAGCTGCCGAACCTCAGGGCGCTCAACTTCGTGCTGCACGGCCTGCTCGGCGACGGGGTGGCGAGCAGCACGCGGTTCGACCCGCAGGCCAAGGCGCTGGGCGAGTGGCTGCGCGGCAGGGAAGTAGAGATCCCGGAGGAGCTCCTGTGATCACGAAGGACCTGTACGAGCGGAAAGAGCTGCGGCAGCTCGTCCGCGACTTCACCCGCAGGGAGATCGCGCCGCACCTCGACCAGTGGGAACGCGACGGCGAGGTGCCGCGCGAGCTGCACAAGAAGGCGGCGGAACTCGACCTGCTCGGCATCGGGTTCGAGCACGGCGACCTGCTCGACACGGTCGCGCTGACCGAGGAGATCATCCAGAACGGCGGCTCGTCGGGCCTGATGGCGGCGCTGTTCACGCTCGGCATCGCGATCCCGCACATCTGGCAGAGCGGCAACGAGGACCTGATCGAGAGGTTCGCCAAGCCCGCGATCCGGGGCGAGAAGATCGGCGGCCTCGCGGTCACCGAACCCGGCGCCGGATCCGACGTCGCGGCGATCAGGACCAAGGCGGTCAGGGACGGCGACCACTACGTCGTCACCGGCGAGAAGACCTTCATCACCTCGGGCTGCCGGGCGGACTTCGTCACGACCGCGGTGCGCACCGGCGGCGAGGGCTACCAGGGCATCTCACTGCTGGTGATCCAGGACGGGTTCACCCGCCGCAAGCTCGACAAGATGGGCTGGCACTGCAGCGACACCGCCGAACTGCACTTCGACGACGTGCGCGTGCCGGTGGCGAACCTGGTCGGCGAGGAGAACCAGGGCTTCGCGCTGATCATGCAGCAGTTCCAGGTCGAACGCGTGACGATGGCGGTCGAGGCCTACGCGACGGCGCAACGGGCGCTGGACCTGACCGTCGAGTGGGTGCGCAACCGGGAGACGTTCGGCAAACCGCTGATCAAGAACCAGGTGGTGCGGCACAAGCTCGCACACATGGCGCAGAAGATCGACCTGGCGCGGACGTACACGCGCGAGGTCGCGGCCAGGATCGACCGCGGCGACGACTGCGTCACCGAGGTCTGCTTCGCGAAGAACGCCGCCGTGGACGCCTGCTCCGAGGTCGTCGACGAAGCCGTGCAGCTGCACGGAGGCATGGGCTACATGCGGGAGTCCGAAGTGGAGCGTCACTACCGGGACGCCCGCATCCTCGGCATCGGGGGCGGGGCGAGTGAAGTGATGACCGAGCTCGCGGCACGACGATTGGGGTTCGCCTGATGGGCAACAGGGAGGCGCTGCTCGCGAAGATCGCGGGACTGGACGCCGAGCACGCCAAGGCGCTCGCGGGAGGTGGGCCGAAGTACGTCGAACGGCACCACAAGCGCGGCAAGCTCCTCGCCCGCGAACGGGTGGAGCTGCTCATCGACGAGGACAGCCCGTTCCTGGAGCTGTCCCCGCTCGCGGCGTGGGGCACCGACTTCCCGGTGGGAGCGTCGGTCGTCACGGGCATCGGACGCATCGAGGGCGTCGAGTGCGTGATCGTCGCGAACGACCCGACGGTGCGCGGTGGCTCGTCGAACCCGTACACGCTGCGCAAGTCGTTGCGGGCCAACGACATCGCGTTGCAGAACCGGCTGCCGCTGGTCAGCCTGGTCGAGTCGGGCGGCGCGGACCTGCCGACGCAGAGCGAGATCTTCATCCCCGGCGGCCGGGCGTTCCGCGACCTGACGCGGCTGAGCGCGGCCGGGATCCCGACGATCACGGCGGTGTTCGGCAACGCGACGGCCGGCGGTGCGTACGTGCCGGGCATGTCCGACTACGTGATCATGATCAAGGACCGCTCCAAGGTGTTCCTGGGTGGTCCGCCGCTGGTGAAGATGGCGACCGGCGAGGACTCCGACGACGAGTCGCTGGGCGGCGCGACCATGCACGGCGTGACGTCCGGCCTCGCGGACTTCGTGGCGGAGGACGAGACCGACGCGATCCGGCTGGCGCGCAGGGTCGTCGCCCGGCTGAACTGGCGGAAGCTCGGGCCGGAGCCGGCACCGGTGGAGGAGCCGCTGTTCGACGCCGAGAGCATCCTCGACATCGTCTCCGAGGACCAGCGGGTGCCGTTCGACCCCCGTGACGTCATCGCGCGGCTCGTCGACGGGTCGCACTTCGACGAGTTCAAGCCGTTGTACGGCAACAGCCTCGTCACCGGGTGGGCCCGCATCCACGGCTACCCGGTCGGCATCCTCGCCAACGCGCGCGGCGTGCTGTTCAGCGAGGAGTCGCAGAAGGCCACCCAGTTCATCCAGCTGGCGAACCAGAGCGACACCCCCTTGGTGTTCCTGCAGAACACCACCGGCTACATGGTCGGCGCCCAGTACGAGCAGGGCGGCATCGTCAAGCACGGCTCGATGATGATCAACGCCGTCTCCAACAGCCGGGTGCCGCACCTGACGATCACCATGGGTGCCTCGTACGGCGCCGGCAACTACGGCATGTGCGGCAGGGCGTACGACCCGAGGTTCCTGTTCACCTGGCCCAACGCCAAGTCGGCCGTGATGGGCCCCGCGCAGCTCGCCGGGGTGCTCTCGATCGTCGGACGGCAGGCCGCCGCGGCGAAGGGGCAGGAGTACAACGAGGAGCACGACGCCGCCATGCGCAAGATGGTGGAGGCGCAGATCGAGGAGCAGTCGCTCGCGCCGTTCCTGTCCGGGAAGCTCTACGACGACGGCGTGATCGACCCGCGCGACACCAGGACCGTGCTCGCCCTCTGCCTCTCCGCTGTCCACAGCGGACCGATCAAGGGCGCCGACGGCTTCGGCGTCTTCCGGATGTGAGCCCCGTGATCAAGTCCCTCCTGATCGCCAACCGCGGCGAGATCGCCCGCCGGATCATTCGCACCTGCCGGGACAACGGAATCCGCACGGTCGCCGTCTTCTCCGACCCGGACGCCGAGTCGCCGCACGTCCGGGAGGCCGACTTCGCGGTGCGGTTGCCCGGTGCCTCGCCCACCGAGACCTACCTGCGTGCGGACCTGCTGGTCGAGGCGGCGGTGAAGGCGGGCGCGGACGCCGTCCACCCCGGCTACGGATTCCTCAGCGAGAACGCCGACTTCGCGCGCAAGGTGCAGGCCGCGGGCCTGACCTGGGTCGGCCCGGAACCGGACTCGATCGAGGCGATGGGGTCCAAGGTCGCCGCGAAGAAGCGGATGGCGGCCGCGGGGGTGCCGACGCTGCCGGAACTGGATCCCGAGACCGTCACCGAGTTCCCGGTCCTGATCAAGGCGTCGGCCGGTGGTGGTGGCCGCGGCATGCGGATCGTGCGGGAGAAGGCGGAGTTCGCGGACGCGCTGGCGAGTGCGCGGCGCGAGGCCGAGTCGGCGTTCGGCGACCCGACGGTGTTCTGCGAACCGTTGCTGGAGCACGCCCGGCACGTCGAGGTGCAGATCCTCGCCGACGCGCACGGCACGGTCTGGGCGCTCGGCGAACGCGAGTGCTCGATCCAGCGCAGGCACCAGAAGATCGTCGAGGAGTCGCCCAGCCCGGCGGTCACCGACGACGTCCGCAAGCGCTTGTTCGCCGCGGCGACGGCGGCGGCCGAGTCGATCGGGTACGTCGGCGCGGGCACCGTCGAGTTCATGCTGAAGGGCGAGGACTTCCACTTCCTGGAGGTCAACACGCGCCTGCAGGTCGAACACCCCGTCACCGAGCTCGTCCACGGCGTGGACCTCGTCGAGTGGCAGCTGCGCATCGCCGAGGGGGCCAGGCTGCCGGTGGAGGTGCCGCAGCCGCGGGGCCACGCGATCGAGGTCCGCCTCTACGCCGAGGACCCGGCGAACGACTGGAGGCCGGCGAGCGGCACGCTGCACCGGTTCCACGTGCCCGGTGACGTCCGGATCGACAGCGGCGTCGAGGACGGCTCGGTGGTCTCCGTGCACTACGACCCGATGCTGGCCAAGGTGATCGCCCACGCGCCCACGCGCCGGGCCGCCGCCCGCAAGCTCGCCACGGCGCTGGAGAGCGCCCAGGTCCACGGCCTCGTCACGAACCGCGCACTGCTCGTGGACATCCTCGGAAACGAGGCTTTCCTCGACGGTGACACGCACACAGGGTTCCTGACCGAGCACGACCTCACCCGGACCGTTGACCCGCAACCGTTTGCGCTCGCGGCGGCGCTGGCGAGCGCGGCCGGTCGCAAGATCGGTCACCTACCGCTCGGCTGGCGCAACGTGCGTTCTCAGCAGCCGAAGGCCAGGTTCCTGTTCGGTGAGGAGCTGATCGAGGTCGAGTACGACCCGAAGCAGGCGACTCCCGGCGTGGTCACGCTCGACCTGGACGGCGTGCGCGTTCCGTTCCACGTCGCGAAGTACGGCGATCTGGTCGAGGTCGACTCGCCGCGCGGTTCGGTGTCGCTGAAGGTCGTGCCGCGCTTTCCCGAACCGGAGACGAAGCTCGTGCCGGGCGCGACCGTCGCCCCGATGCCCGGAACCGTGGTGAGGGTGTCGGTCCGGCAGGGCGACGTGGTCGAAGCCGGTGCCGAACTCCTGGTGCTGGAAGCCATGAAGATGGAACACCGCGTGCTCGCGAGCAGCGCGGGCACCGTCACCGAGCTCCTCGTCGAGAACGCCCAGCAGGTCAACTCGGGCGACGTCCTGGCCGTGGTGGCCGAACAGAATGGAGACGGATCGTGAGCTTCGTCGAGTCCGAAGAGCGGATCGCGCTGCGCAAGGCCGTCGCCGAGTTCGGTGCGAAGTACGGCCACGACTACTTCATCGCCAAGTCCAGGGCGGGAGAGAAGACCACCGAACTGTGGGAGGAGGCCGGCAAGCTCGGCTACCTCGGCGTGGCCGTGCCGGAGGAGTACGGCGGCGGTGGCGGCGGCATCGGCGACCTCGCGGCGGTGTGCGAGGAGCTGGCGGCGGCCGGATGCCCGTTGCTGCTCATGGTGGTCTCGCCGGCGATCTGCGCCACGGTGATCGCGCGGTTCGGCACCGAGGAGCAGAAGGCCAAGTGGCTGCCCGGTTTCGCGGACGGCACGCTGAAGATGGCGTTCGCGATCACCGAGCCGGACGCGGGGTCCAACTCGCACAAGCTGAAGACGCACGTGCAGCGCGACGGCGACGACTGGATCCTCAAGGGCACCAAGACCTACATCTCCGGCGTCGACGAGGTCGACGCCGTGCTCGTGGTCGCGATCCAGAAGACCGGGCCGGTCCTCGTGGTCGTGCCGACGAACGCCGAGGGCTTCACCTGGCACCAGATCGACATGGACCTGGTGGCGCCGGAGAAGCAGTTCACCCTGTTCTTCGACGACGTCAGGCTGCCCTCGGACGCCGTCGTGGGCTCGCCGGACCAGGGCCTGCTGCAGGTCTTCGCCGGTCTCAACCCCGAACGGATCATGGGCGCGAGCATGGCGACGGGCTCGGCCCGCCTCGCGATCGCCAAGGCCGTCTCCTACGCGCGGCAGCGCCAGGTGTGGGACAGCCCGATCGGCGCGCACCAGGGCCTCTCGCACCCGCTGGCGAAGATCCACATCGAGATCGAGCTGGCCAGGCTGATGACGCAGAAGGCGGCCGCGCTCTACGACTCCGGTCGCGACAAGGAGTCCGGCGAGGCCGCGAACATGGCCAAGTACGCGGCGGGCGAGGCCATCGCGGCCGCGGTCGACCAGGCCATCCAGACGCACGGCGGCAACGGGCTGAGCTCCGAGTTCGGGCTGGCGTCGATGCTCGCCATGTCCCGGTTGTCCCGCATCGCGCCGGTGTCGCGGGAGATGGTCCTCAACTTCGTCGCGCAAAACTCGCTGAAGTTGCCGCGCTCGTACTGACACACTGCCGGGCATGGGGACTTTCACGACTTCGGACGGCGTCGGCCTCGTCTACCACGGCGAGGCCGACGATCCGTTGATCTGCCTGCCCGGCGGGCCGATGCAGGCGTCGTCGTACCTGGGCGGGCTGCCGCTGGACGACGTCATCCGGCTGGACCTGCGCGGTACCGGCGACTCGGAGAAGGCCGGCCGGTACCGCGTCGATCACCAGGTCGCCGACGTGGAGGCGCTGCGCGCGCACCTCGGCCTGGAGAAGATCAGGCTGATGGGCCACTCGGCGGGTGCGTCCCTCGCGATCCTCTACGCGACGCGTTTTCCGCGGCACGTCGGGGAACTCGTGCTGATCACGCCCACCCCGCGGGTCGTCGGCATCGACGTCACCGACGACGACCGCAGGGAGACCGCCGAGCAGCGCCGGGCCGAACCGTGGTTCGAGCAGGCGTTCGCGGCGTTCCAGCGGATCTGGGCGGGCGACTTCACCCGGGAGGCGTTCAAGGGCATCGCGCCGTTCATGCACGGCCGCTGGGACGCCGAGGCGCGGGCACTCGACGACCACCCCCGCAACGACGAGGCCGCCAGGGAGTACTACGCCGAGGGCGCCTTCGATCCGCGGCAGGTGCGCGATGCGCTCCAGAACCTCGACGTGCCAACACTTCTGGTCGCCGGTGAGCTGGACGTGTCACTGCCGCCGAAGTGCGCGCGGGAGTACGCGGGGCTGTTCGCACGAGCGACGCTGGTCGTGCAGCCCGGCGCCGGTCACTTCCCCTGGGTGGACGACCCCGACGCGTTCGCCGCGACCGTCCAGCGCATTCCGTAGAGACCGGGACCGAAGTCGAGCGCGGCGGCGTGCGCGTAGCCCCCGTCGTCCACGGGTGCCGGCCGGGTGCCGCCGGACATTTCCGTTCCGGCCGGGCCGGACGAGAATTGTTCGCACGAGGAGGGCGGGGACTCGGCCGCGAATCTGATCTCCAGCACGTAGTCGTGCACGCGTTCGCCGAACCGCCGGAAATGCGTGTGCTCGACCGTCGGATGTGGATAGATCAATTCGTACTCGATCGCGATCGACTCGCCGGTGGAGATCGGTTCGTCGAACAACATCTCCGCGACGAGCACGCCGTTCGTGCGTTCCCTGGCGATCCGGCCGACCCGGCAGGAACGGACGGCCGTGAGCGCGGGCTGCGCGGAACCCGTTTCCTGACAGAGGATCCAGCGGTCCACGTCGGCGGTGCTCGCCTGCATGACCTGTCGTGACCGGATACCGCGCACACCACCGCAGGGCGCGACGTCGACCCGGTCGTGCTGGGCGGTCAGCACCAGCCCGGAACCGTCCCAGGCCGCCCGCGCCGACTTGTCCCGTCTGCGAGAACGGCCACGCGGCCGCGGCGGCCCCAGCAGGCGGCTCAGGGCGGCGGTCGGCAACCCGAGCACGTCTTCCAGGTGTGCCAGCGCCATCAGCGACTCGGGACGCTCGGGTCTGCGCCGGCCCGACTGCCAGTAGCTCAACGCCGTCACGCTGATCGGCGCGCCCCGCACCTTCAGACGGTGCTGCAGCCGTTCCAGACTGAGTCCCCGCACCTGGATCGCGACCCGCAACGCGTCCGCGAACGGACCCGTCACGAGAAGATCGGCGAGCTCCTCGCGCGGTGGGTAGATCGTGAGCATCCACTCCTCCGTTTCACGGAGTCAAGTTCGGAAGGCTATCGGCAGCAAAGGGAACGCGGTACAGCCGATCGGCGGTTTTGTCCCGGTTCGAAACTCGGCAGGTTCAGATCTCGGGACTATTACGCCGCCAATAGCCCCGGTCAGGTTCCTGAGCATCCCTGCGACGAACAGGACTGCACAATGCGCAAGACTGCAACCCTGCTGGGTTCGGCGGTCATGATCGCCGCGTTCGCGGCACCGGCCACCGCCGCCGTGGGCGAGATCCGCGTCTCGCCCGGTGAGAACATCGCCGGCAGCTTCATCGTCAAGCTGAAGGACAACGGGGTCACCGCGAGCGCCCAGACCCTCGGTTCCCGGTTCGGCGGTCGGATCGAACACGTCTACGACACGGTCTTCCAGGGCTTCTCGGTCAGGATGAGCGACGCCCAGGCGCGCAGACTGGCCGCTGACCCCTCGGTCGAGTACGTCGAACGCGACCAGGTCGTCAGCATCCAGGCGACGCAGACGAACCCGCCGTCGTGGGGGCTCGACCGCATCGACCAGCGCAACCTGCCGCTCGACCAGCGCTACACCTACAACACCACCGGTTCCGGCGTGAACGCCTACATCATCGACACCGGTGTCCGCGTCACGCACCGCGACTTCGGCGGCCGTGCGAAGAACGGCTACGACTTCGTCGACAACGACGCCGTCGCGCAGGACGGCAACGGTCACGGCACGCACGTCGCCGGCACCGTCGCGGGCACGCTGCACGGTGTCGCCAAGCAGGCGAACATCATCGGCGTCCGCGTGCTGAACAACTCCGGCTCCGGCACCATCGCCGGTGTCGTCGCCGGCGTGAACTGGGTGGCGTCGAACCACGTCAAGCCCGCTGTCGCCAACATGTCCCTCGGCGGCGGCGCCAACACCTCGCTCGACAACGCCGTGTCCGGCGCGATCACGCGCGGCGTGACGTTCGCCGTCGCGGCGGGCAACTCCAACACGAACGCGGCGAACACCTCGCCCGCGCGGGTGGCCGCGGCGCTGACCGTGGGCTCCACCGACCGCACCGACGCCCGTTCCTCCTTCTCCAACTACGGCCCCGTGGTGGACGTCTTCGCGCCCGGTGGTGGCATCACGTCCACGTGGAACACCAGTGACACGGCCACGAACACCATCTCCGGCACCTCGATGGCGGCCCCGCACGTCGCCGGCGTGGTGGCCAGGTACCTGCAGGGCAACTTCAACGTGACGCCCGCCCAGGTGGCGACCGCGATCACGACCAACGCCACCAACGGCAAGGTCACCAACCCCGGCGCGAACACGACCACGAGGCTCCTGTACTGGCCCCCGACCAGTTGAACACGGCCCTGAGATGTGCGGCCCCGGCTCCCTGCGAGCCGGGGCCGTTTCCCTGCAAGAGAAAGGAAACCTGCCCGTGAGAGCCCTGCTGGCAGTCGCCGCCCTCGCGGCAACGGTCGTGGTCGCCCCGGCGTCCGCGGCCACGTCGTCGTACATCGTCGTGCTGAAGGACGGCACCGTCTCGTCGTTCAGCGGTGCCGTCGAGCACCGGTACTCCACTGTTCTCAACGGTTTCAGCGCCCGGCTGACGGCGGCGCAGCTGAGGACGCTGAAGGCCGACCCGAACGTGTCCTCTGTGGAGCGTGACGGGATCGTGCACGCCAACGGGGTCCAGCTCAACCCGCCGTGGGGCCTGGACCGCATCGACCAGCGCTCGTTGCCGCTCAACCAGCGCTACGAGTACACGACCACCGGCCGTGGCGTGAACATCTACGTGATCGACACCGGGCTCCGCGTGACGCACGCGGACTTCGGCGGCCGTGCGCGCAACGGCTGGGACACCGTCGACAACGACGCGGTCGCGCAGGACGACAACGGCCACGGCACGCACGTCGCCGGCATCGCGGCGGGCACGACGAACGGCGTCGCCAAGCAGGCGACGGTGTGGGGCGTGCGCGTGCTGAACGGTTCGGGTTCCGGCACGATCTCCGGTGTCATCGCGGGCGTCGACTGGGTGACGCGCAACGCCGTGAAACCCGCGGTGGCGAACATGTCGCTGGGCGGCAGCGCTTCCGCGGCGCTCGACGCGGCGGTGCAGAAGTCGATCGACTCCGGCGTCTCGTACGCGGTCGCGGCCGGCGGCGGCAACACCGATCCGGGGAACTCGTCGCCGCAACGGGTCTCGGCCGCGATCTGCGTGGGCGCGTTGACGCAGAACGACACCAAGTCCTCTTCGTCGAACTTCGGGCCCCTGGTGGACATCTGGGCGCCGGGCGTGAGCATTCCCTCGGCCTGGAACACCTCCGACACGGCGACCGCGACGCTGAGCGGTTCCTCCATGGCCGCACCGCACGCGGCCGGTGTCGCGGCCCGGTTCCTGGAACGCGACCGCGCCGCCACGCCCGCGCAGGTCGAGCGCGCGCTGGTTACCACGGGCACTCCGGGCACGCCACCCGTCACTCGTATCCTGTACTGGCCGCCATCCCTGTGAAAGGTGAATTGTCGGGCAATACAACCGCGTCTTAATCCGTAAGACACCCTTGGCAGGAACCGGATCTCTCCATAACGTCGAAAGCGCTTCGTTCCCCTGCAAAGAACGGAATGCACATCATGACGCGAAAGATCCGGTTCCTGGCCGGTGCCGGCGCGGCGACTCTCGCCATGTCGGTTCTGATGGTCCCCAACGCCTCCGCCGCCGAGGGCGAGGTGCTGTCGCTCAACGCTCCGGAGAAGATCGCCGGCAGCTTCATCGTGAAGCTGAAGGAAGGCAAGGCGAACGGGCACGCCCTCGCTTCCCGTTTCGGCGGCACCGTCGAGCGCGAGTACAAGACCTTCGGCGGCTTCAACGTGAAGCTGACCGAGAAGCAGGCCAAGCGCCTGGCCGCCGACCCGTCGGTGGACTTCGTGGAGGCCGACCAGGTCGTCCGCACGCAGGCGACGCAGACGAACCCGCCGTCGTGGGGTCTCGACCGCGTCGACCAGCGCAACCTGCCGCTCAACCAGTCCTACAGCTACACCTCGACCGGGTCCGGCGTGACCGCGTACGTCATCGACACCGGCGTCCGCATCAGCCACTCCACGTTCGGCGGCCGCGCCACCAACGGCCGTGACTTCGTGGACAACGACGCCGTCGCGCAGGACGGCAACGGCCACGGCACGCACGTCGCCGGCACCATCGCGGGCTCGCAGTACGGCGTCGCGAAGGCCGCGAGGATCGTCGCCGTCCGCGTGCTCGACAACAACGGCTCCGGCACCCTCGCGGGCGTCGCGGCCGGCATCGACTGGGTGGGCGCCAACGCCGTCAAACCGGCCGTCGCCAACCTGTCGCTGGGCGGCGGCGCCAACGCCACGCTCGACACGGCCGTCCGCAACGCCGTCGCCAAGGGCGTCACGTTCGCCGTGGCCGCGGGCAACTCCAACGCCAACGCGTCCGGCTTCTCGCCGGCCCGCGTGACTGAGGCGATCACCGTCGGCTCCACCGACCGCACCGACGCCCGCTCGTCGTTCTCGAACTTCGGCTCGGTGCTCGACATCTTCGCTCCGGGCCGCGACATCACGTCGTCCTGGCACACCTCCGACAGCGCCACCAGCACCATCTCGGGCACGTCGATGGCCACCCCGCACGTCGCGGGTGCCGCCGCTCGCTACCTCTCGACGAACTCGTCGGCCACCCCGGCCCAGGTCGCCTCGTACCTGATCGGGCAGTCGACGCCGTCGAAGGTGACGAACCCCGGAACCGGTTCGCCGAACCGCCTGCTGTACCTCGCGCCGACCGCGTGAGCTAGCTCCTCCCGAGAAGGCCGCGACCCCCCTGGTCGCGGCCTTTTCCTATTGTTGGATCCATGGTGGAGGGTCTGAAGGGCATCGACTGGTACCGGTTGCGCGGTCACGACGGGTACGCCGACGACCTTCCCAGGTTGCTGCGGCAGGCGCGGACCTCCGTCGAACCGCACGAGGAACTGGTGCGCCACCTGAGCGGCGACCCCTCCGAGGTCAGCGAGGCGACCGCGGCGGCGTGGCCGTTCCTGCTGGACCTCGTCGCCCACGACAACACCCCCAGCCGCGAGTGGCTCCTGGAGAACCTCTGCGGCGCGATCGCCGTCGCCGGGGGCAGCGGGTCGGACGGTGTCCACCCGAGCTGGCCACCCGCGTGGGAGGCTTCGAAGCCCGCCCTGCTGGCCCTGCTCGACCACGGTTCCGCGGCGGTGCGGCGGGGTGTGCTGTTCCTGCTCGGCAAAGGACGCGGGGACAGCGCGCCGGTGCTGCCCGCCCTGACCCGGCGGTGGGAAGAGGAGACCGATCCGGCCACGCGGTTGTGCCTCGTGCTCGTCGCGACGGAGTTCGCCGGGCGCGGTGACGAGGCCGCGGTCTCGTGGCTGCGAGAGCTGGAGGTGCCGGACGACGAGCCGCAGGCCCGGCTCCTCGTGTCCGCGGCGACCACGCCGGACGCCGACGTGATCCTGCGCGGGCTGACCGGGGACCTGGAGCTGTTCCTGGGCACCGGGTCGTTCGAGATGGGCTACGACGAGGTGCTGGAACACGTGCTCTGGCTGGTGGGGCCCAAAAACTTCGAGGGCATGGACCTCGTGCTGGCGCTGGTGGACGTGCTGCCGTGGCGGACGGAAGCGCTCGACTACCTGCGCAGGCTCTTCGAACGCGACACGACGGACGTGGGCCTGGTCGTGCCGTTCGTGCCGGTGTGGGCGGCCGACCCGGACGTCCGGCTGCGGGCCTTCGCGGTGTGGCTGGTCGGTGTCGCGCAGGCGCGGGAGTACCGGGACCTCGTCGCCGCGGCGGTGCACGACCACGCCGTGACGTCGCTGGGCCAGCGGGTCTCGACGCTCGCCACGTCGGTGCTGCTGGAACTGCGGTGAAGCCCGCGCTGGAGGGAGTGGACGACATCGCGTGGCACTCGATCGACCACGCCTTCGGTCCCGCGCTGGACACGCCCGGTCATCTGCGGGCCCTGTGGTCCGAGGATCCCGAGGTGGTCGCTCAGGCCATCACGGATCTGGACCGGACCGTGCGCGAAGAAGGCGGGTTCGTGTGCCCGGCGGCCACGGCGGTGTTGCCGTTCCTGGTCGAGGTCATGCCCTCCCTTGCTCCGGAGCACCGGGCGCGGCTGCGGGACATGATCGAACAGATCGCGGACGACGGCGAGAACGCCGAGCAGGTCGACCCCGGCTGGCACGCGGCCTGGGCGAAGGCGGGGCCCGCGATCCGCCCTGCCTGAAAATCTGTCGGTGGCTCCGGCTAGCCTTGACGGCAAAGCTGACTTCGTCTACAAGGAGCCACCACCGTGTTGCGCACGCACGAGGCCGGATCACTCCGGGCCGAGCACGCCGGGCAGTCCGTCACCCTCACCGGGTGGGTCGCTCGCCGGCGGGATCACGGCGGTGTCATCTTCATCGACCTCCGCGACGCCAGCGGTGTCGCCCAGGTCGTGTTCCGCGAGGGCGAGATGGCCGAGCGCGCGCACCGGCTGCGCAGCGAGTACGTCATCAAGGTCACCGGCGAGGTGAGCAAGCGTCCCGAGGGCAGCGACAACCCCGACCTGGCCACCGGCGCCATCGAGGTCTACGTGAGCGACCTCGAGGTCCTCAACGAGGCCGCGCCGCTGCCGTTCCAGGTCGAGAGCGACGTGGAGCCCGGCGAGGAGGCCCGCCTCAAGCACCGCTACCTCGACCTGCGCCGCTCCGGTCCCGCGCAGGCGATCCGGCTGCGCAGCGAGGTCAGCCGCATCGCCCGCGAGGTGCTGCACGGCGAGAAGTTCGTCGAGATCGAGACGCCGACCCTGACCCGCTCCACCCCCGAGGGCGCGCGCGACTTCCTGGTGCCGGCGCGGCTGCGTCCGGGCAGCTGGTACGCGCTGCCGCAGTCGCCGCAGCTGTTCAAGCAGCTGCTCATGGTCGGTGGCCTGGAGCGCTACTACCAGATCGCGCGCTGCTACCGCGACGAGGACTTCCGCGCCGACCGCCAGCCGGAGTTCACCCAGCTCGACATCGAGATGAGCTTCGTCGAGCAGGACGACGTGATCGGCCTGACCGAGAAGCTGCTCGCCGCGATCTGGAAGGAGACCAAGGGCGTCGACATCCCGCTGCCGTTCCGCCGGATCTCCTACGCCGACGCGATGGCGAAGTACGGCTCGGACAAGCCGGACCTGCGCTTCGAGCTCGAGCTCACCGACCTGACCGAGTACTTCAAGGACACGACGTTCCGCGTGTTCCAGGCGCCGTACGTCGGTGCCGTCGTCATGCCGGGTGGCGCCTCGCAGCCGCGCCGCACGCTCGACGCGTGGCAGGAGTTCGCCAAGCAGCGCGGCCACAAGGGTCTCGCGTACGTGCTGGTCGGGGAGGACGGCACGCTGGGCGGCCCGGTCGCGAAGAACCTCACCGACGCCGAGCGCGAGGGTCTCGCGAAGGCCGTCGGCGCCAACGCGGGCGACTGCATCTTCTTCGGCGCGGGCGACCCGCGTGACGCACGTGCCCTGCTGGGCGCGGCCCGTGTCGAGATCGCGCACCGCGTCGGCCTCATCGACGAGAACGCCTGGGCGTTCGGCTGGGTCGTCGACTTCCCGATGTTCGAGTCGGTCGACAAGCTCGAGGCCGGTGACGTCGCGGTCGGCGGCAGCAACTGGACGGCGCTGCACCACGCGTTCACCTCGCCGACCCCGGAGTGGATCGACAACTTCGAGTCCGACCCCGGCAACGCGCTGGCCTACGCCTACGACGTGATCCTCAACGGCAACGAGCTCGGCGGTGGCTCGATCCGTATCCACCGCGCGGACGTGCAGCAGCGCGCGTTCAACGTCATGGGCATCGGTGCCGAGGAGGCGCAGGAGAAGTTCGGCTTCCTGCTCGACGCGTTCAAGTTCGGCGCCCCGCCCCACGGCGGCATCGCGCTGGGCTGGGACCGCCTCTGCATGCTGCTCGCGGGTGCCGACTCGATCCGCGAGGTCATCGCGTTCCCGAAGTCGGGCGGCGGCTACGACCCGCTGACGGCCGCTCCGGCGCCCATCACGGCGCTGCAGCGCAAGGAGGCCGGTGTGGACGCCAAGCCCCAGGACAAGGCGGCCGAGAAGGCCGAGCCGAAGGCCTGACGATCTGCCGCCAGCGCGGAGGCAACCTGCTGGATGCCTCCGCGCGTCCCAGAACATGAGACCGGTTCGCCCGATCGAGCACCTACTTGATCGGTATTGAGGAACGCGGGCCGATCGTGCGGCTTGATCGGTCCTCAGTGGGCAACGGAAGGTGTTTCCACACGTCCACACCTCGGAGGGGTGTCCGGGGACTGTGTGAGCCGTTACCAACGAGTGGTGGTGGTCGCAGCCTCGCCCGATTAGCGTCGGTCCGGCTCACGGACATGGGGAGTAGGGTCGGAGGGGATGAGCGTGGAGATCACCGCGGGCCCTCCTGACACGACTTCACCTGAGATCGCGGACGCTGTCGTGGCGGCTGAGCGGGTACTGACCAAGCGACTGGGCGCACAGGTGCGCCTCGCTGACCCCGAGGCTCTCGGGGGTACCGGTCGTTCCGTCGTCATTCGCGTGAGAGTCGCCTCCTCGCCGTTCTCCATGCCCCGCACGCTGGTCGTGAAGCGCTATCCCGCCGGCTCCGGCGACCGCGATCCGTGGGCGCACGAGGCCGTGAGCCACCAGCTGCTGACGGCGCTGCCGGCCGAAGAGCGCGCCACACCGGAACTCTTCGCGCACGACGCGGCGGCGCGTCTCGTCGTGCTGGAAGACCTGGGCCGTGCGCCGAGGTTGTCCGAGAAGCTGCAAGCCAACGACGCGCGCGCGGCCGAACGCGGCCTGCTCTCGTGGGCACACGCCATGGGCCGCCTGCACGCCACGACGGCGGGCCGTGACGCGGACTTCGACGCGTTGATGCGCCGCGCCGGAGCGCAGTGCTGCCAGGACCCGATCGCGGTCGACGTGCACGCGGCGATCGCGGGCTTACCGGCGCTGCTGGAGTCCACTGTGGGCGTGGGCACGTCCACGCAGGCCATCGAGTACGCCGCCGGTGCCGCACGGGCGTTCAGCACCTCGCGGCGGCGCGCGTTCAGCCCGTCGACGTCCTGCCCGGACAACCACCTGGTCACCTCGCGCGGTGTCCGGTTCGTCGACTTCGAGGGCGGCTGCGTCCGCGACATCGTGTTCGACGCCGCCGCGTTGCGCGTGCCGTTCCCGTCCTGCTGGTGCGGATGGGGCCTGCCGCCGGGGATGTCCGAGGCCATGGTCGCCGCCTGGCGCGCGGAGGTCGGGTCGGTGTGGCCCGAGATGGACGACGACGCGGTGCTCTTACCGCGGCTGCTGGAGGCCCAGCTGCTGTGGGTGTGGCTCGCGACGTGGAGGGCGCTGTCCAAGCCCATGCCCATCGTCGTCGACGCTCCGCCGCGCAGCGTCGTGCTGACGGGCCGGTGGATCCGGTTGCGTGCCGACGCGCTGCTGCTGGGCGAGAAGACCGTCGCGTCGCACGCCGACGCGGTGATCGGCGCACTGGCCGACCGCTACGGCCCTGAGGTGCTCGAACTCCCGCTTTACCCTGCATTTCGCTGAACCGTTCCCACACGGTCATTCGCGGATCACCGTGCCACCTGATGCTGTTTCGCGTGCTGGTGTTACTCGGTGACTCGACAGCGGTCGGGATCGGCGACCTCGTGCCCGGCGGCTGGCGAGGCTTCGGCCCGATGCTCTCCGCCGCCTACTCGGACAACGGCTACCGCAACTACGCCGTCTCCGGCGCGCGGCTGGCGGACGTCAGACGCAGCCAGCTGCCGCAGGCGTTGCGGGACAGGCCCAGTGCCGCGGTGGTCATCGCCGGTGTCAACGACACGCTGAGGTCGGACTTCTCCGTGCGGCGGATGCACGAGGACCTCGACCACATCTGCCGCGAGCTGACCGCGGCCGGGGTCTCCGTCGTCACCGTGCGGTTCCACGACCAGGGCCGCGTGTTCAAGCTGCCCGGCAGGCTGCGGCGGGTCCTGAAGGACCGCATCGACGAGTACAACCGCGTGGTCGACGTGGTGGTGGCACGGCACGGCGTGCGGTGCGTCGACCTGCACACGATGCCCGGCGCCTACGAGCTGGCGACGTGGGCGGTCGACCGGCTGCACCCGTCCGAACTGGGGCACCGGATGCTGGCGCGGGCGTTCGCGGGCGAGCTGCGCGCGCTGGGGCACCAGTTCGGCGAGGTCAGCCTGGAGTGCTCCGGCGGGCGCGAGCTGACGGTGTGGCACCACGTGGCGTGGCTGGCGCTCAAGGGGATCCCGTGGCTGTTCCGGCGGGGCGCCGACCTGGTTCCGTTGCTGTGGAACGACGAGACGCCGGTCGAGGCGTGGCCGGTGCCGGGCGAGGTGTTCCCCGCCGACACCGGCCGCCTCTGACGATCAGCCCAGGTCGTAGAGCGTCTGGCCGCCGGCCGTGGTGGCCTCGAAGTTCGCCGCGACCCACTCGCCGATGTCGCTGCCGCCACCGCCGGGGCCACCGCCCCGGCCGCCCTCGACGTAGTAGCGCACCTTTCCGGCCGCGACGAGCGCCTTGAACTCGTCGAGCGTGGGCGCGGGATCGCCGCCGTTCCAGCCGCCGATCGCGATCACCGGCCGGCCGGACGCCAGCTGGAGCGACGCCGCGCTCTGGGCGCCGGTCGTCGCGGCCGCCCACTCGGTGCCGGTGGCCTTGAGCAGCTGCACGACCTCCGTGGACGACGTGCCCTCCCGCATGCCACCGCCCTGCTGGGAACGCGGGCCCGACAACGGGATCGAGCCGCTGTGCGTGACCGACGCGGTCGCCACGGCATAACCGGAGGTGCCCAGCAGCGCCGCCACGACCAGCACACCCGCCAGCCGGCGCCCGTGCAGGCCGAACACCAGTGCCAGCACGGCGATCGCGGTGACGGCCAGCAGGACCCAGCGCAGCCACGGCGTCCAGTCCGGTGTGCGGTCGAGCAGGATGAAGCCCCACACACCGGTCGCCGCGACCATGACCGTCAGCGCCATCCGCGCCGGGAAGTGCCCGCGGCCGCGCCACAGCTCGCTTCCCGCGATGCCGGCGACCGCCGCGATCGCGGGGGCGAGCGCCACCGTGTAGTACGGGTGCGTGATGCCGCTCATGAAGCTGAACACCGCGCCGCTCACGAGCACCCAGCCACCCCAGAGCACCAGCGCCGCACGGGTGCGGTCGGTGCGGGGCGCGCGGCGCAGGAACCACAGTCCGGCGCCGAGCCCGATCAGCGCGGCGGGCAGCAGCCACGAGATCTCCGGGCCCATGCTGGCGCCGAACAACCGGCCGATGCCCGTTTCACCGCCGAAGCCGATGTTCCCGCTGCCGCCCATTCCGCCGCCGCCGGGACCGCCGCCCGAATTGCCGAAGATGCGGCCGAGACCGTTGTAGCCGATGGCGAGTTCCCACAGCGAGTCGTTGGTGGAGCCGCCGATGTACGGGCGGCTGTCCGCGGGCCACAGCTCGACCAGAGCGATGAACCACCCGGCCGACACGACGACCGCGACACCCGCGCCCAGCAGGTGCAGCAGCCTCTTGAGCGGTGACGCCGGTGCCGCGATCAGGTAGGCCAGCGCGAGCGCGGGCAGCACCAGGAACGCCTGCAGCATCTTGGTGAGGAACGCGAACCCGATCGCCGAGCCCGCGAGCGCCAGCCACAGCGGGCTCGCCTTCTCCAGCGCCCGCACCGTGCAGTACGCGGCCGCGACCATCAGCAGCACCAGCAGCGCGTCCGGCAGGTTGAACCGGAACATCAGCGTGGCGACCGGCGTGAGGGCGAAGGCCGTCCCGGCGAACAGCGCCGCCGCCGGGCCGGACGTGCGCTTCACCGTCGCGTACAGCAGTCCGGCCGCCGCGACGCCTTCGAGCGCCTGCGGGGCGAGCACGGTCCAGCTGGAGAAGCCGAACACCTTCGCGAACAGGCCGCTCACCCACAGGAACGCGGGCGGCTTGTCGACCGTGATCGTGTTGCCCGGATCGAGCGAACCGAACAGCAGCGCCTTCCAGCTCTGCGACGCCGCCTGCGTCGCCGCCGCGTAGAACTCGTTGCCGTAGCCGGACGCCGTGAGGTTCCACAGGTACAGCACGGCGGTCGCCGCGAGCAGTCCGAGGAAGGCGATGCGGTGCAACACCTTCGTGTCCCGGCGCTCCCGCGGCTGCGGGGGCGCGACGGGCGTGGGGGCGAGAGTGGTGGTCATGCCGTGACCCTTTCCGGTGCGGTGACCGGCAGGGCCGGCGATGAACGGCGCAACCGCGCGATGCCGCGCAGGTCGGCCAGGGCGGTGGCGAGGACGTCGACGCTGGAGTGCGGGTCGTCGACCCAGTCCACGGGAACCTCGTGGACGCGCAGGCCCGCGCGTTCGGCGAGCACGAGCAGTTCGGTGTCGAAGAACCAGCCGGTGTCCTCGACGTGGGGGAGCAGCCGGTGCGCGGCGCGGGAGTGGATCGCCTTGAACCCGCACTGCGCGTCGGTGACGTGCGTGCCGAGGCTGGCGCGCAGCAACACGTTGTAGCAGCGGGAGATCACCTCCCGCTTGACGCCGCGCACGACGCGGGCGCCGTGCGCGAGCCTGCTGCCGATGGCGAGGTCCGAGTGCATGTGCGCCAGCACTTCCGCGTCCGGCGCCGAGCAAGGCCGGAAGCGAGGGGCCGCCCAGAGGACGACAGTCCATCGTGTACGCTCGCGGAGCCGGTTCGTGGCGAAAACCAAGCTGCGAACCGGCCTACCGCCGGGCTGGCGGGACGTGAAGTCTGTGGAGCTTGTGTAGGACCGATGGTCGGTACTCCGACCCTCGCCGTGAAAGCGGGTCGGCAACGGGCGGTGAAGCAGAAAACTCAACTCGTGAGGGGCGAATCTTCCCGCTTCTGCTGGGAGAGAGGTCAAGACGCGTCCAGTTCGTAGAGGGTGGCACCGGCGACGGTCGTCGCGGTGTAGTTCTCGGCGACCCACGCGGCGATGTCGTGGGCGGCGTCGCTGCCGGTCTCGCCCCGCATCATCCGGCCGGCGGCGACGTAGTAGTGGATCTGTCCACTTCGGACCATCTCCTGGAACTCCGCCAGGGTCGGCGCGGGATCGGTGCCGTTGAAGCCGCCGAGCGCCATGACCGGCTGCCCGCTCGCGAGCTGGAGCCCGGCCGCGTTGTTGGAGCCGATGGTCGCGGCGGCCCACCGGTAGGTGCCCGCGTCGTCCCGCAGGAGTGTCACGACCTCGGCGTCCGGCGTCGTGGCGTCGAGCAGTCCGCCCATGCCGCCCATCCGGCCGTCGGACGGGCCTGCGACGGGCAGCGCGCCGGTGTGCGGGGTGGTGACGGTGGCGAAGGAGTACGTGGTGGGGCCGAGCAGCGCGGCGATGAGCGCGACCGGAATCGCCCAGCGCATCGACAGCACCAGCCCCACCGCCGCGATCAGCCCCGTCATCAGCACCAGCACCGCGACGGGTGTGGAGAAACTCGTTGATCAGCGCGTGGCACTGCAGCGCGCTCAGCGCGACGGAGCCCGAGAGCACCGCTGCCGCAACGGGTTCACCGCGCCGGTCCCACAGCTCGGTGGCCGCGATGCCGACGACGGCGGCGATCGCGGGTGCCAGCGCCACGGTGTAGTAGGAGTGGATGATCCCGTTCATGAAGCTGAACACCCCGGCGGTGACGGCGAGCCAGCCACCCCACAGCGCGAGAGCCGTGCGGGCGCGGCCCTTCGTCAGCCACAGCCCGGCGACCAGCAGCACCACGGCGGCCGGCAGCAACCAGGCGATCTGACTGCCCATCTCCGCGCCCAGCAGGCGGCTCCACCCGGCTGACCCCCAGCCGCGCCCGCCGCCGACACTGCCGACCTCGTCACCGGTGAGGCGGCCGAAACCGTTGTAGCCCAACATCAGTTCGAGGACGCTGTTGTTCTGCGAGCCGCCGATGTAGGGCCGGTCCGGGGTGAGTTCGACGGCGGCGATCCACCAACCGCCCGCGACGATCATCGCGCCCAGCGCGCCGAAGAGGTGCAGGACCTTCCTGCCCGCCGATGCCGGTGCGGCGACCAGGTACACCAGCGCGAACGCGGGCAGCACCAGGAACGCCTGCATCATCTTGGTGAGGAAGCCGAACCCGATCGCCACACCGGCGAGCGCGAGCCAGAACGGACTGGCGTTCTCCACGGCGCGGGTCACGCAGTAGGCGCCCCCGATGAGCAGCAGCACCAGCAGCGCGTCCGGATTGTTGAAGCGGAACATCAGCACCGCGACCGGGGTCAGCGCGAGCACGGCACCGGAGATCAGCGCGGCCGCGGGGGAGAACCAGCGGCGCACGGTCGCGTGCAGCAGCCAGACGCTGCCCACGCCCATCAGCGCCTGCGGTACCAGGATGCTCCACGCGTGGACGCCGAACAACCGCGCGGACAGGCCCATCACCCACAGCGAGGCGGGCGTCTTGTCGACGGTGATCGCGTTCGAGGCGTCCGACGAGCCGAAGAACCACGCCTTCCAGCTCGTCGCACCGGCCTGTGCGGCGGCGGAGTAGTAGGCGTTGGCCCAGCCCGAGTCCCCCAGCCGCCACAGGTACAGCGCGCCGGTCGCGATCAGCAGGACCGCCAGCGCCAGGCGTTCTCGTCTCATGGGGACGAGAGTCGCGGCCTAGCCTGGGTCGGTCGTGTGCTCCCGCTGTGAACGAGCTGTGTCCGGAGATGTTTTCAGGGAGACCGTGAACGTCGTGTGGCCCGGCTTGCTCGCGACCGACACCTCGCCGTCGTGCGCGCCGACCACCGCGGCCACGATCGACAGCCCCAGGCCGGTGCTGCCCGCCGCCCGCGAACGCGAGGAGTCGCCGCGCGCGAACCGTTCGAAGACCTCCAGGCCCTCGGGGACGCCCGGACCGTCGTCGGTGACGCTGAGGTCGACGCGTCCGTTGTGGACGGACAGCCCGGTCGTGACGGTGGTGCCCGGCGGGGTGTGCGCGCGGGCGTTGGACAGCAGGTTGCCGAGCACCTGGTGCAGCCGTTGCACGTCACCGGGAACCGTGACGGGCCGCTCCGGCAGCGCCAGCTTCCAGTTGTGGTCCGGGCCCGCGATCCGGGCGTCGCCGACCACGTCCAGCACCAGCCGCGACAGGTCGACGTCCTTGCTCTCCAACGGGCGGCCCGCGTCGAGTCTGGCGAGCAGCAGCAGGTCCTCGACCAGCGACGTCATCCGCACCGCCTCGGACTCGACCCGGCTCATCGCGTGCGTGACCTCGGGCGGCAGGTCCGCGCCGGTCCTGCGGGTCAGCTCGGCGTAGCCCCTGATCGCGGCCAGCGGTGTGCGCAGCTCGTGGGAGGCGTCGGCGACGAACTGCCGGACCCTGGTCTCGCTGTCGTGCCGGGCTTTCAGGGCCTGGTCGACGTGACCGAGCATCGTGTTCAGCGCGAGACCGACCTTGCCGACCTCGGTGGCCGGATCGGTGTCCTCCTCCGGCACGCGTTCGGCGAGCGCGACCTCGCCCTCGTGCAGCGGGAGCTCCGAGACGCGCGTGGCGGTCTCGGCGACCCGGTCCAGCGGCACCAGCGCGCGCCGCACGATCACCCTGCCCGCCAGCGCGACCACCGCCGCGCCCGCGAGGATGAGACCGGCGAGGATCCAGACCATCTGCCACACGATGTCCGTGACGTTCGACAGCGGCAGGCCCTTGATGCCCATCCGGTCGGTGACCACGCGGAACTCCCCTGCCTCCCCGAGGTCGACGGTGTGCAGGGCCGACGGCGCGGCCGCCAGCACCGCGATCTCGTCGTCGGTGAGCCGGCGCGGCGCCTGCCAGCCGGGCAGTTCGACCGTGCCGCTGATGCTGCCGTCGGGGAAGATCCTCGCGTTGATGCCGGGGGGACCGTACGGCGAACCGGGCGGTGCCGGCCGCAGCGTCGTGACCTCGCGGTCGAGGTTGCTCATCAGGAACGAGTGCAGCGCGAGCACCGAGATCCCGCCGATCACCAGGCACAGCGCGGTGAGCAGGACGATCTGGCCCGAGACGAGCTTCGCCCGCAGGGTTTTAGGACGCAGCGTCCTAGGACGCGGGCTTGAGGACATAACCGGCGCCTCGCATCGTGTGGATCATCGGGGTGCGCCCGGCGTCGATCTTCTTGCGCAGGTACGAGATGTAGAGCTCGACGATGTTGGCCTGGCCGCCGAAGTCGTAGCTCCACACGCGGTCCAGGATCTGGGCCTTGCTCAGCACGCGTTTCGGGTTGCGCATCAGGTAGCGCAGCAGCTCGAACTCCGTCGCGGTCAGGTCGATCGAGGTGCCGCCGCGTTCGACCTCGCGGGTCTCCTCGTTCAGCGACAGGTCGCCGACGACCAGCCGGGTGCCCGCGTCCGCGTCGGTGACACCGGTGCGCCGCAGGAGTGCGCGCAGTCGCAGCACGACCTCCTCCAGCGAGAACGGTTTGGTGACGTAGTCGTCGCCGCCCGCGGTGAGCCCGGCGATGCGGTCCTCCACCGCGTCCTTCGCCGTCAGGAACAGCACCGGCAGGATCGGCGCCTCCGCGCGCATCCGCCGCAGCACCTCGAAGCCGTCGAAGTCGGGCAGCATCACGTCGAGCACCACCACGTCCGGGCGGAAGTCGCGTGCGGTCCGCACCGCCGTCGTGCCGTCGAGCGCCGTGCGCACGTCCCACTTCTCCATGCGCAGCGCCATCGACATCAGCTCGGCCAGAGTGGACTCGTCGTCGACGACGAGCACCCGGACGGGCTGCCCGTCCGGCCTGCGGAGTTCGGTCTTCACGGCGCGCATGGCTCCCATCGTGAACGCCGACCCTGTGTACCAGCTGTGAGCGATGTGCACAGCTCAGGCCTACTGCGCTCACAGGTTCGGCACAGCCGGCACCGACACCGTGGCTCCCATGACGGAACAACAGTCCCCGGAGTGGGGCGCACCCCAGCCCGCCGAACCCGCCGGGCGCCCGGCGTGGACCGCGAAGAAGACGGTGGCGGCCGTGGCCATCGCCGTCGCGATCGCCGGTGCCGGTGGCGTCGCGATCTACGCCGCCAGCGGCACGAACCAGCAGACCGGCGCCGGGGGCATGGCCGGCGCACCGCCGGACGGCATGCGCGGCGGCTTCAGCCTCGGGACCGGCACCACGACGCACGGCGAGTTCCAGACCGGTGAGGTCACCGCGATCAGCGACTCCTCCGTCGAGGTGAAGTCCACCGACGGGTACACGAAGACGTACGTGATCGACGCGGACACCGTGGCCGAAGGTGTCGAGAAGGGGGACACCGTCACGGTGATCGCGACCACAGCGGACGGCAGGTCCGTCGCCGCCAGCGTCGTCGAGCCTGGTCAGCGCGGCCAGCGGAACGGACAGGCCCCTCCCACGAGGTGATTTGGGGTCAAGTGTGAGCGGTTATGGTCGGGTGATCAGCCCGACCACAACCGGAGGTGAGCGGCGTGCGCACGTTCACACTGACTGTGATGGGGTCGACCGACCTGCACGGCAACCTGTTCAACTGGGACTACTACCTCAACCGCGAGTACGACGACTTCGCGCACAACGACGTCGGGCTCGCGAAGATCTCGACCCTGGTGAACGACGTGCGTGCGACCGTGGGGCGGCATCGCACGTTGCTGCTCGACGCCGGTGACACCATCCAGGGCACGCCGCTCGCGTACTACTACGCGAAGGTCGAGCCGATCACACGCGGCGCGCACACGCACCCGATGGCCGCCGCTATGAACGCCATCGGCTACACCGCCGCCGCGCTGGGCAACCACGAGTTCAACTACGGGCTGTCCGTCCTGCGGACCTTCGAGCGTCAGCTGGAGTTCCCGCTGCTGGCGGCCAACGCGCTGGACGTGGCGACCGGCCTGCCCGCGTTCCAGCCGTACGTGGTGAAGACGCTGTGGCGCACGGGCGGTCCGCCGTTGCGGGTCGGCATCCTCGGGCTGACGAACCCCGGCATCGCCGTGTGGGACCGCGCCCACGTCGACGGGGTGCTGACGTTCCCTGGGCTGGTCGAGCAGGCGCTGCACTGGGTGCCGGAGCTCCGGCGCAAGTCCGACCTGGTGATCGTGGTGGCGCACTCCGGGGCCGACCTGTCGTCGTCGCTGGGCGACCAGGTGCCGTTCCCGGAGAACTGCTCCGAACTGCTGGCCGAGACCGTGCCGGGCATCGACGCGATCCTCGTCGGGCACGCGCACGTGGAGATCCCCTCGCGGTTCGTGACGAACAAGGTGACCGGGCGGCCCGTGCTGCTCACCGAGCCGCTGTTCTCGGGCAAGCGGCTGTCGGTGATGGAGTTCGACCTGCGCCACGAGGAGCACTGGGAACTGGTGACGTCGCGGTCGTCCGTGCTGTCGTCGGCCTCGGTGGAGGAGGACCCGCGGATCGTGCGGCTGCTGCGGCACGACCACGAACGGGTCGTGTCGTACGTCAACGCGCGGGTCGGGACCTGCGCCTCGGCGATGTCGGCCGCGCGGTCGCGGTTCGAGGACACGCCCGCGCTGCGGTTCATCAACCACGTGCAGGCGCTGGAGGTCGCGAAGTCCACCTCGCTGCCCGTGCTGTCGCTGTGCGCGCCCTACAACCGGGCGGCGGCGATCCCGGCGGGAGAGGTGTCCATCCGGGACGTCGCCGGGCTCTACATCTTCGACAACACGCTGGTGGGCGTGCGGATGACCGGCGGCCAGGTGCGCGACCTGCTGGAGGAGTCGGCGCGGTACTTCCGGCAGGTGTCCTCGCCGGGACCGTTCTCCGCCGCCGAGATCTCGGACGACGTGCCCGACTACAACTTCGACATCGCCTACGGGCTGACCGCGCCGCTGACCTACGACATCGACATCTCGCGGCCGGCCGGGTCGCGGATCCTGGGACTGTCGTACGGCGGGGAGCCGGTCGCGGACTCGTTCGAGTTCGCGGTGGCCGTGAACAACTACCGGCAGGCGGGCGGCGGCGACTTCCCGCACATCGCCTCTGCGCCCGTGCTGCACAACCAGCAGCAGGAGGTCCGGCAGCTGCTGATCGACTGGGTCAAGGCCGCGGGCGTGCTGGACCCCGCCTCGTTCGCCGGCGCGGACTGGCGGCTGGTGGCGGGCGGCGAGCCCGTCGTGGTGTCCACGAACGAGTGAATTAGGCCGTGTTGTCCTGGGCGTTCCGCCCGAGGCGGTGGCACCCGGTCGGCCGGATGGGATAGTCCAAGCGCGTGCAGTTGCCGCAACGCGTTGTAGTCGGTGCATTGGTCGTGCCGGCCGTGCTCGCCTCGGTGGGTCTCGCGGCGCGTCCCACCCCCGCCGTGCCGCCCGGTCAGCTGGTGTTCGCGGTGCGCGCGTCGGAGATCGTGCTGGCGGGCACCGCCGCCTCCGCCGGGGAACGGCAGGAGGTGGTCGACGCGGTGCGCGCACTGACCGCCGCCCACCGGATCACCGACGTGATCACCCCTGACGCGGGCGAACACGTGCCCGTCTCCCCGGCCGTGGCCGTGTCGCTGCTCGCGGCGGTGCTCGACCACGACGTCACCGACTTCACCGGCGTCGTGCGCGGGAAACACCTGACCGCGTCGGCCCGCGTCGCGGACCCGGAACGCGCGGGCGCTCTGAGCGACGCCCTGCGCTCGGCCGCCCCCGGACTGCGCGTCGACGAGGACTTCACGACTACGGGCTAGGAGCTGTTCGGTGTTCGGGTTCTTTCTCCAGATGTTCCTGTTGTGCGCGGGAGCGTTCCTCGCCGGCGTCCTGCTGACCTGGCTGACCATGCGCTCGCGCGAGTCCGCGGCCGCCGAGGTCCAGCCGTTGTCGATCATGGAGGAACCCGCCGCCTCCGCGCCCGCGATCAAGGCGAACTCGCGCACGATGATGTTCCACACCCCTGAATCCCCTTACTACAAGCGCATGAAGGGCGACGCGTTCTTCCACTCGCCGGAGGACGCCCGCCGGGCCGGCTACACGATGTGGACGCCGCGCCCGCGCGTGCCCGCCAGCGCCTAGTTCGCGGCCTGGTTCGTGTTAGTTCGCGACTTGGTCCGGGCGTCTAGTTCGCGCGCAGCCACGCGTCGAGTTCGAGGTAGCCGGCGTCCGTCAGGCCGTGGCGCGGGTTCACCTTGAACAGCAGGGATTTGCCGTGGTGCTCGGTGACCCGGGCGCGGTCCCGCTCGCTGATCTCGTCGTCCACCCAGGCGAACGGCCTGGTGCCCGCCAGCGCCACCAGGCCGCGGGTCTTCCAGTGCAGGCCCTGCCGCGCGTCGGCGTTCTCGGTGTCCGGGTCGTCCGGCCAGGTGGCGACGGTCCAGGTCATCGACAGGTCGGCCATGGCGGGCACGCTACGGCGCACCTCGTAGGCTTGCCACGTGATTGCCGACGTGATCAAGCCCGGCCTCGAAGTGCTCTTCTGCGGCATCAACCCCGGCCTCGTGTCGGAGGCGACCGGGCACCACTTCGCGCGGCCGGGAAACCGGTTCTGGCCCGCACTTCATTTGTCCGGTTTCACTTCGTCCCAGTTCGCGCCCGCCGAGCAGGAGAAGCTGCTCGAACTGGGGCTCGGGATCACGAACGTCGTCGCGCGGCCCAGTGCCAGAGCCGACGAGTTGACAATTGACGAAACGCGGCAAGGTGCGATCGAGCTCTCGGAAAAAGTCGAGCGGTATTCACCGAAGGTTCTCGCGGTACTCGGTGTGACGGTGTACCGGGCGGCCTTCAACCGCAAGAAGGCGCAGGTGGGGCCGCAGCAGGACACCGTGGGCGGTGTGCGGGTGTGGGTCCTGCCCAATCCGAGCGGGCTGAACGCGCACTGGCAGTTACCGGCGTTGGCCGAGGAGTTCGGGCGACTCAAAGCCAGCCTGTAGAAACAGAACATAAGTTCACATTCATGCCCACTGAAAGTGGGCTGGACGGAGTGGGCTCTGGTCTGGTTGCATCCAGATCTGCGTCCGTTCGAGTGCATTCACCCAGAAGTGGAACCCCGGAAAGCCAGGCTGCGTCAAAATTTGGCAATGCCGTGCAGAACTCGGTGAATCTTCAACACTGGTGGGGGCACAGTGGAGGTCAGGATTCTCGGGCCGGTGGAGCCGTCGGTGCCGCCGAAGCCCGCGCAGATCCTAGCTGTCTTGGCCGTCGAGTGCGGGAAGATCGTGCCCGTCGAACGGCTCATCGACCTCATCTGGGGTGAGGAGCCGCCGCCGCAGGCGCGCAAGTCGCTGCAGGTGCACATCTCCAGCCTGCGCCGGGCAGGGCTGCCGGTCGAGCACCGCGCGGCCGGGTACGTGCTCAGCGCCGAGCCCGAGAGCGTCGACCTGCACGCGTTTCGCAAGCTCGTCGGCAGAGCGGGCGACCAGGCCGATCTCAAGGTGAAGGCGGACCTCCTCGGCCAGGCCCTGCAGCTGTGGCGCGGCACGCCGGTCGTGTTCGCGCAGATGCTGGACGTGCAACGGCTCGCGGCCGCCGAGGCGTGGGTCGACGCCGAACTGGCGCTCGGCCGGCACGCCGGGCTCATCGACCGGCTCGGGGCGTTCGTCGCCGAGTACCCGCTCGCCGAACGGCTGCGCGGGCAGCTCATGACCGCGCTCGCCCGCGCCGGGCGCCGGGCGGACGCCATGCGGGTGTTCCGCGAGACGCGCAAGGTGCTCGTCGACGAGCTCGGGGTCGAGCCCGGCGAGCAGCTGCAACAGCTCTACCGCGACGTCCTGGAGGGCTCGCGGGACAGCCGCCGCAACTACCTGCCGCGCGACGCGGGCGACTTCACCGGGCGCGACCGCGAACTCGGCAGGCTGCTCGACAGCGACGGCGGCGTGTGGTGGATCGAGGGGCCGGCGGGCGTCGGCAAGTCGGCGCTCGCGGTCCACGCGGCGCACCGGCTGGCCGACCGGTATCCCGACGGGCAGCTGTTCGTGGACCTGCACTCGCCGTCCGGGGCGCTGGACGCGTTGCTGCGCGCGATGGACGTGCCCAGCGAACGGATCCCGGAGTCCGCCGAGGAACGGGCGGCGCTGTGGCGCGCGAGGGTCAGCGGGCGGCGGGTGGTGATCGTGCTGGACGGCGTCACGAGCGTCTCGCAGGTCCGGCCGCTGCTGCCGGGCAGTCCCGGCTGCCTGACGCTGATCACCAGCCGCAGCAGGCTGTGCGGGCTCGAAGGCGTGCGCCGCGTCCCGCTGGACGTGCTGAGCGGCGACGAGGCCGTCACGCTGCTCCAGCGCATCCTCGGCGACGACCGGGTGTCCGCGGAGCCCGACCAGGCGCAGGAGGTCGCGCGGCTGTGCGGATACCTGCCGCTCGCGGTGCGGATCACCGGCGCGAAGCTGGCCGGACGTGCGCACTGGCCGGTGTCGAAGCTGGTCAGGAGGCTGTCCGACGAACGGTCCCGGCTCGACGAGCTCGTCGCGGACGACCTCGCCGTGCGGGCCGGGCTGGAGCTGACCTACCGGGCTCTCGACGAGAACGTCCGCCGCGCGTACCGGACCTTCGGGTTCCTCGGGCTGCCGGAGGTGCCGAGCTTCCTGTGGATGCACCTGCTGGACGAGGACGTGCTCGACCAGCTCGTCGACGCGCGGCTGCTCGACGTCATCGGCAGCGCGCGGTACCGGATGCACGAACTGGTGCGGCTGCACGCCCGTGAGCTCGCCGAGGCGGAAGACCCGCAGCAGGAACGCGAGGACCTGGTCAGGCGGGCGGTGATCGCCGCTCTGTCCACTGTGGACGGGCTGACCGAGCAGCTCTTCCTGGCCGTGCCGCGCATGCAGGACTCGCTGGGTGTCGTCACGTCCGCGGCGCGCCCGACCGACAAGGACGCCTGGTTCGCGCGCGAGGAGCCGTTGCTGACCAGGCTCGTGGAACGGGCCGCCGAGCTGGGGCTCGCGGAGATCGCGTCACAGCTGGCCGAGGTGCTGGTGTTCGCGTGGTTCGGGCTCAGGAACCGTTATGAGGCCTGGGAACGAACACACACAGCGGCGCTGGAGGCCGTGTGGAAGACCGGGGACGTGCGGCTGGAGGCGGTGCTGCGGTGCAGCCTCGGTCAGATGCACTACAAGCGCGACAACCTGGCGCAGGCGCGGTCGTGGTTCGAGACCGCGCAGACGTTGTTCGTGGACCTGGGCGACAAGCGCGGCGAGGCCGTCGCGATGAACGGCATCGGCATGGTCTGCCGTGATCTGGGCCTGTACCCGTGCGCGCTGGAGGCTCTCGACCGGGCCCGTGAACTGCTGGAGTCACAAGACCTCGAAGGCGAAGCGCACGCGCTGTACGGAATCGGCTCCATCAAACGGGAACTCGGCGACGACGAGGGCGCGTTCGGCACGCTGCGGCTCGCCGAGACCGTCTACCGCCGGGCGCGCAGCCGGCGAGGTGAGGCGCTGGCCGCCCGCGGGATCGGGCTCGTCCACCGCGCCCGAGGCGAACTCGACCTCGCCGAGGACCACATCCGGCGCGCCCACGAGATGGTCGCGGGCACCGGTGACGAACTGCTCGGCTGCTACACGGCGCAGGCGTGGGCGAAGGTGTTGCTGCGCAAAGGCTTTCTCGACCCGGCCGCGGAACTGATCCAGCAGGCGCTGGACGGCTGCCGCGACGTCGGTGACCGGTTCGGCGAGGCCCTCGTGCGCCGCACGCTGGGGGAGTGGCGGCTCGCGGCGGGTGACCACGCCGGTGCGCGGGTGGTGCTGACCGACCTGCTGCCGGTGTGGAACGACCTGAGCCTGCCGCTGTGGCGGGCCAGGACGCTGCGGGACCTGGGAGCGGTCCACGCCCGTCTGGGGGACGTCGAAGGCGCGGACCGCTCCTGGCGCGAGGCCGCCGGCGTGTTCACCCGACTGGGCACCAGGGAGAGGGGAGAGGTGCACCAGTGGCCGGCTCAATGGGCCCCGCCCGCACTCAGCCGGTGATCTTCTTGTACTTCCACGGGGCGTAGCCACCGCTCTTCAGCGAAGAGATGGTGACGGTCTCGTGGTCCATGTCCGTCGCGGTGCTGCCCTCTTCGTAGATCCACGCCGACGTCTTCGCCGAGTTGGCCCACTTCTCGAACAGCTTCACGTGACCGTTGCGCAGGATCATGTCGCCCGGCTTGAGGTTCGCCCAGGAGATCTTCGTGGCGACCTCGTCCAAAGTGGACGTGTTGCGGCTCGTCGTGAGCTTCCACGTCATGGACACGAAGCCGGAGCAGTCCGTGCGGTACTTCTTGCCCTTGTTGATGTCCCAGGCGTAGGCGGACTGGCTGTACGGAACCTTGCGGTCCCACCAGTCCTTGGCGCGCTTGATGACCTCGGTGCGGCTGATCGCACCGCCGTACCCGGCCGCCGCCTCGACCTGCGAGATGGCGGTCTCCTGCTCGGCAGGACCTTCCGGTGCGGCCTGGGCGATGCCACTCAGGCCACCCAGCAGACCCAGCGAGATCGCGGTCGCCGCGACTGCGTGGCGAATGCGCATGGTGTAGCTCCGATCGACTTGCTGTCGGTGATGACCGGAACTGTCCACGGTGGTGCCAAAGATCGGCCTAAGGCTGATTTAGGCCTTCCTTTACCGCTCCTTCCTAGGTTTCGCCGCACCTTGGGCATAAGGAGAGAGAGCACATGTTCGTTCGCACGATCGCAGCCGTGGTCGCGATGTTCGCCGCTCTGATCATGGGCGCGTCCGTCGCGTCGGCGGCCCCGGCGAAGTACACCCACACGCAGGCGACCGCGCAGTTGCGCGCGGCCGGCATCACCTGGACGTCGAGCGGCGGCTGCAGTGACCGCAACCGCCCGAACTGCACGTCCTTCGAGCAGATCAACCAGACGACCATCGCGGGTGCCAAGACGTTCAAGAGCGCGTCGGGCTGTGCGCTGACCATCACCGGCGGCACGGAGACCGGCCACGCGTCGGGCACGTACTCGCACTGGAACGGCTACAAGGTGGACTACCGGCTGTCCAGCTGCGTCACCAACTACATCAAGGGCAGCTTCTCGTCCATCGGCGGCAACAAGTGGAAGTCGAACGCGGGCAACATCTACTACCTCGAGTCGAACCACTGGGACGTCACGTACCACAACTGCGGTTGCTGAGGTTGTTGCTGATCTGAGGTGAGGCCGGTAGTAGTTGTCGGGTGATCACACTCGGCGCCGTCTACCGGCCCCAGCTCCCTCCCGAGAACCTGCGTTCCGTCGTCCTCGCGGCCGAGGAGTCCGGTGTGGACTCGTTGTGGCTGTGGGAGGACTGCTTCCTGGAAAGTGGTATCGCCTGCGCTTCGGCGGCCCTGGCCTGGACCTCGCGGCTGAAGGTCGGTGTCGGCCTGCTGCCGGTGCCGTTGCGCAACGTCGCCCTGACGGCGATGGAGGCGGCGACGCTCGACCGGTTGTTCCCCGGCCGCGTCCTGATCGGAGTCGGGCACGGCGTGCAGGACTGGATGGGCCAGGTCGGCGCGCGGGTGGCGTCGCCGCTGACGTTGCTGCGCGAGTACACCGGCGCGCTGAAGGCGCTGCTGGCCGGTGAGCGCGTCACGGTCGAAGGCCGGTACGTGAAGCTGACCGGCGTCGCGCTGGACTGGCCGCCGTCCGCGCCGATGCCGGTCTACGTGGGCGGACTGGGCGCCAAGACCCTGGACCTGGCCGGCGAGGCCGGCGACGGCACCATCCTCGACGCGTCGGCCGACCTCGACCGCGTCCGGGCCGTCAGCGCCACCCGCGAGCACCCCGTCATCGTCTACGTGGAGACGGACTCGCGGGACCGCGCGTTCGTCACGGATCTCGTCAGCTCGGTGGCCGCCGCGGGCGCTACCAGCGTGATCCTGCAACAGTCCGCCACGAGCGAGGACCCGGAAGGGTTCGTCCGTTTCGTGGGATCACTCGATGGAGTGAGCGCATAGCGTCGTAGATAACGGCGGATTCCTCCTTGCGATGGAACGGTCATGGGCCTTTTGTCGCCGATCGGGGAGGTAAGCATGCTCGGGCGCAAAGACCGCCGGATCGCTGAGCTGGAGCGGGCCGTGGAGGGCCTGCAAGAACTCCTCGCCCGAATCGGTGACGCCCGATCGGCGCAGACCGACGCGCTGGAAGAGGTCGACAGAGCCGGTGCCGAACTCGTAGCGCTGCGGCACCGGATCAACAACGCACGCGCCGAACTGCAGCCGTTGAAGGAAGAACTGACCCTGCAACGGGCAGGCGTGTTCCGCACCGACGCCACCGCGGACCACCAGGCGCAGCTGGACCTCATCCACGACGAGATGAAGACCCTGATCAAGACCGGCGCGGCGATCGAGGGTGGCGGGCAGGTCACCTGCAACGGATCGGACGCGACCGGGCGCAGGCTCGTCGAGGACTGGTCGGCGCTGATGCTCCGCTCGTACAACTGCGAGGCCGAGAACTGCCTGCGCATGCTGCGAGCCGGTGGCCTGGACGCGGCGAGGAGGCGGCTCGACCGCTCGGCGTCGGCGATCGAACGCCTCAGCGGGACGTTCGCGCTCCGCATCTCGCCGCGTTACCAGGCCCTGCGCGCGTACGAGCTCGAACTGACCGCCGACCACCTGCAGCGCAGGGCCGAGACCCGCCGCACCCGGCGGATTGCTTCCTGACCCACGGGGGTATTCCCCGGCATGGCTGAGGTCGCGCTGAACATCGAGGCACCCGTCGCGCACGTGTGGGACGTGCTCGCCGACGGCTGGTCGTACGGAGGCTGGGTGGTGGGGGCGTCGCACATCCGCGACGTCGACACCGGCTGGCCCAAGCCCGGCACGCGCATCCATCACAGCGTGGGCCCGTGGCCGCTGGTCATCCAGGACGTGACCGAGGTGGTCCGGTGTGAGGCCCCTGCGCTGCTGGAGCTGGACGCCCGGCTCTGGCCCGCGGGCGCGGCGCGGATCACCTTCGCCCTGCGGGCGCTGTCCGAGTCGTCGACGGAGGTGCGCATGACCGAGAGAGCCGTGCGCGGGCCGTCGACGCTCCTGCCGAACGTCGTGCAGGACCTGCTGCTGACGCCCCGCAACAAGGAGACGCTGCACCGCCTCGGCGATCTGGCCAGGGGACGAGCCTGATTCATCACCCTTTCACTAGGTAACTAGTGAAAGGGTGATATGGTCGCTCCCATGAGTCAGAGGGAGCATCCGCCTGTCCTGGCGGAGAGCCTGGGGAAGAAGTACTCGCGGGGCTGGGCGTTGCGCGACTGCTCGCTGGAGATCCCGGCGGGCCGGATCGTCGCGCTCGTCGGGCCGAACGGGGCCGGCAAGAGCACGCTGATGGGCATGATCACCGGTTTGCTGCGCCCGACGACGGGCCGGATCTCGGTGTTCGGCGACGTGCCGAACGGGCGGGGGATGCACCGGTCGGTGGCGTTCCTGACGCAGGCCAAGCCGCTGTACCCGCAGTTCACGGTCACCGAGACGCTCAAGTACGGCCGCAACTCCAATCCGGGGTGGGACCAGGCGTACGCCGAGGAACTGGTCGAGAAGGCGCAGGTGCCGTTCGCGGCCAAGGTCGGGACCCTCTCGGGCGGCCAGCGGACGCGGGTCGCGCTCGCGCTGGCGCTGGGCAAGCGGCCGCGGCTGCTGATGCTGGACGAGCCGCTCGCCGACCTCGACCCGCTGGCACGTGAGAGCGTGTTGCAGACGCTCGTGCAGGAGTGCCGGACGCAGGGCATCACGGTGCTGCTGTCGTCGCACGTGCTGGCGGAGCTGGAGGACCTGTGCGACCACCTCGTGCTGCTCGCCGACGGCCGGGTGCGGCTGGCGGGTGACGTCAGCGCTTTGCTGCGGACGCACTCGCAGCACCGAACGCTCAGTCAGCTCGCGCTCGCCCACATGCGGATGGAGGTCGCGGCATGACGTGGATCGTGTGGCGTCAGCAGCGGCCCGTGTTCATCACGCTCGTCGCCGGGCTGGTCGTGGCGGTGACGGCCATCCTGTTGTTGCGGGCGGGGATGGCGGCGGACCTCGCCGCGCGCAACCTCGTGGACTGCGCGGCGAAGGGCCTGGAGGCGTGCATGGGCCCGGCGGCCACCGAGTTCCAGACCGCCTGGTTCGACAAGATGCACATCGCGCAGGCCACGGTGCTCGTGGCGCCCGTGCTGATCGGTGTCTTCGTCGGCGCGCCGTTGTTCGCGCGGGAGTTCGAGCAGGGCACCCACGCGCTGGCGTTCACGCAGTCGGTCAGCAGGACGCGCTGGATGGCCACCAAGTTCCTCGTCGCGGCACTGCCCGCGCTCGTCGTGGTGATCATCTACCAGCTCGTCGTGCACAGCTGGCTGGACGTGGCCGGCAAGCTCGGGCCGCTGGCGACGGGGGAGTTCTACTTCACGACCTTCGACTCGCACAGCGTGTCGCCGGCCGCGTACACGCTTTTCGCTTACACGCTCGGCATGTTCACCGGTGCGCTGTTCAAGCGCACGCTCGTGGCGATGACGCTGACGCTCGGCCTGTTCGTCGCCGTGCGGGTCGTGCTCTCCGGCGTGCGGGAGTCCCTGATCACGCCGACCCGGTTGCTCTCCGGCGACCTGGACGGACCCGCGCTGGCCGGTCGCGGGCCCCTGGTGGTGGAGTCCGGATTCCTCGACGCGAGGGGGAACGTGATCGCCGATCCCACGCCGATGATGAACTGCGGCTCCAAGGCCGACGCGCAGGGCGCCGTCGACACGGCGGCCTGCTACCGGGAGAACGGGCTCGCGCAGCGGTACGCGGACGTCATCCCCACCGACCAGGCGACGACGCTGCACCTGCTGGAGGGGTCGATCTTCGCGGGACTCGCGGTGCTGTTCGTGCTGGGCTCGGTGTGGGCCGTGCGCAGGCAGGTGTGACTTGAGTGGACGGGTGGGCACCTATGCTGAGCGGCGTGATCGAGTTTCGCATCGATCGGCACTCCGGGGTGTCCACCTATCTCCAGATCGCCGCGCAGGTCAAGCAGGCCATGCGGATGGGGCTGCTCGGACCCGGCGACAAGCTGCCGACGGCACGGGAGGTGGTGGAGGCCACCAGGGTCAACCCCAACACCGTGCTGAAGGCGTACCGCGAGCTCGAGCACGAGGGTCTCGTGGAGGGCCGCCGGGGCATGGGCACGTTCATCACGGCCTCGCTCGCCACCGACGCGACGAAGGCGGACGCGCCGCTGCGGCAGGACCTGGAGCGGTGGATGGACCGCGCGGTCGACGAGGGGCTCTCGGCCGACGAGGTCGACGCGATCTACACCGACGTGCGGGGCACGCACTACTGATGTCCACTGTGGACGTGGGAGCACGATGAACGCCAGTCCGGTGCGGGCCGAGGACCTCGCGAAGCACTTCGGGCGCACGAAAGCGCTCGACGGCTGCTCGTTCTCGCTGCCGGAGGGCAGCGTGACCGGGCTGGTGGGGCCGAACGGCGCGGGCAAGAGCACGCTGCTGTCGCTGATCGCCGGGCTCGCGAAGCCCACCCGCGGCGAGATCACCGTGCACGGCACGGCGGTGCGCGGCCGGATGCACCCCGACGTGTCGCTGCTGACCCAGAAAAGGCCGCTCTACGACCAGTTCACCGTGCGCGAGCTCATGCGGGCGGGCGCGGCGATGAACGACCGCTGGTCGGCTGAACGCGCGGACGAGGTGCTGGATCTCCTTGCGGGAGTGGACAAGGACGCGAAGGTGCGCACCTTGTCCGCCGGCGCGCGCACGCAGGTCGCGCTCGCGCTGACGCTCGGCCGGCTGCCGAAGGTGTTGCTGCTGGACGAACCGCTGTCCGACCTCGACCCGCTGGCGCGCGACGAGACGTTGCGGATCGTCATGACCGACGTCGCGGAACGCCGCACGACGGTGCTGCTGTCGTCGCACCTGCTGACCGACCTCGGTGACGTCTGCGACCACCTGTTGCTGCTGGACGAGGGCCGCGTGCAGGTGGCTGGTGAGATCGACGAGATCCTGGGCGGCCACCGGGTCGTCGTCGGACCCGCCGGACTGGACCTGGAGACCGACGGGGTCGTGGTCGACTCCTCGCACACGTCCCGCCAGACGACGGCGCTGGTGCGCGGCAGCAGTGCCCCTGAAGGTTTCCAGACCGAACACCCCGACCTGGAAGCACTGGTGATGGGGTACCTGCGGGCATCACGCACCCGCAGGCTGGCCCGTCAGTAGAGGGCTTTCTGTGCTCCCTGGATCAGCGCGCGGTACAGGCCGCCCGCCACGCCCCAGCGCGCCAGCGCCGCCCGTGCCGCGTTCGCGCCCGCCGCACCGTGCACACCGCCGCCCGGCCACGCCGACGAACCCGTGAGGTACAGCCGGTCGAACGGGGTGTCCGCGCGGCCGAGACCCGGCACGGGCCGGAAGATGAGCTGCTGGTGGATCGCCGCCGTGCCGCCGTTGACCGAACCGATGTCCGCGGGGCCGAGCACCGAACGCCCGAGGATGCGCGAGCGGAAGCCGGGCGCGCGTTCCTCGATCATCAGCTCCAGGCGGTCGGCGCGGCGCTTCAACCGGTCCGGCGTCCAGTTCCCGCCCAGCGGCACGTGGGTGTAGGCCCAGGCGGCCTCGGTGCCGGCGGGGGAGCGCGTCGGGTCGCTCGTCGTCATCTGGCCCAGGATCATGAACGGGTTGCGCGGCACCTTGCCGCACGCCAGTTCGTGGGCCACGCCCGCCAGGCCGTTGAGGTCGCCGCCGAGGTGGACCGTGCCCGCCTGCGCGGCTTCCGCGTTGCGCCACGGGATCGGGCCCGACAGCGCCCAGTCGACCTTGATCGTGTCGCCGTCCCACTGGAACCTCTTCAGGTCCTCCGCGAGCTTCGACGGCAGCGCGTCGCCGCCGATCAGGTCCAGGTAGAGCCTGGGCGCGGGCACGTCGGCCAGGACGGCGCGGCGTGCGCGCACAACGGAACCATCTGCCAGACGCACGCCAACGGCGACACCACGTGCGTGCAGCACTTCGGTGACACGAGCACCGGTCTCGATGCGTCCACCGAACCTGCGGACCAGCGACGCGGTCAGCTCGCCCGCCCCGCCGCGCGGCACGGGGTTGCCGACGTCCTGGGCGAGCATGGCGAGCAGCCAGCCGAAGCCCGCGCCGCCGGCCTGGTCCGGGCCGAGGTCCGAGTGCATCGTGTTGCCCGCCAGCAACAACCGGGCGCCCTCACCGGCGAAGAGCTCCTCGCCGAGGCGGCGCGAGGGCAGCGTCAGCAGTCGCACCAGCCGCAGCGCGTCACCGGCGCCGAGAGTCCTGAGCAACGACAGACCGCCGCGCACGGGCGGGAAGGGCCGGAGCAGGCTCTCCAGCACGGCGCCGCGCACCTGCTGCCAGCGTGCGTACTCGGCCTGCCAGGCCTCGGAATCCGAATGAGCGAAGGAGCCAACGGACTTCGCGGTGACGTCCACGTCACGAGAGAGGAGCGCGACACGGTCGTCCGGCAGCACGTGGGCCAGCACGGCAGGTGCGTGCTGCCACTGCACGTCGAGGTTCAACGCGCCGATGACGGGCGAGCCGAGGCCGAGGGGGTAGAACGCGCTGTAGACGTCGTTCGTGAATCCCGGAGCGGTGATCTCGGCCGATGTCACGGCACCACCGGTCGTCTCGCGCTGCTCCAGCACGAGCACGTCCCAGCCCGCGTCCGCCAGCAGGGTGGCGGCGACCAGCCCGTTCGGGCCGGAGCCGATGACGACCGCGTCGACCTCGTTCACGCACGTCCTCCCATTGCAGCGATGACCTCACGCAGCACATCACGCGCGTCGTGTTCGGGCCACCATCCCAGATCTTCATGTGCTCGTGTGGTGCGCACGAGAGGTGCCTGATCGGCCATCCGGACCCACTCCGGGGTCAGGGGCTGCAGCCGCAGCAGCGCGGTGGCGCCCGCGAGCTTCTCGATCACCGGGTACGGCACCGGCACCCGGACCGCGCCCACGCGGTCGGCGATCATCGGCGCGGTCAGCACCGGTTCGGCGGCGAGGTTGAAGGCTCCCAGCGCCTTGCGGTGGATGATCTCGACGATCGCGCGCGCCACGTCGTCCGCGTGCACGAGCTGCAGGCGCAGGTCGTTCCACAGCGGGACCGGCAGGAACGGCAGCAGCCCCGGCGGGAGCAGCGGGCTGAGCAGCCAGCGGCGGATCTTCTCGGCGGCGGACGCCTGCCCGATGCCGCACGGCCGGATCACCGTGCACGGCAACGGATAGCGCTGGACCATCTCCTCCAGCCGCACCTTGTGCGCGCTGTAGGTGTTGCCGGCGATGCCCGTCAGCGGCCACGACTCGTCGACCCTCGACCAGCGTTCCGCCGGACCGTACGCCGCGACCGAAGAGGCGAGGACGAGGTGGCCGACGTCTTCTTTGACGCACGCGGCGAGCACGTGCTCGGTGCCGTCGATGTTCGTTTCTCGATTCGTCGGCTTGATCGCCCACGCCAGGTGCACCACGACGTCGGCGCCGCGGAACGCGTCGCACAGGGACGACAGTGTGCGCACGTCGACGCCGGCGTCCTCGAAGTCCAGGTGGCGGCGCAGCGCGCTGCCGACGTTGCCGGACGCACCGGTGACGACGATTTTCACCCTGCCGGGATACCCGCGATGTGAGCGATCACGCGTATCTCATTTCGTTCGGTACCGAAGAGCTAGCACACTCCGTAGTCGAGCGGTAGTCACATGAACCTAACGAGCCTGTGTTCCGTAGCACATAAGGGGCCATTGTGTGAGGCTCCGCTCAATACTGAGCTACCGCTTAGTATGTCGATCTTCTGGACAAGGACCCTGCATGCCCCTCCGCCGTGTACTGCCCACCGCCGCCTTGGCGCTCGCCGTCCTGGTGGCCGGCTGCGGTGCCAAGACAGACCAGAAGGTCCAGGTCAAGACCGGTCCGGGCGTTACCGACGACACGATCTCGCTCGGCATCCTGACGGACATGACAGGGCCGTTCAAAGCCTCCGCGCTGACCCGCATGAAGGGCTACGAGCTGTACCTCAAGCAGGTCAACGACCGCGGCGGCATCTGCGGCCGCCGGATCGAGCTCAAGCAGAAGGACCACGCGTACGACGTGCAGAAGGCGCTCGACGCGTACTTCGACCTCGAGCCCCAGATCCTCGGCCTGCTGGAGCTCGCCGGCACGCCGATGACCGCGGCGATCGAGCCCGACATCATGCAGACCCGCACGCTGACCGCTCCCGCCTCGTGGGCCGCGTCGCTGCTCGGCAACCCGCACATGATGATCGTCGGCACCACCTACGACCTCGACGTGATCAACGGCCTCGACCACTACAAGCGCAAGGGCGTGATCAAGGACGGCGACACCGTCGGCCACGTCTACGTGCAGGGCAGCTACGGCGACAACGCCGTGGAGGGCAGCCGGTTCGTCGGGACGCAGTGGAACATGAAGATCGCCGAGCAGCCGATCGGCGAGACCACCGCGGACCTCGCGCAGCAGATCGGCGCGCTGAAGGCCGCGGGCGCGAAGGCCGTCGTGCTCAGCACCACCCCCGCCCAGACCGCCGCCGCCGTCGGCGTGGCCGCGGCGCTGAAGTGGGAGGTGCCGTTCATGGTCAACGTGGTCGGCTTCGACACCGCGATCCTCGACTCCCCGGTCGGCCCGGCCGTCGAGAAGCAGGTGTCCGTGGTGACGTCGGTGGCCCCGTTCACCGGCAGCCAGCCAGGCCCGCGCGAGGTCGCGGCGGCGTTCAACAAGTACTACCCGAACGACAAGCCCGCGATCTACGTCGACCACGGCTACACCGTCGCGAAGGTGTTCCTCTCCGTCGTGGAGAAGGCCTGCCAGGACGGCGACCTGACGCGGGACGGCGTGCTGAAGGCGTTCCACAACACCAACGGCCTGGACACCCAGGGCCTGACCAGCGCGCTGCACTACTCGCTCGTCGGACGGCCGTCCGCGACGCAGTCGTACATCACCAAGGTCGACTCGAAGGCGCCCGGCGGTCTCACGACCGTCGAGGAGCTGTTCGAGTCCGAGCTCGTGAAGGCCAAGGGCACCCGCGCCAAGTAGTGACCAAATGAGAAACGCCCCTCCCGGCTTCGGGAGGGGCCGTTTCCGTCGCCCTACTTGCCGAAACCGGCCTTGCGGAGCGCGTCCGCCATCGAACCGCTCGCGGGCGGCGCGGCGGCGCGCTGCTGGCCGCCGCGCTGGGGCTGCCCGCCGCGCTGCTGCGGACGACCGCCGCGGTCACGACCGCCGCCACCGCCCTGCTGCTTCGGAGCGGGCTTGCCCGGCTCGTCGGTCAGGCGCAGCGTCAGGCCGATGCGCTTGCGCGCCTCGTCGACCTCCAGCACCTTCACCCGCACCACGTCACCGGACTTCACGACGTCGCGCGGGTCCTTCACGTAGGTGTTGGACAGGGCGGAGATGTGCACGAGACCGTCCTGGTGCACGCCGATGTCCACGAACGCGCCGAACGCGGCCACGTTCGTCACGACGCCCTCCAGCACCATGCCGGGCTTGAGGTCGGCGATCTTCTCGACGCCGTCCGCGAAGGTCGCCGTCTTGAACGCCGGGCGCGGGTCGCGGCCGGGCTTCTCCAGTTCGCGGAGGATGTCCGTGACGGTCGGCAGGCCGAACTGCTCGTCCACGAACTTCTCCGGCCGCAGCTTCGTCAGCACGGCCGTGTTGCCGATCAGCTCGGTGCCCGCCTCCTGCTGCATCCTCCGCACGACCGGGTACGCCTCGGGGTGCACCGAGGAGGCGTCCAGCGGCTCGTCGCCACCGCGGATCTTGAGGAAGCCCGCGCACTGCTCGAACGCCTTCGGGCCGAGCCGCGCCACGTCCTTCAACGCCTTGCGCGACCGGAACGGGCCGTTGGCGTCGCGGTGCAGCACGATGTTCTCCGCGAGACCGGCGGTGATGCCGGAGACGCGGCTCAGCAGCGGCACGGAGGCGGTGTTCAGGTCGACGCCGACCGCGTTCACGCAGTCCTCGACCACCGCGTCCAGCGACCGCGACAGCTTCGACTCCGCGAGGTCGTGCTGGTACTGGCCCACGCCGATCGACTTCGGGTCGATCTTCACGAGCTCGGCCAGCGGGTCCTGCAGGCGGCGGGCGATCGACACCGCGCCGCGGATCGACACGTCGAGCTCCGGCAGTTCGGCCGACGCGTAGGCCGACGCCGAGTACACCGACGCGCCCGCCTCGGACACCACGATCTTGGTCAGGTTGAGCTCGGGGTGGCGCTTGATCAGGTCGGCGGCGAGCTTGTCGGTCTCCCGCGAGGCCGTGCCGTTGCCGATCGCGATGAGGTCGACGTTGTGCTGCTTGGCCCACATCGCGAGCTTCGCGATCGACTCGTCCCAGCGGTTCGCGGGCACGTGCGGCTGGATGACGCCGTGCGCGACGACCTTGCCGGTGGCGTCGACGACCGCGACCTTCACGCCGGTGCGGTAGCCGGGGTCGAGGCCCATCGTGGCGCGCGTGCCGGCCGGGGCCGCCAGCAGCAGGTCGCGCAGGTTCGACGCGAACACCTTCACGGCCTCGTCCTCGGCGAACGACCGCAGCCGGCCGCGCAGGTCGATGCCCAGGTGCACGAGGATCCGGGTCCGCCACGCCCAGCGCACGGTGTCGGTGAGCCACTTGTCGCCCGGCCGGCCCTGGTCGTCGATGCCGAACTTCGAGGCGATGCGCACCTCGAACGACGAGGGACCCTCCTCACGCGGCTCCTCCGGCTCCAGGACGAGGTCGAGGACCTCCTCCTTCTCGCCGCGGAACAGCGCCAGGATGCGGTGCGAGGGCAGCTTCGCGAAGGGCTCGTCGAAGTCGAAGTAGTCGGAGAACTTGGCGCCCTCGGTCTCCTTGCCCTCGCGGACCTTGGAGACCACGCGGCCGCGCGTCCACATCTGCTCGCGCAGGTCGCCGATCAGGTCGCTGTCCTCGCCGAACCGCTCGACCAGGATCGCCCGCGCGCCCTGCAGGGCGGCCGCGGCGTCCGCGACCTCCTTCGCGGGGTCGACGAACTTCGCGGCCTCCTCCTGCGGGTTCAGGCCAGGATCACCCAGAAGTGCGTCGGCCAGCGGTTCGAGACCGGCCTCCTTCGCGATCTGGGCCTTCGTGCGGCGCTTCTGCTTGTAGGGCAGGTAGAGGTCCTCGAGCCGCGCCTTGGACTCAGCGGCGAGGATCTGCGCTTCGAGGGTGTCGGTGAGCTTGCCCTGCTCGCGGACGGAGTTGAGGACGGCAGCCCGGCGCTCTTCCAGTTCGCGCAGGTAGCCGAGGCGTTCCTCGAGCGTGCGCAGCTGGGCGTCGTCGAGACCGCCGGTCGCCTCCTTGCGGTAGCGGGCGACGAACGGGACGGTCGCGCCACCGTCGAGCAGTTCGACAGCAGAGCCGACCTGGCCCGCGGCCACTCCGAGCTCGTCAGCGATCTTCTGGTGGATGAGCGTTGTCACAGCGCGCCATTCTGCCCGTTGTCCGATCCGACGTGGCACGGTGTCCTTCATGACCATCGCGGAGGTCGTCCCATCACTGCTGTCGGGCCTGGGAGTGCCGGGTGCCGACAACACGCTCGGCCTGCCACCGGCCCGGCGTGTCGTCCTGCTGCTCGTCGACGGCCTGGGCCACGAACTGCTGCGCGCGCACGCCTCGCACGCACCGTTCCTGTCGTCGATGGCCGGCCGGGAGATCTCCGCGGGCTTCCCGTCGTCGACCGCGACCAGCCTCGCCTCGATCGGCACCGGGCTGCTCTCGGGTGAGCACGGCATCGTCGGCTACACGTTCGCGGTCGGGGACGAGGTGCTCAACTCGCTGACCTGGTCGCGCGCCGACGACCGCCACCACGACCTGCGCAAGACGCTCGTGCCCGAGGTCGTGCAGCCCCATCCGACGCTGTTCGAACGCGCGGCGGCGGCCGGTGTCGCGGTCAGCGTGGTCGCCCCGCTGTTCCACCGCGGCAGCGGCCTCACCAGGGCGGTGCTGCGCGGCTCGTGGTTCCGGGGCGCGGCGGGGTTCGGCGACCTCGCCCTCGGTGCTCTCGCGGCCGTGCGGGAGGACCGTTCGTTCTGCTACGCCTACCACGCGGACCTCGACACGATCGGGCACATCTACGGGCCGGGTTCCGAGGAGTGGTTGCTGCAGCTGGAGTTCATCGACGCGCTGGTGTCGCGGATCGCCGAGCGCATGCCGCCGGACTCGGTGCTCGCCGTCACGGCGGACCACGGCATGATCACCGCGGGAGAGCGGATCGACTTCGACACCGAACCCCTGCTGTGGCAGGGGGTCCGGGTGATCGCCGGAGAACCCAGGGTGCGGTACCTGCACACCGAGAGCGACGAGGTCCTGGACGTGTGGCGCGAGTACCTCGGCGGCCGCGCCGACGTGCTGACGCGTGCGGACGCGGTGGACGCCGGGTGGTTCGGCCCGATCAGCCCGCTGGCGGCGGACCGCATCGGAGACGTCGTGGTGGCGATGAAGGGCTCCGCGGTGGTCGTGCGCAGTCAGGCGGAGCCCATGTGGACCGGTATGAACGGGTTCCACGGGTCGCGGACCCACGCGGAGCTGGCGATCCCGATCCTGGTTCACTCAGTAGCTTCAGTGTAGGTTGAAGTCAGTCCTTTCCGTTGTCTCGCTTTAGGATCACCGGACGTGACGATCAAACTGCCAGGACCAGTCGGGTTCGTGCTCGGAGGCGGGGGAAGCCTCGGCGCCGCGCAGGTCGGCATGCTGCGCGCCCTGCGCGAGCACGGGGTCCGGCCCGACCTCGTCGTCGGCACCTCGGTCGGTTCGGTCAACGGCTCGCTGCTCGCGCTGGACCCGGATCGGGCGGCCGAGCGGCTGGGCGTGCTGTGGGAGGGCATGACGCGGCAGCGGGTGTTCCCCGGCGGGCCGATCGCGCAGCTGAGGTCGTTGCGCACCAACAAGACCTACCTCTTCCCGAACACCGGTCTCGCACACGTGCTGGCGGAGGGGCTCGGCGGCTGTTCGTCCTTTCAGGACCTGGCACTGCCGTTCGGCGCGGTGTCGGTGAACGGCGTGACCGGCGAGGCCGTGAACATCACCGAGGGCGAGCTGGTCCCCGCGATCCTCGCCAGCGCGGCGATCCCGGGCGTCTACCCGCCGGTGCGCATCGGTGACCAGGTGCTCTACGACGGCGGTGTGCTGGCGAACGTGCCGATCCGGCAGGCCCTGGCGATGGGCGCGAAGTCGTTGGTGGTGCTGGACTGCGCGTTCCCCGGCCACCTGCCGACCGTGCCGGAGACGCTCGCCGAGACCCTGCTGTTCTGGGCGACGCTGGGCATGCGCAACCAGGCCGTGCTGGAGGTGGAGCTCGCCTCGCAGACCGCTCCGGTGCTCTACCTGCCGGGCCCGCCCGTGCAGGCCGTGACGCCGCTGGACTTCTCGCACACCGCGGAACTGGTCGAGGCCTCCTACCAGGCCTCGGCCGCGTTCCTCACGACGCTGGAGTTCGCCGGCGTGGGCCTTTACGGGCACCCGTCACACGGGTAGCGCGATGCAACGACCTCAGGACGAAGGTCAAGTCCGGTTCACTGGCCAACCACCGCGGCGTGCGGTTCATCGACCTGCCCGCGACCACGACCGCTAACAGGTCAGCACCCGCCCGACGTTGTGCTCGGCGATCTCCCGCATCGCGTCCCGGTGCGGGAAGTCGCCTTCCAGCAGCCGCAGCGGACCCTCCACAAGGGACAGGTGCTGTGCCAGCCGGTACAGCGACATCCGTGCCGGGTCGAGACCGGGGACCGGGCGGTAGTGGGGGCCGAAGCGCAGTTCCAGGAACACGTGCTCCCACTCGACGTCGAAGAACATCACGCCCTCGCTGTCGACCAGCACCAGCCTCGGCACGCACGCCCCGGCCTCGGACAGCGCCGTGTGCGCCGTGAGGAACAGGTCGCGCCCGCTCGCGTTGCCGAACAACGGGTCCTGCTCGTGCTCGGGCCAGTAGTCCTCGCTCGTGCGCCACACGTAGGCGATGCCCGTCGTGCCGTCGTCGAGCGTCAGGCGGTAGACGCCCTTCTTGCTGCCGCCGTGCAGGCGGACCACGTCGCGCAGTTCACGGCCGTACGCCGCCTGCGCGATGTCCGCGAGGCCGGCCACCCCCAGATGTGCCACGCCGCGGGACGCTAGTGGTGGGCGCGTGAAACTGGTGCCAACACTTCTGGGGCGAGCGGACACGAACAGACATGACAACCGAAGACCCTGACGACCGCGTGCTGTGGTCGCAGGCGGCTGGGGGCAGTGCGCACGCCTTCGGGGTGCTGTTCGACCGGCACGCCAAGGCGGTCTACAACCACTGCTTCCGGTTGACCGCGTCCTGGGCGGAGGCCGAGGACCACCTGCAGGCCACATTCCTGCTGGCCTGGCGCAAGAAGAGCCAGGTGGCGCGCCTCGAACGGGAGTCCGCGCTGCCGTGGCTGCTCACCGTCGCGACCAACGTCGTGCGCAACGAGCAGCGGTCGTTCACCAGACGGGTCAGAAACCTGCGCAGGGTCGGGGAAGAGCGCGCTGTGCCCGACCACGCGGACATGGTCGCCGAACGGCTCGATGACCAGCAACGGATGAAAGAGCTGCTCGCTGCCGTGGAGAAACTGCCGCGCAACGAACGTGAGGCGCTCGCTCTCTGCGTGTGGGCCGAGGTGTCCTACGAGGATGCCGCCGCCGTGCTCGGCATCGCCGCGGTGAGCGTGCGGGCGCGGGTCAGCAAGGCGAAGGCGAAGCTCCAGCAGCAGCCGGTGCTCGTGCACACAGGGGAGGACCGATGACTACCACGCTTCCGCCGGCGCGCGAACTGCCCCCCGGCCGTCAGATCCAGATCCGCGCCCGGCTCGAACGGTCGGTGGTCCGGCGCCGGCGCGGGATGCGCCTCGCCACCACGGCCACGGCGCTCACCGCGGTCGTCACCGCCGTGGTGCTCGTACTGCCCGACCAGCCGACCAGCGGGTACTTCTCGACGCAGCCCACGATCCACGGGCTGAGCCGGGAACAGGTCGAGGACATCGAGGAGGGGTGCTGGAAGGCGTCGCGGACCCCTGCCCGGCCGGTGCTGCACCGCTACCACCAGGACGCCGCGGGCACGCTCGCCCTGCTCTACACCCCGACCGACGCGCTGGCGTGCGACCTGAGCACGCCGGGGAGCTACTACTCGAACGCGCACCTGCCCAACCGCAAGGCGTTCGACACGCGCTGGCTCAACGGGCACTTCTCGATCGACCACCAGCACCAGATGAGCGGCGACCGTGCCGGACGGCCGGGCAGCCAGACGGTGGCCGGGCGGGTGGACTCGCAGGTCAAGCGAATGACCTGGACCTACTTCGGCAGGACCGTCGAGGCCGAGATCGTCGACGGCACCTTCGTGGCGCGGATCCTGCAGCCGACCGACTGGGACTTCCCGAAGGAACGCGACGGCAGCGAGTCGCTCAAGGCCTACGACGCCGAGGGCAAGGTGCTCGGTGACACGCGGGTGGACCTGAGCTGGTGCTACGTCGACCGGGAGGGCTCGATCATCTCCGGTTCCTTCGACCCGCTGCCGGTCCCGGACTTCTGCAAGCCCGCCGAACCGTGGCGCTGAACGCCACTACCGACCGGTTGGTCCAAGCGACATACTGGTTGGTATGACGACTGTGGCGAACTTCGGCGGCATCAGTCACCACGCCGACCTCGACGGGCCCGTGCACTGGGTCGACTTCGGCGGACCGGCGGACGGTCCGCGCATCGTGCTCGTGCACGGGCTCGGCGGCTCGCACCTCAACTGGGTGCTGCTGGCGCCGTTGCTCGCGCGCAAGGCCCGCGTCACGGCCGTCGACCTCGCCGGGCATGGCCTGACGAACCCCGAGGGGCGGCAGACCACGGTCCAGGCCAACACGAGGCTCCTGGGCCGGTTCCTGCGGGAGGTGGTGGGGGAGCCGGCGATCCTGGTCGGCAACTCGATGGGCGGGTTGATCTCGCTCTTCCAGACCGCCTACGACCCCGGGCTGGTCCGGGGCCTGGTGCTGGTCGACCCGGCGCTGCCGATGGTGTTCGGGACCCGGCCGGACCCGACGATGCTCAGCACGTTCTTCCTGTACGCGGTGCCGGGCCTGGGCGAGCGGTACCTGGCCAGGTCGAGGGCGGTTCCCGCCCACCGGCAGGTCGAACGCCTGCTGGAGCTGGTCTGCGTGGACCCGTCCGGCATCCCCGAGGAGCTCAAGCAGGCCAGCGTGCACCTGATCGGCGAGCGCGCCAAGGTCGAGGGCCTGGACAAGGCGTTCCTCGCGGCCGCGCGCAGCGTCGTGTTCACGACGTCGAAGCGGGGCGCCTACTACGCGGCGATGGCCAAGGTCCGGGTGCCGGTGTTCCTGATGAGCGGCGACCGGGACCGGCTCGTCAACGTCGCCGCCGCCCGGTACGTGGCGCGCAGGTTCCCGCACTGGCGCTACGACGAGTACGCGAACGTCGGTCACGTGCCCCAGATGGAGATCCCCGACGTCGTGTCCGAGCGGGTCCTCGAGTGGATGGACGCCAACCGCCTGAGCACGTCCGCGAGCTGACCCAGGGTGAGCCGCTCCCGCAGCACGGGGGCGGCTCCGGTCAGCACGAAGTGGTCGTCGCGCTGCTCGACGCCCGTGAGTTCGATGCCGCGCGGCAGTTCCGGTACCGCGAACACGCGTGCGGGCAGCCACTTGTGCAGCCGCACGTGCAGTTCGGAGCCGACCAACCGGACGGTCAACGGGAACCAACTGAACGGTTGCAACTCCGGGATGTCCGCGAAGTCCACCTCGACGCGGAACTCGACCGGCGAGGCCACCAGGACCGCGGGCGGGTTCACGTGCACGTCGTGGCAGACGACGGTCGCGCGACGCGCGCGCCAGCGTGACCACCGCACGTTCTCCAGCTCGACGCGGACGTCGTCGACCTGGCCGAGAGCCAGCCCCAGGGCGCCCAGCCTCGCGTCGAGTCCCACCACGGTCAGGCGCAGCTCGTGCGCGCCCGCCTGCACCGTCAGATCGTGTCTCAGGCCGTCGTCTCCGGCTTCACGCCGTTCGTGGCGGCCTTGGAGGTCGTCCGGACGGCACGGGGCTTGGGAGCGGCCTTCTTGGCCACCGGCTTGGCGGCAGGCTTCGCAGCGGGCTTCGCGGCAGGCGTCGCGGCAGGCTTCGCAGCAGGCGTCACGGCGGCCTGGGGAGCGGGTTTGGCGGCAGGCGCGGCGTCAACGACCTTCTGGGCCGCCTCGGTCCTCTCCGCCGCCTCGGCGGCCAGCGCCACCATCTCGTCGAAGCCCGCGCGGATGCCGTCCGCGAGCAGCTGGACGTCCGGCACGCCGTCGAAGTCGGCGTTGATGCCGAAGGTGAACCTGTCGAGGTAGGAGAAGATGCCGACGGTGATCCGGATCGTCGAGGCGATCGGCACGTACGGGAACAGCTCGACCAGCGGGCGGCCGAGCATGTAGAGCGGGATGCGCGGGCCGGGCACGTTGGTGGTGACGGTCTGCAGGATCTGCTGCGGGAACCGCATCGCGGTCCGCGAGCCCAGCGCCATCAGCGTCGGCGCGGCGAAGTTCGACAGGTTCGTGAGGACGTCGGCACCGGCGGCCTGGCGCGAGTGCTTCAGGTCGTCCATCTGCGCGCGGATCGACGCGAGGCGCTTCACCGGGTCGGCCTCGCCCACGGGCAGGTTCACGAGCACGGCGCTGACGCGGTTGTTGAGTTCGTTGTGCTGATCGGCCTTGCGCATCGACACGGGAACCATGGTCCGCACGACCATGCCCTCGGTCAGTTCGCCGCGCTTCTCCAGCAGATCCCGGAAACCCCGCGTGATCGCGGTCAGGATGACGTCGTTGACGGTGCCGCCCGCCGCGGTGCGGATCTGCTTGATCTCAGCCAGGTTCGCGCGCGCCCACACCCAGCGGCGGTGTGGCCCGATAGGACCGTTCAGCGACGTCGCCGCACGCGTGACCAGGCGCCGTGCCGTACCGGGAAGAGAGCCGAGAACGGACTTGCCGAAGTCCATGATCTCGCTGAAGGAACGCACGTTCCGCGCGACGGCGGGCAATGCGGACAGGTGCTGCACCGGCGTCACGATGGCGTCACGCACGCCGTCGACCACCAGGTCGAGCGTGGAGGGCTGCGGCTGCGGCTGCCACTCCTTCGGCTCCGGCAGCACTGTCTCCTGCCTGAAGTCGAGGATGAGCTGCAGCATGTCCGAACCGGACACTCCGTCGATCATGCAGTGGTGGACCTTGGAGATGATCGCCCAGCGACCGCCTTCGAGACCCTCGACCAGCCAGGCCTCCCACATCGGCTTGGAGTCGTCGAGCTTCTGCGCGAAGATCCGGCCGGCGAGGTTGCGCAGCTGGTCCTCCCCGCCCGGCGACGGCACCGCGGTGTGGCGCACGTGGTAGAGGATGTTGAAGTGGTCGTCGTCGACCCAGACCGGACGCCCGACGTGGAACGGCAGCGCCTTCACCTTCTGCCGGTAGCGCGGAACCTGGTCCATGCGTGCCAGGAAAAGGCGGATCACATCTCCGTAGGACGGGGCCGGCCCGTCGAAAACCAGGACGGAACCCACGTGCATCGGCACGTTCTCGTCCTCGATGAAGTAGAAGCCAGCGTCCAGAGAGCTCATGCGATCCACTCGAAAAAGAGTAGAGGACCAGGGCGTCTCAATCGACGTCCATGCAGGTGAGAGGCACTGCACAGCTGTGAAGTTGCCAACGTGTTACCTGCGGGTGGCGAATCGAGACTGGAAAGTGCTGGCGAAAAGATCGTTCACGAAACATCATGGACTCACTGGGCAACGCTGCCCAGGGCGCCGGCTCGGGGTTGTCGACGTGTGGGGAGGCCGCCATGTCCGCCGTACCTTCGGACGAAGTCTTCGAAGTGCCTGCCGCTCCACCCCTCCACCTCGTCAGAGGCTCCGCGCCCGGCCTGTTCTGGTACCTCACCGAGCCCACCCGTTGCGCGCTCGACGTCAGCGAGTTCGTGGCCACCCGGTCGATGTTGCGCGGTGCTCCGTCCGGTGACGGCCATCCGGTGCTCGTCTTTCCCGGCCTGGGAGCCGCCGACTCGTCCACGGTGATGCTGCGCCGCTTCCTGTCGGGCTTGGGCTACGAGGTGAACCCGTGGGGCCTGGGCCGCAACATCGGGCCGACGCGCAAGGCCGTGGACGGCATGCACGCCTTGGTGAAGAAGGTTTCCGACGCATACGGCGGGCCGGTCTCCATCGTCGGCTGGTCGCTGGGCGGGATCTTCGCGCGCGAGATGGCACGCGACCACCCGCACCGCGTCCGCCAGGTGATCACCATGGGATCGCCGTACAACATGAGCGATCCCGTGCAGTCACGGGCGATGCCCGCTTTCGCGTTGTTCTCCCGGCTGCACATCCCGAAGGACGAGTTCCCGCCGCTCGAGTCGTCGCGGCCGCCGATCCCGGTGCCCGCCACGTCGATCTACTCCAAGACGGACGGCATCGTCTCGTGGGAGTCGTGCGTCGAGGAACCCGGACCGCGCAGGGAGAACGTCCAGGTGTCGTCCTCACACCTGGGATATGGCTTCAACTCCAGCGTTCTGTGGGTCGTCGCGGACCGGCTGGCACAGGCGGAGGGCACGTGGGCGCCCTTCGCCGCGCCTCCGGGGATGGCCAGCCTCTACCCGCGCGCCGCCTAGCAGGGCCGTTCGTCCGAGTAGACCACCAGCGTCTGGTCGGGCCGCTCGGCGAGGTGGAACGCCGTGTACGCGTAGTCGAGCGGCCCGAGCCTGGGATGCCGCAAGCGTTTCCGGCCACCGTGCCGGGGTTGCACGTCGTAGTGGGGCCACCAGGAGCGCACCTCCTGGCTGGCCTCGTGCAGGTCGTCGATCAGCCGGGTGAACCGCTCGTCGGCGGGGTGCTGGCCGGCGAGCGCCCGCAGCCGGGCGAGCAGGCCGCGCGCCTCCGTGTCCCAGTCGATCAGGACGTGCCGCGACTCCGGGGCGATGAACACCCAGCGCGCGAAACTGGGATTCTCCTTGCTCAGCCCCGGAAAGAGCTCGGCCGCGGCCTCGTTGTGGCTGAGCACGTCGTAGGTGGCGCCGATGACGAACGCCGGATGCGGGTCCAGAAACCCTGGAACGGCGGCCACTTCCGCGGCCAGCGGCTCTGCTTCCACGGTGTGCGGCCTGATATGGCCCGCGAGCCGAAACAGATGGTCCTTTTCGGACGGACTGAGCGCGAGAGCGGCGGCGAGCGCACCGAGCACCTGATCGGACGCCCGCACGTCCCGGCCCTGTTCCAGGTACGTGTACCAGGTGGCGCTGATGCCCGCGAGCACCGCCAGTTCCTCCCGGCGCAGACCGGGAGTCCGGCGCCTCCCTGTGCGCGGCAGGCCCGCCTCGGCCGGGGTGAGCCGCTCCCGCCGGCTGCGCAGGAACGCACCGAGTTCGCGCCGCTGATCGTCCGTTCTCCGCACGCTGGCACCTCCAGTACCAGAATAAACGCGCTCTGGATACCAGGCTGAGGCTGCCGCACGCTGGGGTTCATGGCAATTGCGGACAAGGTCGTGGCGATCACCGGCGCCAGCAGCGGGATCGGGGAGGCGACCGCTCTTCTCCTCGCGGAACGGGGTGCGCGCCTCGTGCTCGGGGCACGCCGGTCGGAGCGCCTCGCGGACCTGGTGGACAGGATCGAGAAGGCAGGCGGCACGGCCGTGCACACGCGCACCGACGTGACCCGTCGCGAAGACCTGCATTCGTTGGTGGCACTGGCCCGCGAGCGGTTCGGCCGCCTCGACGTGCTGGTCGGCAACGCGGGCGCCGGCCCGATCTCACCACTGGACGACCTGCGCGTCGACGAGTGGGACGAGATGGTGGACGTCAACATCAAGGGCGTGCTGCACGGCATCGCGGCGGCTCTGCCGGTGTTCCGCGAGCAACAGGCGGGGCACTTCGTCACCACCTCCTCCACCGCGGCGTTCCGCGTCGTGCCCTCCATGGCCGTCTACGCGGGCACCAAGGTCGCGGTCCGGGCGATCTGCGAGGGCCTGCGCCAGGAGGCGGGCGCTTTTTTGCGCGTCACCACGGTGTTCCCCGGTTTCGTGCACACCGATTTCGCGGAGGCGTCCACCAACACCGCTGTGCGGGAACGGATCGCGGGCATGCGCGACGAGATCGCGATTCCGCCGGACGCGATCGCCCGTGCCATCGCGTTCGCGGTCGAGCAGCCGGCCGAGGTCGACGTGAACGAGATCGCCGTTCGGCCGACTGCTCAGAGCTAGTTACTTGGTCATCGGTTTCCCGTTGCCAGGGCCGTCCGGGTCAGGGCGGGGGTGGCGATCGCGGCCACGACGGTGGACTTCATCAGCAGCCTGCGGTTGATCCTGCCGTCCATGCTTCCTCTTCCGCTGGGAGGCGTGACGGCGGCGGAGTGGTGCAGAAACGACTGTAAAAGTTTCCTGTGGGTCAGCGGAACGCGTTGCGCGTGTAGGTCAGGCTGAAGCTGCCCTTGCCGGAGAAGTACCTGTCGATCACCAGGGCCGGGTCGGTGGCCAGGTAGCCGCGGTAGACGGCACCGTCGTTCTGGTCGTCCCAGCCCCACGGCGCGTTCGCGGCGTTGTCCTTGCCGTTGTCGCCGCGGAAGGTGCCGGACGACGAGTAGGTCTCCGCGTTGTCGCGGCGCGCCCACATCCCGCCGGCCTCCAGGGTGTTCACGAGGCGGTAGCCGACGCTGCGGTCGTTGCCGCCCGACGGCACCTCGCCGGTGGCGGCGGGCTGGTAGACCACGCCGTCGCCGCCGGGGAAGTCGGTGCCGGTCCAGCGGTACAGGCCGTGGCCCTTGGCCTCCTGGAACGTGGCGGGGCGCCCGCCGACCAGCAGCAGCGTGCCGTCGATGGTCTCGGAGCCGTTCTGGTACGGCGATCCTGCGGGCACGTAGGAGTAGAAGTCGCTGTGCGCCACCGTGACGGCGGCTTCGAGCCTGCCGTACTGCGAGCCGTCCTTGCGGACCGCGAACAGCGCGCCCTCCAGGTCGTTCTCGTGGGTCCTGGTGCTGAACGGGTCGGGCTGGTCGTCCCAGTCGCGCGGGTGGAAGAAGCCGTAGACGACGAACCAGTGCGTGGACGTCTCGACCACGGAGTAGTAGGCGGCGCCGGTGAGTTTCGCGAGCTGGGGCTGGTTCTCCCAGTTGTTCAGCGTGTTCCAGTCGCCGTCGAAGTCCACTGTGGACAGGTAGTCGGCGTCGTGGTCGGACGAGTCGGTGTCCTGGTGGTGGACCGGCGCCCAGTGGAACGCCAGGTCGTGGTCGGAGACGGCGGCGTTCGCCGGTGTGGTGAGGGCCGTGGTGAAGAGAGCGACGGCCAGCAGGGAGGCGCGGATCGTTTTCACGACGCCGGAATCTAGCTGTAGATGGTGACCGTCAAGCGGGGGTTCGAGCGAAGATCTGTCGACTCGTAGGCAACGCGCGCGAGTGGCATCGAGCCGGCCGCCGCGGTCAGCGTCGTCTCGATCTCGTTGCGCTCGTCCTCGGTCAGGTACGCCCAGAACGAGCTGTGCCAGACCACCGTGTACGTGCCGCGGTCGCCGGGCGGCACGAGGTTCTCCCGCAGCCACCGGCCGGCGGGGGAGCGCGCGACCTTCACGCCGACCTTGGCGGCCAGCTCGATGGCGTCGTCGAGGTCCCACCGCAGCGCGTCGTGCTCGGGCGGGATGAACGACTGCAGGATCATCGCGTGCTTGGGGTCGGCCGGGTCGCGCGGTTGCAGGTCGCAGCCGGCCCTGCCGACGATCTCTAGGTTCGGCGGCCGCGGCCCGACGGCGGCCAGGCGCACCGGCGAGTCCTTGTCGCCCCACTCCCAGCCGAGGCCGAACCAGCGGTAGTGGTCGAGGATCAGGTTGAGTCCCGCGCAGGCGCCGAGTTCGAGCAGCCGGACCTTCGGCGCGCCGATCATGGTGAGGCCCCGCAGCAGGAACGCGGCCGTCTTCGGCTGGTGCTGCTGCACCGTCCGGTCGAGCGCCGCGAGGATCTCGCCCGCGTTCTCCACGATCGCGCTCCGTGCGGCCAGCCACGCCAGCAGCGCCGTCGAGTCGGACTCCCCGGCCATCGCGGCCGCGTGCGCGCTGGCGAACCGCTGGCTGAGCTCCGGGGCCTTGCCCGACAGCATCAGCAACCGCACGCCCGCGAGCGCCTGGACGCCGAACAACGGACTGTGCACGGCGCTGTGCGAGCACAGCAGGTCCGCCACCGGCCCGCCCCGGTCGAGCTCGCTCGCGAGTTCGGAGAGGATGCGCGCGGACACCGGCGCACTGGTGCGCAAGCGCACCGAGAGCGTGCGCAGCGTGGAAGCGCCGATGGCAGCCGCTGTCACGTTTCCTCCCCCTCTTCGGCACCGGACTTTACAAGGGGGTGACCGCATCGCCACCCATCCGAGTCCGCGCGTGCCGCCGGGGACGATGGGTATCGTGCGGCGGGTGAGCGAGTTCCTGGAGCTGTCCGCGGCCGGTCCGGTCGCCACGTTGACGATCAACCGCCCGGCCAAGCGCAACGCCATGTCGTACGACATGTGGTCGGCCATCCCGGAGCTCCTGGCTCAGGTTTCCGCAGATGAGACCGTGCGGGTGCTCGTGATCCGGGGCGGGGAGCACTTCTCCGCGGGTGCCGACATCGCCGAGTTCTCGACGCTGCGGCGGGGTGCCGAGGGCGCCGCGCACTACGGCGAGGCCGTCTACAACGGTGAACGGGCCATCGCCAGACTGGACAAACCGACGATCGCCGCGATCTCCGGGTTCTGCGTCGGCGGCGGCTGTGAGATCGCCCTCGCCTGCGACATCCGGGTGGCGGCCGCGGACGCCCGCTTCGGCATCACGCCGGCGAAGCTCGGCATCGTCTACAACTTCACCTCCACCAAGGCGCTGGTGGACGCGGTCGGCCCGGCCTGGGCGAAGCAGATCCTGTTCTCGGCCGATCTGCTCGATGCCGCGACGGCCCTGCGGATCGGCCTCGTGAACGAGGTCGTCGAGTCCCTGGACGCCCGCGTGAAGGAACTCTCCGAGCAGATCGCGGGCCGCGCGCAGGTGTCGGTCCGGGGCGCCAAGAAGATCATCAACTCGATCACGGACGGCGGCCACGAGGACGACTTCGTGCGCGCGCTGTACGCGGAGGCCGCCTCCAGCGCCGACTACGCCGAGGGCGTGACGGCGTTCCTGGAGAAGCGGCCGCCGCGGTTCTAGCCGTGGGTGAGCTGATGGGTGCCTTCACGGCGGCGGTCCACCACGGCTGTCTGGTGCTAAAGGACGACTCCGTCGTCTTCAGCGTGCTTCCGTCTGCCGACGGGATGGTCACCGTGCGGGTGTGGCGGGGCGAACCAGCGCCCGGCGCGGCCACCGTGCCGTACTTCTCCGGCACGCTGCAGGTCTCGCGAGGCCGGGTCAGGCTGTCCGACGCGAACGAGGACGTGTCGCCGGCGCTCCGCCTGGACCGCGGGCCGAACCCGTTCCACGTGCTGACGGACTCGGTTGACCACCCCGAGTCCGTCGACATCGTCTTCGCTTAGGGCCTGTGTCGAAGTCTGATCCGCGACAGCCGGGCCCGAGGCGGCTCCTGGCGGCACGGCCGGACGACCCACATACAACACCGGTATGCGGGCCATCCGGCCGTACCACCAGAAACCACCTCAAGCGCGACTCTCATCGAACCAGACTTCGACACAGGCCCTAGAACACCTCGGCGGCGATCGTGGTGTCCGCACCGTGCCCGGTGTGCACCACGGTCTCCCCGGGCAGCGTCAGCAGCTTCTCCCGGATCGACGCCTCGATCGTCGGCCGGTCCGAGAACGACCGCCCGGTCGCCCCGGGCCCGCCCTGGAACAGCGTGTCGCCGGTGAACACAGCGCCCAGCGACGGCACGTAGAAGCACACGGCGCCAGGGGAGTGCCCTGGCGTGTGCAGCACGTGGATCTCCTCGCCGGCGACGGTGAGCACCTGGCCGTCCTCCAGCGCCAGGTGCGGGAGCACGCCGGTGTGCGTCAGGTTCCACACCACGTGGTCGGCCTGGTGCAACGCCAGCGGCGCCCCGGTCACATGTGCCAGATCCGGCGCGACGCGGACGTGGTCGTCGTGTGCGTGCGTCAGCAGGATCGCCACGACCCGACGCCCGTCCACGACCTTCAGGATCGCGTCCACGTCGTGCGGTGCGTCGATGACGACGCACTCCGACGCGTCGCCGATGACCCAGACGTTGTTGTCGACGTCGAAGGTCTCGCCGTCCAGCGAGAAGGTGCCGGAGGTGACGGTGTGATCAACGCGCAACGGCATCAGAACACCACGACCGATCGCAGGACCTCGCCGTGGTGCATCTTCTCGAACGCGCCCTCGACGCCGTCCAGCGCGATCTCCTCGGTGACGAACGCGTCCAGGTCGAAGCGGCCCTGCTGGTACAGGTCCACGAGCATCGGGAAGTCGCGCGTCGGCAGGCAGTCGCCGTACCACGACGACTTGAGTGAGCCGCCGCGCGAGAAGAAGTCGATCAGCGGCATCTCGAGCTTCATGTCCGGCGTCGGAACACCCACCAGGACAACGGTTCCGGCGAGGTCGCGGGCGTAGAACGCCTGCTTCCACGTCTCCGGGCGGCCGACCGCGTCGATCACGACGTCCGCGCCGAACGAGTCCGTCAGGTCCTGGATCGCCGTGACGACGTCGTCGACCTCGCGGGCGTTGACGGTGTGCGTGGCGCCGAATCCCTTGGCCCACTCCAGCTTCCGCGGGTCGGTGTCGACGGCGATGATCTTCGCGGCACCGGCGATGCGGGCGCCCGCGATGGCGCCGTCACCGACACCGCCGCAGCCGATCACGGCCACCGAGTCGCCGCGCGTGACGCCACCGGTGTTGATGGCGGCGCCCACGCCCGCCATCACGCCGCAGCCCAGCAGACCCACCGCCGCGGCACGGGCGGACGGGTCGACCTTGGTGCACTGTCCGGAGTGGACGAGCGTCTTCTCCGCGAACGCGCCGATGCCCAGCGCGGGCGAGAGCTTCGTGCCGTTGACCAACGTCATCGGCTGCGACGCGTTGAACGTCGAGAAGCAGTACCAGGGCTTGCCACGGCGGCAGGCGCGGCACGTGCCGCAGACCGCGCGCCAGTTCAGCACGACGAAGTCGCCGGGCTCCAGATCGACGACACCCTCACCGACCGACTCCACGACACCCGCGGCCTCGTGGCCCAGCAGGAACGGGAAGTCGTCGTTGATGCCGCCCTCGCGGTAGTGCAGGTCGGTGTGGCAGACGCCGCACGCCTGGACCTTCACCACCGCCTCGCCGGGACCGGGGTCGGGCACCAGCACCGAGGTGAGCTCGACCGGTTGTCCCTTGCCCCGGGCGACGATGCCCTTGACCTCTTGCGCCACTGCGACTCCGTCCTAGTTGATCAGTGTCGTGCCTTCGAACTCGCCGAGTTCTTCCCGGTAGAACTCAATCCCTACACCGTTGGGGTCGCGGATGTACAGGCTGTCCTCGACGCCGCGGTCGGGGCCCAGGTACTCGATCCCCGCCTCGTCCAGCTTGGACTTGATCTCCTCGAACCGCTCGGGGGAGGTCGAGAGGGCCAGGTGCTGAACGGCGCCGATCGTCTCGGAGAACGCCGGGTGGTCGTGACCCGGGAAGTCGAAGAACCCCAGCAGGTTCTTGGAACCGAGGTCGAAGAAGAAGTGGCTGGAGCCGTTGTAGTCGCGGTTCTCCACGAGCTCGACCAGCGGGAAGCCCAGGAACTCCTGGTAGAACCGGATGGTCTCCTCGACGTCCTTGCAGATCAACGCGATGTGGTGAACTCCGCGCGTCGGCGACCCGCCCCGCTCGGCGAGCGGCTTCACGTAGCGCTCGCGCAGCTCGTCGCGCTTGGCGCGGATGGCGTCGAGCTCTGCACCCTCTGGCTGTGGCATGAGGGTCAGAGTAGTTGAGGGTTCAAAGATTCGCAGGCCTAGCCCGCAACGCCCTCGAACTCCGCAGTGTGGTCCCGGAAAGCAGCCTGACCTGCAGATGCGCCACGCTGGTCCGAGGGGCCAGACGGGCTACCGCCACGGAAAGATCACCCGGTTGACGGGAGAGATGATGGTGACCGGCAGGCCAGGAAGTGGAACGCGATGCCGCCGCCGAGCGGGCCGACCGCGGTGACCGCGGTCAGGTCGCTCCACATCACCGGCCGCCGCGCGAACGCCTCCGCCTGCCCCGCAGGAACTCGCGACAGGTGCGCGGGCTGAGGCCCTGCCGGTTGTTCCACATCCGGAAGACGTGGTGATAGCCGGCCCGCCGGCCAGTTCGAGCGCTGCGTGGAACGCCGGCCGCCCGGCGTCGGCGATCGCCTAGTGCTCACCGGACTCCACGCCGCGGGCGCTCGTCCAGACCTCGGCGAACCCGAGGCCCTCCTCGGCCAGGTGAACCGTCAGTTCCGGATACCCGGCCCAGGTGCGGGCCAGGGCGTCCGGAACGGCGGTGAGCGGTTCGAACGTCGAAGACAGCGCACGGGCCCCGCAACCGACGAGTCATGACGGCCCTTTCTCGGGGGACCGGGCCAGATCAGGTCAGAAGGCGATCTGCGTGCATCCAGCCGTCTCGATCGGGCCGGTGAGGGCTCAATCTTCCTCGTCGCCGGGCCATTCTCCGGTCAGCTTCTGGAAACCCTTGGCGCCGCCGCGGTCGATGGCGGCCTTGACCAGGCCGAAGATCGCTCCCTGGATGGCCGCGGCCATCAGCACCTCGGTCCAGGCGCGATTGCGCATCGTGGCGCTGGGCGCTTCTTTGTCGCCCGCGACGAGTTTCCACACCTGTCCGAAGATCGCGGTGGCGAGGAAACCGCCGAGCGCGCCGAACAGCATTCCGAGCGGGCGGTACAGGAGTTTCATCGGTTCCTCCGGGAGATCGCCCAGATCGCGACGATGAGCGCGATCAGCGCCGCCGCGATGGCTCCGGGGTGGCGGCGCGCCTTCTCGACCTGCTCGGCCACGGGCTCGGGCAGCGAGCCGATCGCCTCGTTGGTCGCGGCGGTCAGTCGCTGGCGCGTCTCCTGCGCCTGCTCTTTCACGCGCACGGCCGTCTCCTGGGCCTGCTCCTTGACCCGGTCGGCCGTCTCCTGCGCCTGTTCCTTCACGCGGCCGGGCACGTCGACCTTGTGCGCCAACGCTTCCACCGTCTCACCCAGCTCACGCCGGGTGCGTTCGACGTCGCGCTGGAGCTGGTCCTTGGGTTCGGTCATCGGTGCGCACTCTCCTTGATCGTCGCAATGTCCTGCTGGACGTTGTCCATCGCCTGCCTGGGAACCGGCGGAGCGGCCTGCTTGACCTGGCCCTTGCCCACGAGCGCGAAGATGCCCGCGAACACCAGAAGGGCGGCCGCGACGATCAGAGCGGCCGCCCACGGCGGTACTACGAGTGCCAGCAGCAGGATCAGGCCCGCGACGACGCTGAGCCCGCCCCACCACGCGAACACGCCGGCCACGCCGAACATCCCGGCGCCGACACCGGCGTGCTTGCCTTTGTCCTTCAGCTCCGCGACGGCGAGACGGATCTCATCGCGCGCGAGCCTGCTCACCTGCTCGGACAGCTGGTGCACCAGCTGTGCGGTCGACGTGTCGGTGTTCATGCACGTCAGTTACCCACAGGCGTGCTGCGTCAATCAGCCCTGCTGGGCCTGGGCCTCCGCGACCTTCGCGTGGACCTCTTCCATGTCCACTTCGCGGGCCTGCTGGATCAGGCCGTCCAGTGCGGGAGCGGGCAGAGCGCCCGGCTGCGAGAACAGCACGACGCCGTCGCGCACGATCATCAGCGTCGGGATCGACCGGATGCCGAACGTGGCCGCGAGCTCCTGCTGCGCCTCGGTGTCGACCTTGCCGAACACGATGTCCTCGTTCTTGTCCGACGCGGCCTCGTAGGTGGGCCCGAACGCGCGGCACGGGCCGCACCACTCGGCCCAGAAGTCGACCAGGACGATGCCGGAGCCGTCGGAGCCGCCGACCACCTCGTCGAAGTTCTCCTTGGTCAGCTCGACCGTCGCCATGTTGGTCCTCCTCGTTCGCTGGGGGCACCCCGTCCAACGGAGCTGGGCCCTGTGGAATTCCCCGCGTGCGCCCAGTCACGCCTGGTTTCAACTTTTTGTGGACGTCTTCAACTGGACGTTGTACGGTCCCCGCCATGAAGCCGCGCCTGCTCGTGACCTCGCTGCTCGTACTGGGGCTCGCTGCCTGCGGGTCCACGCCTGAGTCCACTCAGACGTCCACTCCGCCGTCGTCCGACCTGTCCACGGTCAAGAAGGACGACGCGCTCGCCGCGCTGCTGCCGCCCGAGATCGCCTCGGCCGGCACGTTGAAGGTCGGGTCGAACATCCAGAACCCGCCGAACAACTTCTACGACCAGGACGGCAAGACCCCGATGGGGTCCGAGGTCGACCTGATCAAGGCGATCGCCGCCAAGCTGGGGCTCAAGGCCGAGCACAGCGACATGGCGTTCAGCTCGCTGATCACGAGCCTCGAGACCGGGCGCGTCGACGTGACGATGGCCGCGATGAACGACACCGCCGAGCGCCAGCAGAAGATCGACTTCGTCGACTACTTCACCTCCGGCATCACGATCATGGTGCAGAAGGGCAACCCGCAGGGCGTCAAGACGGTCGAAGACCTGTGCGGCAAGGGCATCGCGGTGAACCTGGGCAGCTCGCAGGAGCAGTTCGGCAAGGAGCAGAGCCAGAAGTGCCTGGCCGCGGGCAAGCCGGAGGTCACGCTCAGCGTCACCGACAGCGACACCGGCAACCAGAACCAGCTGCGCACCGGCCGCGTCGCCGCGATCCTCAACGACCTGCCGACCGCCGTGTACGTCGCTAAGACCGCGGGTGACGGCCAGTACTTCGAGGTCGTGCCGCTCGCGCCGATCAACGGCGGCCCGTACGGCATCGGCGTCGCGAAGAAGAACGCCAAGCTGTCCGAGGCGATCAAGGGCGCGCTGCAGTCGCTGATCGACGACGGCACCTACGACAAGATCGTCACCACCTGGGACATCAAGCAGGGCGCGATCACGAAGGCCACCATCAATGGCAAGTGACACCCGCATGAACGACGTCCGCGAGGAACTGGTCGTCGTGCCGCTGCGCCACCCCTGGCGGTGGTTCAGCGGCGTGGTGATCGTGCTGGTCATCGCCGGTCTGGGCTGGGCGATGTCCGAGGCCCAGATCCAGTGGGAGGACGTGCCGGGGTTCTTCACGCACCCCGTGATGCTCGAAGGCCTGCTCAACACCATCGTGCTCGCCCTCGCCGCGCAGGGCGGCGCGATCGTCCTCGGCGTCGTCGTGGCGCTGATGCGGCTGTCGGCCAACCCCGTCGCCCGGTGGTTCGCGGTCGGCTACATCTGGCTGTTCCGCGGCCTGCCGGTGCTGCTGCAGATCCTGATCTGGTTCAACCTCGCGCTGGTGTTCCAGAACATCAGCATCCCCGGCGTGTTCTCCGTGCCCACCAACGTGGTCATGACCGCGTTCGTCGCGGCGCTGCTGGGACTCGGCCTGAACGAGAGCGCCTACATGGCCGAGATCGTCCGCGCCGGCCTGAGCAGCGTCGACGAGGGGCAGACCGAGGCGGCCAAGTCGATCGGCATGACGCCGATGACGACGCTGCGCCGGGTGGTGCTGCCCCAGGCGATGCGCGTGATCATCCCGCCGACCGGCAACAACTTCATCAACATGATCAAGGGCACCTCGATGGCGTCGGTGATCGCCTTCCTGGAGCTCATCCACGCCGCGAACAACATCTCGTCGCGCAACCTGGAGATCATGGAAACCCTGTTCGCCGCCGCGGCCTGGTACCTCGTGATGGTGTCCCTCGCGTCGATCGGGCAGCACTACCTGGAGCGTGCTTATGGCCCTCGTTGAGGCGATTGGGGTCCGCAAGTCGTTCGGCCACACCGAGGTGCTGAAGGGCATCGACCTGGAGGTCGAGCGCGGTGAGGTCGTCTGCCTGCTCGGTCCCTCCGGCGCCGGCAAGTCGACGTTCCTGCGCTGCGTGAACCACCTGGAGACCATCGACGCCGGCCGCATCTGGGTCGACGGCGTGCCCGTCGGGTTCCGCGCCGCGGGCGGGAAGCTCTACGAGCTGCGCGAACGCGACGCCGCCCACCAGCGGCGCGACGTCGGCATGGTGTTCCAGCGGTTCAACCTGTTCCCGCACCGCACGGCGCTGGAGAACATCATGGAGGGCCCCGTCCAGGTGCTGGGACGCGGCCGCGCGGAGGTGCGCGCGGAGGCGCTCGCGCTGCTGGAGAGGGTGGGACTGGCCGAGAAGGCCGGTGCCTACCCGGCCCAGCTGTCGGGTGGTCAGCAGCAACGTGTTGCGATCGCGCGCGCTCTGGCGATGAAGCCCAAGCTGATGCTGTTCGACGAGCCCACGTCCGCGTTGGACCCGGAGCTGGTCGGCGAGGTGCTCGACGTGATGACCTCGCTGGCCCGCGACGGCATGACGATGATCGTGGTCACCCATGAGATCGGCTTCGCCCGCTCGGTCGCCGACCGCGTGGTGTTCCTCGTCGACGGCGCGGTGGTGGAGTCCGGCACACCGTCGGACGTGCTGGACAATCCGCAGCAGCCGCGCACGCAACAGTTCCTCGCAAAGGTGCTCTGACTTGATCGACGCCTCGTACCTCGCCCAGTTCCGCGAACCGGAGGGGTATCTCGACTTCGCCCGCTTCGGCCCGCCCTCCCTGCCGGTGGTCACGGCCACCGCGCGGTTGATGGAACAGGCATCCCTGGCCGGTCCATCCACTGTGGACACCCTGATGCGCGAGGAACAGCGGGTGAAGGCCGCCGTCGCGCGGCTCTGCCGTTCGGACACCGACCACGTCGCGTTGGTGCCGAACACGTCGATCGGCCTGTTCCAGGCGGCCTTCGGGCTGTCCGGGACGGTCATGTACTCGGCGGCGGAGTTCCCGTCCAACACCTACCCGTGGGTGCGGGCGGGCCTCCCGTCGGTCGTTCTCGACGGCCCGGTGCACCCCGCGGCCGTCGCGACCCACCTCACGCCCGAGGTCTCCGCCCTGTCGGTGTCCGCTGTGGACTTCCGCACCGGCTACCGCACGGACCTGGCGGCGTTGCGCGAGGCCGTCGGCGACCGCTTGCTGATCGTGGACGGCATCCAGGGCTTCGGCGTGGTCGACGAACCGTGGGAAGTCGCCGACGTGCTGGTGGTCGGCGGCCAGAAGTGGTTGCGGGCGGGGTGGAGCACCGGCTTCGTCGTGCTGTCGGACCGCGCCCTGGAACGCCTGTCACCGGTGCTGTCCGGCTGGACCGGCGCCGTGGACGCCGGCCTGTTCGACGACTCGGTCCACGACGCCGCCCCGGACGCCGCCTCCTGGAACATCACCAACCTCTCCCCGGTCGTGTCGGGCGCCTTCGCGGAAGCCCTGGAACTGGTCGAACTGGCCGGGGTCTCCTCGCTGGACTCGGCGGTGGCAGAGATCGTCGCCGAGGTCGAGGAGATCGTGCTGGCGAGCGGCGGCAAGATCGTCTCCGCGCGCGAACGCCGTGCCGGAATCCTGGCGTTCACCATGCCCGAGGCCGCCTCGGTGGTGGGGGAGGCGTTGAACGCCTTCGGAATCACCGCCACGGTCCGCCCGGAACACGTCCGCCTGTCCCCGCACGCCACCACCTCGCGGGGAACGTTGGAGCGGCTGCGGGCAGCCCTGAAATCGTTGTCCGGCACGGCGTCCTCGCCGATTCCGGCCGCACTGTCGGCGCTGGTGCCGACCATCGACAGCCTCGCCTCGGCCCTGGGCCCGGACACCGAGGTCGTCGTGCACGACCTGACCCGCCTGCCGAACTCGATCATCGCGATCGCCGGCTCGCTGACCGGACGCAAGGTGGGCGGCCCGATGACGGACCTGTTGCTGGGCCTGGTCCGGCGCGGCACGACCACCGACATGCCCGGTTACGAGACCTACGCGCCGGACGGGCGCGCGATCTGGTCGTCGACGACCTTCGTGCGCGACGCGGCGGGCGTCGCCGTGGGGTGCCTGTGCGTCAACAAACTCGCCGCGCACGAGGCTTCCGGGCCCGTGGAGTCGTTTCCACAGGACGTGGACACGCTTCAGCGCGTGCTCGTGGAGAAGGCGATCGCCGACGTGGGCGTGCCGGTCGAGCTGATGAAGAAGGTGCACAAGTCGCAGGTCGTCCGAGTGCTGGACGAGGCCGGGTTCTTCCTCATCCGCGACTCGGTCGACCACCTGGCGGGTGTCCTGGAGGTCACCCGGTACACGATCTACAACTACCTCAACGAGAACCGAGGGACCTGAGCAGGTCCTGCCAGGCGGGGGAGGAGAACGCGAGCACGCCGCCGCTCGCGTTCTTCGAGTCCCGGACGAGGACGTTGTGGGCGAGCGAGACCTCGACGCAGTTGCCGTCCTCCGCTCCGCCGCTGTAGGTGCTAGTACGCCAAGTGCGGTCCTGAGTCATCGGAGTCCTCTCGCGGTGGGCTGACGTACTCCGCCAGTTTGCTCCGCGATTGTTCCGCACTCAAGGCGAGCTCATCCAAGAGACCAAAGAGAAGCCGGGTGCGGGCTATGGCGCCGGGGTCCTCCACGAAGACGTTCGCGAGGTTGGTCTCGCTGAAGACCAGTGGCCGTAGCTTGTCGAACTCCCACAGCACGAAGCTGGAAGCGACGATGGGGGCGTCTTTCGGCACGATCCGGATGATGTGCGGGTTGAACAGCAGCCGGGCGTATTGATCCTCCATGATCTCTGCGTTGCCAACCTGCAGGTCCAGCGCATGCTCATGGATGTAGAACACGCAAGTCGGCCGATCGTGTCGGCGAAGGATCGCCTGACGTTCGGTGCGGTACTGGACGAGGTTCGGGATTCGCTCCTCGGCGACCATCCCGGTCATCCGGTAGACGTAGGCGGCGTAGTCGGGGGACTGCATGAGACCCGGCATGGCCAGCACGTCGTAACTCGTGATCGCCGTTGCTGTCGCCTCTGCCATCACCATCGCGCGGAGATTCTCCGACACCTGCACCCGGTACTCGTCGAACGCGTACTGGTAGCGACGCCTGAAGTCGTTGATGAAGTCGATGTCCTTGTCGCACATGGACAAGTACTGGATGAGGTCGACCTCGCTGGCGCGGGCCTTGCCGTGCTCGATGGTCGAGACCTTGCTCGGGTCCCAGCCCAGCTTCATGGCGAGCTTGTTGCCACTGAGACCGGTGCAGGTCTCGCGCAGGCTCCGGAGCTCGTCACCCAGGTCCCTGCTGTACGCGGTGGAGGGAGTCATAGGCCGACGCTATGGGTTGTAATCAATCCAAGCAGCTGCTCGTTCGGGTGAAAACAACCGCGATGCTCCGTTCGTGTTCCGCTGGAGCCGCGCGACTTTCTTGTAACTTGCGTCTTCCATCGACGTCATATCGGCTTTACCGTTCCAGGTGTGAGAGCGCTCTCAAAGGTGAGATGGCGGCGCGGACTGGCCGCCGTAGCGATTGCCCTGTCGTCATTGGCGACGGTCGAGGCCGCGTACGCGGCCGACGACTACACGCAGAACGTGACCGCGATCGACGCGACTCAAGCCCGGATCAACTTCACGCCGACGACCCCTGCTGTCTACGTCGACGTGCACTACCTGATCCCCGGCCAAGGTCAGCAGAACTTCCGGATGACCAACAACGCCGGGACCTGGCAGAAGACCGTCGGGTCGCTGTCGGCCGGCACGGTGATCGACTACTGGTTCACCTACGAGAAGTCCGGGCCGCAGTACGACACCCCGCACTTCAGCTACACGCACAACAGCGCGCCGCAACCGGTCGCGACGCCGACGTTCAGCCCGCCGGGCGGCACGTACGCGACGGCCCAGACGGTGACGATCTCCACCGCCACCTCGGGTGCGACGATCCGCTACACGGTCGACGGTTCGACGCCGACCAGCAGTTCGCCGGTCTACAGCGGGCCGATCTCGGTGCCCGGCAACAGGACCATCAACGCGATCGGTATCAAGTCGGGTCAGCCGAACTCGTCGGTGGGCTCCGCGTCGTACGTGATCGGCACGCCGGTCGCGACGCCGACGTTCAGTCCGCCGGGCGGCGCCTACGCGTCCGCGCAGACCGTGACGATCTCGACGGCGACCTCGGGTGCGACGATCCGGTACACAGTGGACGGCTCGACGCCTACCGCGTCGTCGCCGGTCTACAGCGGGCCGATCTCCGTGTCCAGCAACAGGACCGTCAGTGCGATCGGGATCAAGTCCGGCCTCGCCAACTCGGCTGTGGCCAGCGCGACCTACACGATCGGCACGCAGCAGGGTTGTACGCAGTCCGACAACCCGAACTTCGGGCCGAACACGCGCATCTTCGACCCGAGCATGTCCGCCACGAGCATCCAGGCGCAGCTCGACACGGACTTCAACAACCAGAAGGACACGATCACCGCGCAGATGGCGCCGCGGCGGGTCGCGCACCTGTTCAAGCCGGGTGTCTACAACGGCATCCACGACGACGTCGGCTACTACACGTCCGTCTCGGGTCTCGGCCGCAACCCCGGTGACGTGCTGATCAACGGCGACATCACCGTGGACGCGTTCAACGAGTCCGACAAGGGCGTGGCGCTGCAGAACTTCTGGCGCTCCGCCGAGAACATGGCCGTCAACCCGGCCAGCGGCACCAACCGCTGGGCCGTCGCGCAGGCCGCGCCTTTCCGCCGCATGGACGTCCGCGGCAACCTGGCGCTCTACCCGGCGAGCTACGGGTTCGCGTCCGGTGGCTACACGGCCGACACCCGCGTGTCCGGTCAGACGGCGTCGGTCTCGCAGCAGCAGTGGTACACGCGCGATTCCAACTACGGCAGCTGGAACGGCGGCGTGTGGAACATGGTGTTCTCCGGAACGCCGGGCGCACCCGCGACCACGTTCCCGAACCCGCCGTCGACGAACCTCGCGACGACGCCGATCTCGCGCGACGTGCCGTACCTCTACCTCGACGGCAACCAGTACAGGGTGTTCCTGCCTTCGCTGCGCACCAACGCTTCCGGTGCGTCGTGGATCAACGGCGGCACGCCCGGCACCTCGTTGCCGATGAGCCAGTTCTACGTCGTGAAGTCCGGCGACACCGCCGCGACGATCAACGCGGCGCTGGGTCAGGGCTGCAACCTGTTCTTCACGCCCGGCATCTACAACGTCAACCAGACGATCAACATCACGCGGCCCAACACCGTCGTGCTGGGCATCGGCTACGCGACGATCGTGCCGCAGAACGGCGTCACCGCGATGCAGGTCGCGGACGTCGACGGCGTGCGGATCAAGGGCATCCTGTTCGACGCGGGCACGACCTTGTCGAACTCGCTGCTGACCGTCGGCCCGGCCGGTTCGTCGGCGTCGCACGCGTCCAACCCGACGACGCTGCAGGACGTGTTCTTCCGCGTCGGCGGCGCAGTCGCGGGCAAGGCGACCAACAGCCTCGTGGTCAACAGCCACAACACGATCATCGACCACAGCTGGATCTGGCGGGCCGACCACGGCAACGCCGGAACCTGGGGCTGGGACGAGGCGATCGGTGACACCGGTCTGGTCGTGAACGGCAACGACGTGCTGGCCACCGGCCTGTTCGTCGAGCACTACCAGAAGTACCAGACCATCTGGAACGGCGAGCGCGGGCGGACCATCTTCTACCAGAACGAGATGCCGTACGACGTGCCGAACCAGGCGGTCTGGAACAGGCCGAACGGGCAGGCCGGATACGCGGCCTACAAGGTCGGCGACAACGTCACCACGCACGAGGCGTGGGGGCTCGGCAGCTACTGTTTCTTCAACGTCAACCCGTCCGTGCGGGCCGAGAACGCGTTCGAGGTGCCCAACCGGCCCGGCGTGAGGATGCACAACCTGCTGACCGTGTCGCTCAACTACCAGGGCACGATCACCCACGTGATCAACAACGTGGGCGGGGTGACACCGCCGGGCACCGTGCCGGTGAACGTCGTCAACTACCCGTAGTCACACCCTGACATACGGCCCGTCACCTCAGGTGGCGGGCCGTATTCGTGATCGAGCGGCATCGGCCGCCATCCAGCCGATTTCATTTCGGGCGGGCGTCATTGCGATGATGCGTGCCATGTCGATCGACCGGGGTGCCGAGTTCGCCGAGTTCTGGACCGAACGGCACCTGTGCACGTTGTCCACCGTCCGTCCCGACGGGACTCCGCACGTGGTGCCCGTCGGGGTCACGCTCGACGCCGAGGCCGGCATCGCGCGGATCATCACCTCCGGCGCGTCGTGGAAGGTCAAGCACGCCCGCAAGGCCGGGTACGCCGCGGTGTGCCAGGTGGACGGTCGGCGCTGGTCCACGTTGGAGGGTCCGGTCGTCGTGCGCGACGACGTGGAATCCGTGCGGGAGGCCGAGCGGCGGTACGCGCTCCGCTACCGGCAGCCGCGGGTCAACCCGGAGCGGGTCGTGATCGAGATCCAGGTGAAGCGTGTCACCGGCACCGTCTGACGTCGTGGTCGTCGGCATCGGTACCGACGGCTGGGACGGGCTTTCTCCCGCCGCTCAGCAGGCGGTTTCCCGCTCACGTGTGCTGATGGGCTCGCGCCGGCAGCTCGACCTGGTGCCGGGGGAGTTCGAGCGGGTCGCGTGGCCGTCGCCGCTGGTGCCGGCGTTGCCCGCGCTGTTCGAGAAGTACCGCGACGTGTGCGTGCTGGCCTCCGGTGACCCCATGTTCCACGGCATCGGCACGACCCTGGTGCGGCTGCTGGGTGACCGGGTGACGGTGATCCCGCACCCGTCCTCCGTGTCGCTCGCCTGCGCCCGCCTCGGCTGGGCGTTGAACGAGGTCGAGGTCGTGTCGCTGGTGGCGCGATCCACCGACCTGCTACGCCCCGTGTTGACACCGGGACAGCGCGTGCTCGTGCTCGGTGGCGACCCGGCAACCGTTGCGGCACTGGCCGGGGACATCACTGTGCTCGAACAGCTAGGTGGGCCCGCCGAGCGGGTTTACCCTTGGTCCGGGCAGGACTCGGACCCGCTGTGCGTGATCGCGATCGAGTACCGCGGGAGCGCTCTCTCACGGGTCCCCGGACTGCCTGACGACGTGTACGAATCCGATGGCCAGCTGACGAAGCGAGAGGTGCGGGCTATTTCGCTGTCGAGATTGGCGCCGCTGCCCGGGCAGCTGCTGTGGGATGTCGGGGCAGGGGCGGGTTCGATCGCGATCGAGTGGGCGCGAACGCATCCGACGTGCCGGGCGATCGCCGTCGAGCAGTCGGTCGAACGCGCAGAGCGAATCGCCGGTAACGCTGCGTCTCTGGGTGTGCCCGGTGTGGAGGTCCACATCGGACGGGCGCCGGAGGCGTTGGAAGGGCTGGAGAAGCCCGACGCGATCTTCATCGGCGGCGGCGTGACGGTGCCCGGCCTGCTGCAGGCCTGCTGGGACGCTTTGGCGGCAGGCGGTCGTCTGGTCGTCAACGCGGTGACGCTGGAGTCCGAGGCCGTGGTCGCCCAGTGGTACGCGAGGCTCGGTGGTGACCTGGTGCGGATCTCGGTGAACCGCGGCTCCGCGGTCGGCAAGTTCACCGGGTGGCGCCCGCACATGCCCGTGACGACGTGGAGCGTGACTAAGTGACCGTGCACTTCATCGGGGCCGGGCCCGGAGCGGCCGACCTGATCACGGTGCGGGGGCGGTCGCTGATCGAGTCGTCACCGGTGTGCCTGTACGCGGGCGCGCTGGTGCCGGTCGAGCTGCTCGACTTCTGCCCCGCGGGCGCACGCAAGGTCGACACGGCGTCGCTGACGCTGGACGAGATCGTCGCCGAGCTGGTCGCCGCCTCGGAACGGGGGCTGGACGTGGCGCGGCTGCACTCCGGCGACCCTTCGGTGTTCAGCGCGATGGCCGAGCAGATGCGCCGGCTGGACGCGTTGGGCATCGCCTACGACGTGACTCCCGGCGTCCCGGCCTTCGCGGCCGCCGCGGCGTCGTTGCAGCGCGAGCTGACCGTGCCGGGGGTCGGGCAGACGGTCATCCTGACGCGGACGTCGCAGCGCGCCACGCCGATGCCCGAGGGCGAGGACCTGGACACGCTGGGCCGCAGCCACGCGACTCTCGTGCTGCACCTCGCCGTGCAGCGGATCTCGGACGTGGTCGCGGAGCTGGTGCCCAACTACGGGCTGGACTGCCCGGTCGCGGTGGTCGCCTACGCGTCACGGGAGGACGAGATCGTGTTGCGGGGAACGCTGGACGACATCGCCGCGCAGGTCGAGGCCGCCGGGATCAAGCGGACCGCCGTGATCATCGTCGGGCAGACGCTCGGCGCCACGCAGTTCCCGGACAGCCACCTGTACTCGGCCACGCGGGTTCGATGATCCTGATCCTCGGCGGTACGGGGGAAGCGCGAGCGCTCGCCTCCCGCGTGCCCGCCGTGTCCTCACTGGCAGGCCGGGTGAGCAACCCCGCCCTGCCCGCCGGCGAGGTCCGGATCGGCGGGTTCGGCGGGGTCGACGGGCTCGCGCGGTGGTTGCGGGACAACGACGTGCGTGCCGTGGTCGACGCGACCCACCCCTTCGCGCGGCAGATCACCTCGAACGCCTTCGAGGCCTGCTCACGGGTCGGCGTGCCACTGCTGATCCTGCGACGACCTGGGTTCACGCCGCAGCCCGGATGGCATTGGGTGGACAGCGTTGCCTGCGCCGCACGGGATCTGCCGGGAGAGAGGGTGTTCCTGACGACCGGGCGGCAGGACCTCGCGGAGTTCGCCGAGTGCCCGCAGTGGTTCCTGGCGCGGATGGTCGAACCTCCGGAACCGCCCATGCCACAACGCATCGAGGTGCTGCTGTCGCGCGGCCCGTTCACTGTGGACGGTGAACTGGAGCTGATGCGGTCGCGCGAGATCGACGTGCTCGTCACCAAGGACAGCGGCGGCTCGATGACGTCGGCCAAGCTCGAAGCCGCGCGTCAGCTCGGCATGCCGGTCGTGATCGTGCGTCGGCCACCGCTCCCACCTGCGGAGACGGTGGCCGACGTCGATGCCGCCGTCAGCTGGTTGGGTACCGCCGGGGCGTGAAGACGACGCCCTGGGGCGTCACGATCGTCTGCGACGAGCCGATGATCAGCAGGCAGCGCATGTCGATCGTCGCCGGGTCGAGGGCGCCGAGCGTGAGGACGCGGATCTCCTCCTCCGGGCCGCCGACGTCGCGTCCGACGACGATCGGGGTGTCCGGGCCGCGGTGCTTGAGCAGCAGGTCGCGCATGTCCGCCACCTGGTGCGTGCGGGCCTTGGACGCCGGGTTGTAGATCGCGACGACCAGGTCGGCCTTGGCCGTGGCTTCGAGGCGTTCGGCGATGACGTCCCACGGCTTGAGCCTGTCGCTCAACGAGATCACCGCGTAGTCGTGGCCGAGCGGCGCGCCCGCCTTGGCCGCCACGGCGTTCGCCGCCGTGACGCCGGGCAGGACGCGGACCGGCACGTCCGGGGACTCCGCGGCGACCTCCAGCACGGCGGTGGCCATCGCGAAGACACCCGGATCGCCCGACGACACGACGGCGACCCGTGAGCCCTTGCGAGCGAGGTCCAGCGCGAAGGCCGCGCGTTCGGACTCGACCTGGTTGTGCGAGGAGTGCCGCTTCTGCCCAGGGCGTTCCGGAACCCGGTTGAGGTAGGTGCTGTAGCCGACCAGCTCGTCGGCGCCTTCGAGTTCCTGCCGGGCTTCCGGCGTGAGCCACGCACGGTCTCCTGGACCGAGGCCGATGACGACGACCTCGCCCTTCGGCTTCGCCGGCCGGGACTGGCTGGGCAGCACGGCGATGGAGAAGTACGGCACGGTCGCGGGGTCGACGTCGGCCAGCGGCGCCATCTTCTGCCGGCCGGTCGTGGCGCGTTCGACGTACCAGGCGCCGTCGAGCCGGCCGGCCGTCTCCAGTGCCTCGCGGACGTTGCCGAAAGTGCGGCCCAGCTTGAGGATCGCGGCGCAGTCGGTGTCGGCGAGGCGGGCCGCGAGCTCGGCGGGCGGCAACGTGCCGGGCAGGATCGTGAGCACCTCGTCGCGTTCCACCAGCGGTGTGCCGAGGACCGCGGACGCGCCGCTCACGGACGTCACGCCCGGGACGACCTCCCACTCGTAGCGGTCGGCGAGGCGCTTGTGCATGTGCATGTAGGAGCCGTAGAAGAACGGGTCTCCCGCCGCCAGCACGACGACGTCGCGGCCGGCGTCGAGGTGCGCGGCCAGCTTGCCAGCGGCCTCCTCGTAGAAGGCGTCGATCTCGCCCTGGTAGTCGTCCGTGTCCTCGGTCGTGACCGGGTAGACGAGCTGTTCCAGGATCTGCGGATTCGGATCGTCCTGGCCGCGGAAGTACGGCGCCGCGATGGTCTTGGCGACCGACTTGCCGTGCCGGGCGCTGTGGAACGCCACCACGTCGGCCTCGCTGATGAGTCGCGCGGCCTTGACCGTCACGAGTTCCGGGTCGCCCGGACCCAGGCCGACGCCGTAGAGCTTGCCCGTCATTCTTCCTCGCTCGCGATCGCGTTGATGGCCGCCGCCGTCATGGCACTGCCGCCGCGCCGGCCGCGCACCACGAGGTGCTCCAGATCCGTTGCGGCCAAAGCTTCCTTGGACTCCGCCGCCCCGATGAACCCGACCGGGATGCCCAGGACCGCGGCGGGTCGCGGTGCACCGGCGGCGATCAGGTCGAGGAGGTGGAACAACGCGGTGGGGGCGTTGCCGATCGCGATCACCGCGCCGTCGAACCGGTCCGCGAGCAGCTCCAGGGCCGCGGCGCTGCGCGTGTTGCCGATGGTCTTCGCCAGCTCCGGCGTGCGCGGATCCTGCAGGTAGCACAGGACTTCGTTGTCCGCGGGCAGGCGGCGGCGGGTCACGCCGGACGCGACCATGTTGGCGTCGCACAGGATCGGCGCGCCCGCCCGCAACGCGGCGCGGGCGTCGCGCACGACGTTCGGGGAGAACGCGACGTCGTCCGGCAGGTCGGTCATGCCGCACGCGTGGATCATGCGGACGACGACTTGCGCGACGTCGCCGGGGAACCTGGTGAGGTCCGACTCCGCGCGAATGGTGGCGAAGGACTGGCGGTAGATCTCCGCCCCGTCCTTGATGTACTGCGTCACCTGATCTCCTCGTAGCCGTCGCCGGTCGCGACGAACTCGATCACATCGCCGGCGGGACGACCGCACCGGCGGGCACAGCCGGACCAATGCACCGCGCCGGGCCTGTCGGACCTGCTCCCTAGAATTGAAATCGGGGGTACCCGGCCTGGCGCGTGTGTGTGGTGCGACGCATCGGCCTGTGCGGGCGCATGCGTCTGTGCGGGCGCATCGACCCAAGCGTGCACATCGGCCCGCACGTCGGAGAGCGACTTCGCGCAGCCGGGACGGCCGGTGCAGGCGCTGACGCCGTGCCAGGGGGAGGCGGGGTCGGTGATCAGCCCGGTGACGTCGGTGCCGGCGGGCACGACCAGGCTGCGCCACGGGGTCAGGCGGAGGGGGACGCCGGGGAGCTGCCGGGCGTCGAGCCGGCCCAGCGGAACTCCCGGGGTCAACGGTGAAGGTGCGACAGGAGTCACAACCGGCGTGAAGCGAGGGGCGTCGGTGGCGCCGAAGTGTGCGGTGATCTTTCGCACACCGCCGTCCACTTCGGACAGGCGCCAGGCGGGTCCGCGCATCGACTGGAACAGGCGGGCGGCGGTCACGACGGCGTCGACCGGGTCGGACACGCGGATACCTGTATCGGTACCGGCGAGCAGGAGCACGTCTCCGACGAGGCCGAGGTCGCCACCCAGTCCGCTCACCGAAGCGCCGACCGTGACCAGGAAACGCCCTGGTAGCGAGGCCAGCTCGGGGTCCGCGCACAGGGCCGCGTCCAGCGCGTCGACCAGGGCCTGGTTGTCGTCCAGGGGCGCCGCGATGATGTTGCGGATGCGCTCGTGCGACCAGGAGGGCAGCAGGCCCGCCGCACGCATCCGCTCGCCCAGCTCCACCCCGTCCGCGAGCCCCCTGATCTGGAGGTTCGCCCGCGAGGTCAGCTCGATCGAGCCGGTGCCGAGTTCGGCGGCTGCAAGACGGACGGCATCCCACTGAGCAGCGGAAAGAGTGCCTCCGGGCACCCGGATGCGCGCCAGCCCGCCGTCGGCCGCGGCGTGCAGCTCGACGGCGCCGGGGCAGGCGTCCGGGTGACTACGCATAGGTCGGACTGTAACCCGCCGGTTAGGGTGAGCCCGAACGACGAAGCGCAGGAGGAAGCCGGTGTGAATCCGGCGCGGTCCCGCCACTGTGACCAGCGAACACCGCTGGGAGTCAGGAACTCCGCTTCGCCAGTCACCCGCACTTTGGGGCGAGGACCCCACGAGGGATGGAGCCTGCGTGATCCTGCTGCTGTCGACCTCCGACACCGACCTGCTGTCGGCGCGTGCGAGCGGAGCCGAGTACCGGCTCGGCAACCCCGCCCGGCTCACCGTCGACGACCTGCCCGCGCTGGTCGACGACGTCGACCTCGTCCTCGTGCGCATCCTCGGCGGCCGCCGGATGTGGGAGGAAGGCCTCGACTGGCTGCTGGCGGGCGGGCTGCCCGTCGTGGTGCTCGGCGGTGAGCAGCAGCCCGACGCGGCGCTGATGGAGCTGTCCACGGTGCCCGGCGGTGTGTGTGCCGAGGCGCACCTCTACCTCGCGCACGGTGGTCCGGCGAACCTCACCGAGCTGCACAAGTTCCTGTCCGACACCGTGCTGCTGACCGGCCACGGCTTCGAGGCCCCTGCCGCCACCCCCTCGTGGGGTGTGCTGGAACGGGAGACGCGGCCGGAGGAAGGCCCGACGGTCGCGGTGCTCTACTACCGCGCGCACCACGTCGCCGGGAACACGGCGTTCGTGCACGCCCTGTGCGACGCGATCGAGGCAAAGGGCGGCAGGCCGCTGCCGGTCTACTGCTCCTCGCTGCGCACCGCCGAACCCGAGCTGCTCGACACGCTGCGCCAGGCCGACGCGCTGGTCGTGACGGTGCTCGCGGCCGGCGGCACGAACCCCGCCAAGGCGTCCGCCGGTGGTGACGACGAAGCGTGGGACGTCGGTGCGCTGGCCGCGCTCGACGTGCCGATCCTGCAGGGCCTGTGCCTCACGTCGAGCCGCGAGTCCTGGGACTCCAACGACGACGGACTGTCTCCTTTGGACACCGCGACCCAGGTCGCGATCCCCGAGTTCGACGGCCGGATCATCACGGTCCCGTTCTCCTTCAAGGAGATCGACGCCGACGGCCTCACCGTCTACGTCGCCGACCCGGAACGGGCGCTGCGCGTCGCGGGCATCGCGGTGCGGCACGGCCGCCTGCGCCACATCCCGGTCGCGGACCGCAAGGTCGTCGTGATGCTGTCGGCGTACCCGACGAAGCACTCCCGCATCGGCAACGCGGTCGGGCTCGACACGCCCGCGTCGACCGTCCGGCTGCTGAAGGCCATGCAGGAGCACGGTTACGACATCGGTGACGAGCTGCCGGGCGTGCAGGAGCTCGACGGCGACAAGCTGATCCACGCGCTGATCGCCGCCGGTGGCCAGGACGCCGACTGGCTGACGCAGGAGCAGTTCGAGAGCAACCCGATCCGCATCGCCGCGGCCGACTACCGCGAGTTCCACGAGACGCTGCCCGACGAGTTCCGCGAGTCGATGCGCGAGCACTGGGGCGAGGCGCCGGGCTCGTTGTTCGTCGACTTCTCGAAGTCGAAGGACGGCGAGATCGTGCTGGCCGCGCTGCGGTCCGGCAACGTCGCGGTGATCGTCCAGCCGCCGCGCGGGTTCGGCGAGAACCCGATCGCGATCTACCACGACCCCGACCTGCCGCCGTCGCACCACTACCTGGCGGCGTACCGGTGGATCGAGTCGAACTTCGGCGCCGACGCCGTCGTGCACGTCGGCAAGCACGGCAACCTGGAGTGGTTGCCGGGCAAGACGGTCGGCATGTCGGCGTCCTGCGGCACGGACGCGGCGCTCGGCGACCTGCCGCTGATCTACCCGTTCCTCGTCAACGACCCAGGCGAGGGCACGCAGGCCAAGCGGCGCGCGCACGCCACGCTGGTCGACCACCTCGTGCCGCCGATGGCCCGCGCCGACAGCTACGGCGACATCGCGCGCCTGGAGCAGTTGCTCGACGAGTACGGGAACATCTCCGCGATGGACCCGGCCAAGGTGCCGGCGATCCGCGCGCAGATCTGGACGCTGATCAAGGCCGCGAAGCTCGACCACGACCTGGGACTCGACGACCGGCCCCACGACGCGGAGTTCGACGAGTTCATCCTGCACGTCGACGGCTGGCTGTGCGAGGTCAAGGACGTCCAGATCCGCGACGGCCTGCACGTCCTGGGCGAGGCGCCGACGGGTTCGGTCCGCGTCAACCTCGTGCTGGCGATGTTGCAGGCACGGCAGATGTGGGGCGGTCAGGTCGCCGCGCTGCCCGGTCTGCGCGAGGCACTCGGCCTCAACACCACGGGCCGTGAAGACGTCGACGCCGTGGAGGAACAGGCTCGCGTGCTCGTCCAGGCGATGGAGGACGCGGGCTGGGACCGTTCCGCCGCGGCGGGTCTGCACGAGTCCGAGGACGTGCGGAAGATCCTGGAGTTCGCGGCGGACGAGGTCGTGCCCCGGCTCGCGCGCACCACGGACGAGATGACGAACGTCCTGCACGCGCTGGACGGTGGCTACATCCCGGCCGGCCCGTCCGGTTCTCCGTTGCGCGGCCTGGTGAACGTGCTGCCGACCGGCCGCAACTTCTACTCGGTCGACCCGAAGGCCATCCCGTCGCGCCTGGCGTGGGAGACCGGCCAGGCGATGGCCGACTCGCTGCTGGAGCGCTACCGCTCCGAGAACGACGGCGAGTGGCCGCCGTCGGTGGGCCTGTCGGTCTGGGGCACGTCCGCGATGCGCACCGCCGGCGACGACATCGCCGAGGTGTTCTCGCTGCTCGGCGTCCGGCCGGTGTGGGACGACCAGTCGCGCCGCGTCACCGGCCTCGAAGTGATCTCGCTGGAGGAACTGGGGCGGCCGCGCGTCGACGTCACGGTCCGGATCTCCGGCTTCTTCCGCGACGCCTTCCCGCACGTCGTGTCCATGTTGGACGATGCCGTGCAGCTGGTGGCCGCGCTGGACGAGCCCGCGGAGCACAACTTCGTGCGGGCGCACATGCTCAAGGACCTGGAAGAGCACGGCGACCAGCGCCGGGCCACGTTGCGCGTCTTCGGTTCCAAGCCGGGCGCGTACGGCGCGGGCGTGCTGCCGTTGATCGACAGCCGCAACTGGCGCGACTCGTCCGACATCGCCGAGGTCTACGCGGTGTGGGGCGGCTACGCGTACGGACGTGGCGTCGACGGTGTGGCGGCACGGGCGGACATGGAGTCGGCGTACCGGCGGATCGCGGTGGCGGCCAAGAACATCGACACCCGCGAGCACGACATCGCCGACTCGGACGACTACTTCCAGTACCACGGCGGCATGGTCACGATGGTGAAGGCGTTGACGGGCAAGGCACCCGCCGCGTACGTCGGTGACAGCACGCGCCCCGAGGCCGTCCGCACGCGCACGCTGACCGAGGAGACCTCACGGATCTTCCGGGCCCGCGTGGTGAACCCGCGCTGGATCGGCGCGATGCGCAACCACGGGTACAAGGGCGCGTTCGAACTGCAGGCGACGGTCGAGTACCTGTTCGGCTACGACGCCACGACCGGCGTCGTCGCGGACTGGATGTACGAGAAGCTGACCGAGAGCTACGTGCTCGACCCGGAGACCCGGAAGTTCCTGCAGACGTCGAACCCGTGGGCGTTGCACGGCATCGCCGAGCGTCTGCTGGAGGCGGCCGAGCGCAAGATGTGGGAGCACCCGGAGGAGTCCACTCTGGACGCGCTGCGGGCGGCCTACCTGGAGACCGAGGGCGACCTGGAGGACGGCGTCTGATCGACCCGGACGCAGCAGTGACCCGGTGACGGATCGAGGCGGGCGGACGCACCGCTCGCCCCGATCCCGTCCAGCAGGCCGCTGACCAGGCACAGGTTCATCCCGCACACCAGCTGCGTGTGCCGGTGCGCCAGGCTGTGGAACGGGCAGTTGCCCAGCAGGATCGAACCGCGGTCCTCCCGCGGTTCGAAACCGAAGTCCGCCAACGCTTCCGTCACGCCGCCCGAGGCCTGGGCCGCCAGGTCCGCGCCCCACTCGTAGGCACGCCGGTGGAGGATCTCGCGGGCCGGTTCACCCGTGCTCTCGGCTTCCACCAGCGCGTCCGTGAGCAGATGACTCGCGGCCTCGTACCGGCGGTCGGGCAGCGACACCTCGATCTGCTCCTCCGAACGCCGGTAGAGCTTCGCCGGCCGACCGGCCCCAGGCCCGCTGCGCCCGGTCCGTCGCTGGTGCACCACTGTGAGAAGGCCCATGTCGACGAGCTTGTCGAGGTGGAACGCGGCCGTCGTGCGGGGCAGTTCGACGGCCTTCGCCGCCTCGTCCTTGCTGATGGGAGCGGTCTGGCGCACCACGAAGTCGTAGAGCCTGCGGCGGTTCGGTTCGTCGAGGGCCGCTACGGCGGCGACGGGGTCGGCCATCTCTAAAAACTACTCCTGTTGACTAAATTCGGCCAGCGACCTTACCGTGACGGCATGGACGTCGAAGCGGCACAGCGGGCGGTCACGGACCTGCTCAAGGCGCTGGGCAAGGACCCGTACTCGGTGCACCTCGCCGACACCCCGCGCCGCGTCGCCGAGGCGTACTCGGAGATGCTGACCCCGCGCGCCTTCACCATGACGACGTTCCCCAACGACGAGGGCTACGACGAACTCGTGCTCGCGCGCAGCATTCCCGTGCAGTCGTTGTGCGAGCACCACATGCTGCCGTTCCACGGCGTCGCGCACGTCGGATACCTGCCGGGCGAACGGATCCTGGGCCTGTCGAAGCTCGCGCGCGTCGTGGAGATGTTCGCGCGCGACCTCCAGGTGCAGGAACGGCTCACCAAGCAGGTCGCCGACTGGTTGCAGGACCAGTTGCGGCCCTTGGGGGTCGGTGTCGTGATCGAGGCCGAGCACCTGCGCATGGCGCACAGGGGCGTGCGGGTCAGTGGATCCCGCACGGTCACGTCGGCGTTGAAGGGCGTGTTGCGCAACGATCCTGCCTCACGTGGAGAGTTCTTCGCCCTCGTTCACGCGGCCTGAACGGGCCCGAACACGTAGGAGCCGGCGGCATCCGCGTTGTCGCCCGCCCAGAACTCCGCCCACAGCGTGGCGAACTCGGCACGTGACAGCCTGCCGTCGCCGTCGAGGTCCAGCACGGCGAAGTCGGTCGCGGCCTCGCGCCCGAGCCAGGCCTCGACCATCACCCGGTACTCGGCCTCGGACACGTAGTCGTCGCCGTCCGCGTCCACGGCACCGAACATCGCGTCCGCCGTCCCGAGAACGGGTTCGATGTTGTCCGGCAGCACGTCGACGACGTTCAGCACGTCGTCCAGCGTCACCCTGTCCGCACCGCCCGCGGCCGACTGCAGGGTCGTCCACCAGCTCAGCATCACCTGGGACAGCAGCCTGTCGTCGCTGCCGCGCAGGCCGGCCCAGCGCGCGGCGAGGAGCCGGAAGTCCTCCTCCGTCAGGTAGCCGTCACCGGTGACGTCCATGGCCCCGAAGACCAGAACCACCTTGCTGCGCTGAAAGTCGCTCGCCATGCGCAGGACGATAGGCCGAACGTCGCAACGCGGACCATCGGCCGAATGGGTCCGAACTAGTCCACGAACAGAGCATCGGCGAGCTGCAAACGGCCCGATACGCCCAACTTGCGGTAGATCCCCGACAGCACGCCTTCTACGGCTGTCGGCGCCATGAGCAGCGTCGATGCGATCTCGTCATCCGAACGGCCCCGTGCCGCCAGTTCCGCCACCTGGTGCTCCGTCGGGGTGAGCGCGGTCGGCCCGGTCTGCCGCATCCGCCGAGGTCCGGCGCTCGTCGCCACCAGTTCGGAGTAGGCCCGCGCGGCCATCGCGGCCGATCCGCACTTCTGCGCCAGGTCGACGGCGTCACGCAGGCACGTGCGCGCGAACGCCGTGTCGCCCTGACGCCGCACCACGACGCCGAGGTCCACCAACGCGCGAGCCAGTTCCAGGCGAGCGGGGGAGGCGCGCAGCACCCGCACGGCCTCCTCCAGCAACGTTCGTCCGGCCGCTCCCGCGGTGACCCTGCCCTCCGCGCGCAACGCCATGCCCAGCGCTCTCGGCGCGCCCCAGACGCGGGCGAGCGCCACCTCTTCCTGGGCCAGCTCGCGCGCCCGTTCGCCGTCGCCCATCGCCGCGCAGGCCAGGGCCGCTCCGGAACGCCACGACAGCGCCGCCGGGTTGCGGTACGGCCACGCGGCGCAGTGCCGTCCGGCGGCCAGGAACGCTTCCAGGGCATCGTGATCGTCGCCTCGCGCGGTCAGCACGCGGCCGCGCACGGTCAGCACACCGCCGAACGACCACGTGCGCCGCGCCTCGTCCGTCGAGGCCTCGGCGATCACCGCGGCGGCCTCGTCGAGACGGCCCTCCTCGAGCAGGATGTCGGCGAGCAACGCGGCGTGCCAGGTGGAGACGGCGTGCCAGCGCCGGTCCTGCCGCAGGTGGCCGGCCGCCACCTCCAGGTCGGCGCGGGCGGAGGCGAGATCTCCCTTGCGGCGCTGGACGTTCGCGCGCATCACGTTCGTCAGCGCGCGCAACGCCGGTGCCTGCGCCCGGTCGACCTCGTCGAGCACGGCCAGTGCCTCGTCCAGCGAGTCGGCCAGGTTGAGCGTCATCGCGGACGTGAGCGAGGCGAGCACCCCGTCGGGCGAGACGAGCCCGACCGCCTCGGTGGCGCTGATGTCCCCGACCATGACGCGGTGCAGCACCCCGGCCGGTGTGTCGAGCGAGACGGCCGGCGGCACTGCCTCCTGCCACACCAGCCCGTGCACCACCAGATGTGCCTGTGCGCCGGCGGATTCCCTCGACAGGACCGCCGGGATCTCCGCGGGACTGCCTTCGGCGTGCAGGGCGTAGGACAGCGCGATCGCGGACTCGACGTCGTCCACATCGGACTGAAAGGCCTCGCGCAGCCGGGCCGTCGCGCCGGGCAGGTTGCCGACCAGCTCGGCGATCCCCAGCAGCCGCAACGCCCGTGACGGGTTCGCCACCGGTTCGCGCAACGCCCGCCACAGCAACCGCGCGGCACCGGCCGTGTCGCCGTGGTTCACCGCTTCCTGCGCGGCCCGGTCGAGCACCTCGCCCGCCCACGGTTCCAGGCCCGGCGAGGTCTCCAGCAGGTGATCGGCCACCGCCCGGTCCGAGGCGCCGTGCGTCCGCAACGCACGCGCGGCCCGCAGGTGCAGTTCGGCCCGTGCCGCGGCGGGCATGTCGCTGAGCACCGCGGGCCCGGCCACGCCGAGCAGTTCGACGGTGCGGACGGCCTCGGCGAGCTCCACCGGGCTCAGCCGCGTCAGTTCGGCCAGGACGCCGGGGTGCGGGGACGGGCCGAGCGCGGCCAGGCAGTGCGCCGCGGTCACGACGGAGGCGGAGCGGCGGCGCAGCCGGGCCGCCATGATCTCGCCGGACACCTCGGCGCCGTGCCGGGCGACCCGCCAGGCGGCCTCGGCGGTCGGCGGGACCTCGTCCTCCGCCAGGACCCTGACGAGCCGGGTCACCGCCAGCGGGTTGCCGCCGGTCGCGTCGAAGCAGGCGGCCGTGAACTCGGGCGCGGCCTCGCCCAGTGCCGCCGAGACGAGCCGGCCCGTCTCGGCGGAGGTGAGGTTGTCCAGCGTCACCCGCTGGCACGACGCCATGATCTCGCCGAACGACGGGTCGTCACACCGCTCGCCCAGGCCGACGGCCAGCACCACGGCGATGCGCAGCCGCCGCACCCTCAACGCCAGATAGGCGAGCCAGCGCAGGGAAGCGGCGTCGGCCCACTGCGCGTCGTCCACGACGACGAGCAGGTCGCCGCGTGCGGCCAGCGCCGCGGCCAGCCGGTAGACCCCGTGCAGCACGGGGAAATCGGCCGTCATCGCGGTGAGCTGCACCGCGCCGGTCGCCTCCGCGGGCACGAGATCGGGGTCGACCAGGTCGAACAGCTGGGCCACGATCCCAAAGGGAAGATCGCTTTCCAATGCGCTTCCGCGCGCTCGCACGACCTGCCTGCCGGACGTTTCCCAGCGCGCGGCCAGGTCGTCCAGGGCCGCCGTCTTCCCCGTGCCGGGTGCGCCTTCCACCACCGTGGTCGTGCCCGGCGCCGCCTGATCGCTGATTCCGGCGCACCACACTTTCAGCCGGTTTTCCAAGATCTCTCCACAATCCGCCGCTGAAAGCTCAGCGGAATTGATGCTAGGAGAAAGCGCTCCACTTGCCCAGGTAAAGCTTCCTGAGCTATGAGCGTCTCAACACGATGGTGGCCCGTATGATCCCGCGGGCTACTACTCGAATGGGTAGCGTGAAGGTCGGCGACTGCGCTTCGAGGTCGTCCCAACGGCGTAGGGGGGCCGCTCGGGGCTGGTAGCGATGCTGGTCGTTGTGGTATTGCAGCGCTTGTTCTCCGCCGCCGCGGAGCGAAAGGAAGAATGGGTGTCGGGGAATCGGGACGGGATGTTCCGCGGCCGTGAGGGAGAACGGGAGCTCCTGGACGGCGTGCTGGACGCGGGCACCGGTGTGGTGCTGATCGACGGCGCCGCGGGCACCGGCAAGACGCGGTTGCTGGCCGAGATCGCCGCCGTCGCCGCCGGCCGCGGCTTCGAGGTCGCCACCGCGCAGGACGAACTCGATCAGCCGTTCCTGTTGGCCCGCCTGGCAGAACGCCGGCCCGGTGGTCCCACGCTCGTCGTGCTGGACGATCTCCACCTGGCCGAGCCGGGCACCCTGGCCGCACTGCGCGCTCTGCTACCCGCCTCCACCCACGAGAAGGTGGTGTGGCTGCTCGCTCGCCGCCGCGGCGAGGGCGCCGACCGCCTGTTCGGTGCCGCCGCGCAGCGCGGTGCCACCAGGATCGAGCTGCGACCGTTGGCGGACGACGTGGTCGCGGACCTCGTCACCGACCTGGCGGGCGGTGACCCCGACCACGAGCTGAAAGCGCTTGCTTCCACCGCCCAGGGCAATCCGGCCGCGCTGATCGCGCTCTTCGGGGCCCTGCACGAGGACGACCTGGTGCTGACCGGCGCCGGGCGTGCCTCGATCAGGACCGACCGGCCACCGCACCGCACCGAGGCGTTGCTGCGCGACCGCCTGAGTGCGTTGAGCGGCAAGGCGAGGCACCTCCTGCAGGTCGCCGCCGTGCTCGGGCCGCGCTTCGAACCCGGTGACGTCGCGGAGATGCTGGCGTCGAGCACCGCGATCCTGCTGCCCGCCCTGGACGAGGTCATCCGCGCGGGCGTGGTGACGGCCCTCGACGACAGGCTGGCGTTCCGGCACGAACTGCTCTGGCGGCTGGTGGCCGACTCCGTGCCCCCGCCCGTGCGGCGCGCGCTGCACCGCGAGGCCGGCGAGATGCTGCTGGGACGCGGTGACTCCGCCGTCCTCGCCGCGAAGCACCTGCTGCACGGCGCTCAGCGCGGCGACGCCCGGTCGATCGACAGCCTGGTCGCGGCCGCGAAAGCCGTGCTGTGGAACGCTCCCGAGGCCGCCGCCGAACTCGCGGTGCGCGCGCTCGAACTGACCGACCAAGCGTCTGCTTCGCTGGTCCACCGCACGGTCATGGCGGTGAGAGCGCTCACCGCGGCCGGCCGGCTCACCGCCGCGCAGGCGCTCGCGGAGGAGGCCCTGTCCCGCCAGGTCTCCCCGGAGCCCGCCGCGAAACTCCGGCACTGCGTGGCCACGACGACGTTGCTGGGAGCCCGGTACGCGGAGTCGCTGGAGATCTCCGAGGCGTTGCTGCGCGAACCCGACCTGGCGCCGGACCTCGCGCCCTGGGTGGAGATCACCCGGCTGATGGCGTTGCTCGGCCACGACCGGCACCGCGCGCAGGAGCTGGCCGAGTCCGTCGTGCGCACCCGCCAGGGAGCGCCGGACGACGTGCTGGCAACGGCTTTGGCCGTGCTGGCGGCGATCGCGCGCGACACCGGCCGGCCCGGTGCCGCACTGGAACTGGCCCGCGAGGCCGCTCGGTCGAGCACCTCGCACGACCTCGGCGCGTACCCGCAACTGCTGCTCGCGACCCTGCTGGCGGGGCAGCGGGAGTTCGCCGACGCCGACAACGTGGTGCGACGGGTCCGCGGCGGGCCGTCCGCCGTGGTCACCAGGGGAGTCCTGACCGCGGTCGTGCAGGCGCGGATCCTGTTGCAGGCGGGGCGGATCGAGGAGGCCGCGGCCGAGGCGCGTGCCGCGCTGACGGTGGCGGAGGAGACCGGGCACGAGACGGTGGTCGCGCCGGCACTGGCGGTGCTGGCGATGGTCGCGATCCACACCGGCGACCTGCCCGCGGCCGTCGAGCACGTCGAGCGCTGCCGCGGCCGGGTCCCGGCCGATGGCTTGATCTTCTCGCACGCCTACTACCAGTGGACCGACGTGCTCGTCACCTACGTCGGGTCCGGGCTCGACAAGGCGCTCGCGCTGCTCGCCGGGGAGTATCCGGGCCTGGTGTCGTCGGGCCTGCTCGCGGAGGAACCCCGCGCCGCCGGCTGGTTCCTGCGCCGGGCGCTGGAGGCGGGGGACGAGCGGCTGGCGCGGGCCGTCGTGGACCACGCGGAACGGCTGGCGCAGGAGCATCCGGGATTCCCGGCGATCGGAGCGGCCGCGCTGCACGCGCGCGGCCTGCTCGACTCCGACGCGAAGTCGCTGGAACTCGCCGCGCGCGAACACCGGGACCTGTGGGCGCGGGCGAACGCGTCCGAGGACCTCGGCGCGCTGCTCGCGGACTCGCCGGACCGGTCGGAGCCGGTGAAGGTGCTGGAGAACGCGCTGGAGCTCTACCGGCAGATCGGCGCGTCACGGGACAGCGCGCGCGTCCTCGGCCGGTTGCGCAAGCTCGGCCGGCGTCGCAGGGCCGCTCCGGCGCGGCCTGAGTCCGGATGGTCGAGTCTGGACGACACCGAACGGGCCATCGCGAACCTGGTGGCCAAGGGTCAGACGAACCGGCAGATCTCCACGCAGCTGTTCATGTCGCCGCACACGGTGAACTTCCACCTGCGCAAGATCTTCCGCAAGCTCGGGATCAGCTCTCGCGTCGAGCTGGTGATGAGGTCGAGGGACGACCAGTAGGCGGCACGGTCCGCTTGGCCTGACGCCGCAGCTGCAGGATCCGGGCGGCGCCGACGACGGCGACCAGCAGCGCGCCGCCGATCGCGCCGAACAGCAGGGCCACACCCAGGGGCAGGCTGAACTGGCCCCACAGGAAGTGGATCGTGGCGTTGCCGCCGTTCTGCAGGATGAAGATCAGCAGGAAGATCAGCACGACGATCGCCACCAGCACGGCGATCCAGGTGCCGCTGATCCGGGTGGGCCGCAGCTTCTTCGGTGCGGCCACCGGCGCGGGCGGTGCGGTGGTCGGCGGAGCGGCGGCCGGCGGAGCGGCCGGGATGGGTTCCGTGACCGGTGTCTTCGGGGTCTCGTCGCTGGAGGTAGCCACGTACGGATTATCGGCGACCAGGAGTGATCCCGCGCGTTGGCGAACGGACTACAAGTTGCGCAATCCGGACAGCACGCGTTCGAGCAGCGCGATGTTCGGCTGGGCGCTCGGCTCGTGCACGGCGACCAGGTTCAGCGTGATCAGGTCGCTCAGCAGCACCCGCGTGACGCCGAGCGGGATCTTCATGAGCGCCGAGATCTCGGCGACCGAACGCGGCTGCAGGCACAGCCGCATCATCGCCGCCTGGTCGTTCGTCGCGCGGTAGAGCCGGTCCTCGTCGGTGGAGAGCAGCGTTTCCAGGCGCAGGTCGTGGCGGGCCGTGGTGCGGCCACCGGTGCGGGCGTAGGGACGAATGAGCGAGCTGTCCCTGGCGGGGCTGTTGTTCTGCTCTTCTGGCACAGGCCACTCCGGTGGCGGTTCCGGTGGGCGTTGGCGCAACGGTTGCTGACGGGGCAGTTGTTGCGTCTCCGCGCCGATGAAGTCTTCACTTCCGTCGGTGCGCAGCCGTCTACGGGTCGCCGGAGACCCGAAACGAGCCCCCGTGTAACCGATTTCCGTCGCTTCCTCGTCGTGCACGTGCTCAAGCTATAACGAAGTCGCCCAAATGTATGTGGATCACGTTGCCTTTTTGTCGGTCAGGTCGAATCTGACTTGGATTGCAGTGCCCGACGACGTCGTTTGGGTGCGCACGAGATCCGCCAAACGGTTGACGAGCAACAGACCGCGACCGCCCGGTTCGTTTGCGTGAACAGGGGTCCGGCCAGCGAGAACATCCGTGATGTGGCCGTTGTCGTTGACTTGGCAAACAATACTTTTGCTTTCCGACCAGACGCGGACCGTGCTCTCGCCGCCGCCGTGCCGCACGCTGTTCGTGGCCAGCTCGGTCACCGCGAGCGTGAAGTCGTCGACCCGGTCATGAGCCAGCCCCAGCTTGACGGCCTGCTCGCGCGCGAACGCCCGCACCGCCGCCATCGCGCCGGCGCCGACCGACGTGCTCGCCGCGTCGGACGGGATGGTCAACGGTAGTGAGTGGGCGGCGACGACCACCCGCGCGGGGTGGAAGTGGTCGCTGGGGCGGTGGCCGCTCGCGTCGATCACGACCGGGTGGGTCTTCTCGGCGTCGGCCAGGATGTCGTGTGTGAGGGTGGTGGTGCTGTAGGGGCACAGGATGCTCAGGTCACGTCCGCTGAACGCGTAGTTGACCAGCGCCTCGTGCAGCGTGCACGCCGGGTACTCGACGTCGGTGCGCAGGTCCCACACCGGTTCGCTGATGATGCGGACGGCCCCGCGGTGCCGGTCGGCGAACGCGCGGAGCTCCGGGATGATCCGGCCGGGGTTGCGGCCGGTGTCCGTCATGTCGAGGAACGTGACGAGGTGGGCGAAGCCGCTGAGCGCTTCCTTGAGCAGCTGGAGGTTCCTGCCCGGCACCGCCACCGCGACGGGTTCGGCGCTCGCGAGGCCCTCGACCACGAACGGGACGGTCCCGTCGATGTAGGACTCCTCGTCGGAGTAGAACAGCGCCGGATGTGCGAACGTCATGTGCCACCTCTCGTCAACATCCCAGGATGCGCACCCGGCACGTTGCTCAAACCATCATTTCTTGACCCTCACACCGTGTCAGCCCCTACACAGGAGCAGTCATGTTCACCATCGGAGACTTCGCCCATCTGGGGCGCGTGTCGGTGCGGATGCTGCGCCATTACGACGCGGTCGGGTTGCTCCCGCCGGCACACGTCGACCCGGTCAGCGGCTACCGCTTCTACACCGCCGCCCAGCTGCAACGACTGAACCGCCTGCTTGCGTTGAAAGACCTCGGTCTGACGCTCGACCAGGTGCGTGTGGTGTTCGACGAAAAGCTTTCCGTCGAACAGTTGCACGGCATGCTTTCGTTGCGGCGGGCCGAGCTGCGGCAGCAGATCCTCGCGGACGAGTCGCGGCTGCGCCGGGTCGAGGCACGTCTCCGCGTCATAGAGAGAGAAGGCGCCATGCCCACCGACGACATCGTCGTGAAGCCCGTCCCCGCCGTCCGGGTCGCCCGCCTCACCGCCACCGCCGCGTCGTACGAGCCCGAGGACATCGGCCCGGTCATCCAGCCGCTGTACCCGCAGCTCTTCGAACGCCTGGGCCGCGCTGGGGTCTCGCCGTGCGGCCACGGGATCGCGACCTACGAAACCGCCGAGGGAGACCAGGTGATCGTGCGGGCCGGGGTGACCGTGGCCGTGGAACCGTCCCCCTCCTACGACTTCGAGGTCGTCGACCTGCCGGCGCTGGCCGAGGCGGCGACGATCGTGCACCGCGGCACGATGGACGACGTCGACACCTCGTACCAGGCCGTGGCGGCGTGGATCGAGGCGCACGGGTACAAGCAGAACGGGTTCGCCCGCGAGGTGTACCTGAACTACGGCGAAGGTGACCCGGCGGACTGGGTGACCGAGCTGCAGCTGGAGATCACCAGGCCGTAACGGGCGGCTCGTCCTGGTGGATGCGCCGGTGGAGGGACTCCATCCGCTCGTCCAGCTGTGCCGCGATCATCGCGGTCGACATCAGCTCGCCCACGAAGTCCGCGGGCGGGCTGTCGTCGTACTTGTAGAACAGCTTGTGCTCCAGCGTGGCCCAGAAGTCCATCGCGATCGTCCGCAGCTGCACCTCGACCTTCACGTGCTCGACCCGGTCCGACAGGAACACCGGGATCCGCACGATCAGGTGCAGGCTGCGGTAGCCGTTCGGCTTCGGTGCGGCGATGTAGTCCTTGGTGTGCAGGATCTCCACGTCGTGCTGGCGCGCCAGCATCGCCTTGACCCGGTAGACGTCCGAGACGAACGGGCAGATCACCCGCACGCCCGCGATGTCGTCGAGCCAGTCGCCGATGGAGTCGAGGTCGAGCGGAAAACCCTTGCGCCGCAGCTTCTCCAGGATGCCTTCCGGCTTTTTCACCCGATTGGTGATGTGCTCGATCGGGTCGTGCTGGTGGACCGAGTCGAACTCCTCGCTCAGGATCCGGAGCTTCGTCATGAGCTCCTCGATCGCGAACTTGTAGACGAGCAGCCGCCGTTCGAGGTCGCGCAGCAGGCCCAGGTCGTCGGCGAGGTCGGTCACCACACCAGAGTACTGATCACGCTCGTCAGAACTGCGCGACCGCCTCGGGCGCGTAGCCGTAGAAGCCGGGAAGACCACCTGTGTGGAGGAACACGACTGGCACGTCGCTGCGCGGGGCGATCTCGCGGAACTTCACCGCGGCCTTGCCGGTGTAGACGGGGTCGAGGATCACGCCCTCGGTCTCCGCGAACAGCTTCAGCACGTCCCACATCTCCGGCGTGGGCACGCCGTAGCCCGGCCCGACCGTGTCGTCGGTGACGGTGAGGTGGCCGAGTCGCGGGGCCGGCTCGCCGAGGAGGGCGGCGGCGTCGGTGGCGAGGGTGCGCAGTTCCTGCTCGGCGTCCGCGGCGGTGTGCGAGACGCTCGCGGCGTGGACGGTGCCGCGCCAGCCCAGGAGTTCGGTGCCGAGCGCCACGCCCGCCGCCGTGGCGCCGCTGCCGTCCGGCACGACGATGGTGGCGTTGCCGATGCCGCGCTCGTTCAGCTGCCCGACGAGCTCGACGGCCGCCGCGACGTACCCCAGCGTCCCCAGCCCGTTCGAGCCGCCCACGGGCAGCGTGACGGCCTTGTCGTGGTTGACCTTCTCGTACGTCCGGACGGTCTCGTCGGCGTCCGCGCAGACGTGCACGTTGGCCCCGAACATGTGGTCCAGCACGACGTTCCCGGACCGCTCGTACGCGGCGCCCGTCATCGGCACCTTGGCCGTCAGCACGAGCTCGCAGCGCAGCCCGAGCTTCGCGCACGCCGCCGCGGTCTGGCGGCCGTGGTTGGTCTGCAGCGCGCCGAACGTGATGATCGTGTCCGCGCCCTGCTCGATCGCCTGGCCGAGCAGGAACTCGAGCTTGCGCAGCTTGTTGCCGCCCGCGCCGAGGCCGTTGACGTCGTCGCGCTTGATCAGGACCGGCGGGGCGCCGAGCGAGTCCGCGAGCCTGGGGGCGTCCTCCAGCGGGGTCGGCCAGGTGCCCAGGGAGACTCGGGGGAACGCGCTCAGGTCCATGCGGCGAGTTTAAGTGCCTCGTGTTCGGAGGGTTCTTCGCCGATGCCGTGCAGGACGTGGGCGAGGATCTCGATGCCGCGGACCACGCGGGGGCCCGGCCGGTTGAAGTAGGACGGTCCGTCCAGCACCCACGTCTCGGGCAGCGGCTGGCCGGGGAGTTCCCGCAGCGTCCGCTCGGGCGGGAAGCCGCAGGGCATGAGCAGGACCACGTCCGGCTCCGCGTCGTGGACCGACTGCCAGGTGATCGGCCCGGTGTGCTCGCCCTTCCCGGCGAGGAGCGGGACGCCGCCCGCGGCCGTGATCTGTTCCGGGACCCAGTGCCCGGCGGGCCAGCACGGGTCGAGCCACTCGATCGCGGCCACGCGCGGGCGGACGAGGTCCCTGGTCCGCCGCTCGACGTCGCCGACGCGCTGCCGCAGGGCGGCGACCCTGTCCGCGCTGTCGACGCCGAGCACGTCGCCCACGGTCTTCAGGCAGCCGAGCACCTCGTCCAGCGTGGAAGGTTCGAGGCTCAGCACCGTCGGGCCGATGTCCATCACCCGGACGGTGCCGGTGACCTCGCGGTACGAGATCGCGCAGACCTCGCAGAGGTCCTGGGTGAGGATCACGTCCGGTTCGAGGTCGTGCAGCAGGTCCGCGTCCAGGCCGTAGAGCGACGACCCGCGGTGGACGGTCGAGTTGATCTCCCTGCTGCTCAGGGCGTCCTGGTCGACGCCGGTGCTCGTGACGACGGGGACGCCCGCCACCTCGGCGGGCCAGTCGCACTCGTGGGTGCGTCCCACCAGGTGTCCGGCCAGGCCCAGCTCGGCGACGATGTCGGTGGCCGCGGGCAGCAGCGAGACGATCCGCATCAGACCTCCCTGCCGAACTCGGCGTACCGCGTGGAACCGCTCTCAACGGCCGCCAGAGCGAGCGTGAGGCGGCGGTGCAGTGACGGGTAGATGCGCGGCTTCGCCTCGTCCAGCGTCAAGTACAGGACGCCTTCCAGTTCGGGATCGCACGCCACGGCACCGTCCACGACGCCACCGTCGAACACGAACTGGTGGCAGTCGCTCCAGACCCCGTTGCGCGGCGTCCAGTCGACCACCAGCAGCGGTCCCAGAGCCACGGACAGGCCGAGTTCCTCCCGGATCTCCCGCCGCGCCGCGGCCTTCGGGGACTCGTCCTCCTCGGTCATGCCTCCGGGGATGTCCAGCACCGCCTTGTAGGTCGGCACGACGAACAGCACGCGTCCGGTGGAATCACGGATCAGCGCTCCTCCCGCACACGTCTTGGTGGGCCGGCTGGACGCCACTCCGGGCACGTGCTCCAGCTCGGCCGGGCCCTCGTCGAGAACATCGGCGGCGAATGAGGCGGGGTCTCCCGCGTGCAGTGCGGACACGAGCCGATGATCACACCACAGGGTGAATGGTGCACGCCCTGTACACCGTTCCGGCGCTGGTGAGCCGACGTCCGGACCATGACGGTCTGCAACCAAACGATCGGGGAGTACGCTTACCCCTGTAACTCCGTGCGATCAATCGCCGATGTCCAGGCAACATCGGTGGAGGTGACGCCAATGGGGGCAACCGGTGCCGCCAAGCGCAGACGTGACGGTGGATCGGCCCCGTGGTCGGTGGTCGGACTCACCGTCGTGTTCGTCGTGGTGGCCCAGGTCCAGTTCGCCATCGCGATCGCGGAATCGGTCTGGTGGCCGGCCGTGGTCGGGGTGCTGCTGCTGGCAGCGGCGGTCGCGTTCGTGAAGACGGCGCGCAGGCTGCGTTGGGAAGACAGCGACTCGTACGAGGCACCGCCCGAGGTGGCCCAGCCGCTTCCGGCAGAGCTCCACGAGAGCCACGTCGACGCCGACGGAAGCCTGGCACGCGCGGTCGGCGAAGTCGTCCACGCGTCACGGCGCTGGCGGGCCTGAGGGCCTCATGAGCGGAGGCCGGGCCACGGGGTGGTCCGGTCATCTCGCCGTGTCCCGGGGCTCCGCACCCGCAGAATGAGGACATGCCGACGTCTGCCGAGTGGCTCGAAGTGCGCGCTCACCTGCTCGAACACCGCCACGCGCTGGCGCTCACGGCCGTCGCCGAGTACCAGGACGTGCCCAGGGTCGCCGGCACACCGCTGCTCACGTCGCCGGACTGGATGCCCGCCGGGCCGATCCCGCTGGCCGACCTCTCGCTGGAGCTGAAGGCGTCCACCGCGCTGCCCGAGGTGCCGGCCTCGGTGCTCCCCGACGGGTTCGGCAGCTACTCGGAGGCGATGGCCGCGCTCGCCGCGCCCGCCGTGTTCCAGAACCGCGAGACCTACCGGCTGCTCGGCTTCACCGGGCGGCACCTGACGTTCGGGCTCGGCAGCTACTTCGACGGCATCGACGTGGGCGAGGCCTGTGCGCACGAGTACGCGGCGCGCGACCTCGGGCGGATCAGCGCGCTGCCGGTGCGGTCGGCCGTCGGTGATCCGTGCGATCCCCGGCGCAGGCCCGTCAACGTCGCCATCAGCACGCTGACCCTGCGGCACGACGAGGTCTCCGGCGAGGCGACGTTCTTCCTGCACTGGCGCGACCCGAAGCGCGTGGGGCACGCGGGCGGCATGTTCCAGGTGTTGCCGGTCGGGGTGTTCCAGGGATCGTCCGAGGCCGACTTCTCGTTGTGGCACTGCATGATCCGCGAGTTCGCCGAGGAGATGCTCGGCGCGGAGGAGATCCACGACGCCGACTACGAGTCCTGGCCGTTCGCCCAGCGGCTCACGGAGGCGGCCCGCGTGTTCTACCTCGGCACGGGCGTGGACCCGCTGACGTTCGCCACCGACATGCTGACCGTGGCGGTGATCGAGGCCTCGCGGTTCGACGAGCTGTTCGGCGATCTGGTGCCGCACAACGAAGAGGGCCAGGTGCTGCGCGGACTTCCGTTCACCGCCGCGAACGTCGAGCGCTACGCCCGGCACGAACCGACGCAGGCCGCCGGTGCCGCACTGCTGGCGCTGGCCTGGCAGCACCGGGAGGAACTGCTCAGGGCCTGAACGGGTTCGGCAGGGAGGCCCACCTGGTCGTGCGCGGGTCGAGCCGCATCAGCGTGAGCGGCTTGGCGGGCAACGGGTCGTGCAGCAGGGCGTGCCGGTCCGGGGTGTCCGGGACCGTCGCGGCCACGACCTGCCAGAGTTCGGCGTCCGGGGCGTCGAGCGCTCCGACCACCCCGGTCAGCGCGGTCGAGAAGAAGGTCGCGAACGTCTTGGCGCGCAACGCGTCGGGGCTCGCGTGCAGGCGTTGGGGCAGATCGGCGCGCGGGCTGACCCGGATGTCCGCCAGGTCGCGATAGATCAACCGGCGCGGGCGGCCGTGCACCAGGCCCACCAGGAGGTTCTGCTCGTGGGCCTCCAGCGCCACTCCGCGCGCGAGCAGGGTCATCAACGGTGGGACGGCCAGCTCGCAGAACTCCGCGAGCCACCCGAACGGGTCACCCAGTGCGCGGATGGGCGGAGGGTCGCCGGCGGTCAGCGCGGCCAGGGGCAGCAGCGCCTCGCCCTCGCGCGGCACGGGTCTGTCGCGCAGGATCACGCCGAGCCTCCGGTCCGGTTCGCCGTCGGTGAGCACGGCGGCCGACGCCCGGTTGTGCTGCAGTTCGATGCCCTCGACAGTCCTGTCCAGGAAGTCGGAGACCGTCGTCGCGGTGGCGATCGAGCCGCCGGAGATGTCCCGCACGGCCGAGGTGATCTGGGCGCTCAGCGTCGTCTTCACGTGCCAGGCGCCGGCCGAGAGCGTGCGCAGTGCCATCAGCGGGCTGGCGTCGAGCGTGCCTGCGCTGGGCACGTTCAGGCGGTCCGCCTGCCAGGGGTGCACCGGGAGGAGGATCCGCTCGCCGTCGCGCAACTCGTCCGGCCAGTCGCCGAACACCACGTGCTGTGCCGCGGGGTGCAGCCGCAGCGGCACCACCGGGCGGTGCTCCGGGCCGTACGCGAGGTGGTCGGAGGCGGTGAACCCGGTGCGGTTGCGGCAGCACGGGTGCAGCGGATGGCCGTCGACCACGCTCTGCTCGTGCTCCTCCAGCGTCCTGAGCGGGAACGGGGTCGCCAGCGGGCTCGTCGTGCGGGACAGGGCCAGTCCGGCCACGCTGTGGGCGACCTCGGCGATCAGGTCCTCCGAGTGGGGCCAGTGCAGCGCGGTGAGGAGGTCGACCGGGTGCGAGTACTCGGCCGGGTCGACGCTGACCTGCGGCAACGGCTCGACCGCGAAGGCCCGGCGCAGGCGCGCGAGGATCGCCGCACGAGCGCCGGGCAGCGCCGAGATGAACCTTTCGGCACGTGTTCCGTCCAGCGCGGCGGCGAACTCGGACTCGACCGGTGTTTGCGTCAGAATGATCTGATCCTGACACATCGCCGGAGGGAAGCGGACACCGGTGGAATCGAGCACTGACCCCGACGGCATCACCTCGACGGCGCTGCTGAACTGCCTGCGCCGCGAGGTGGGGGAGTGGGCGGACGGCACGCTCCGGCTGCCCCGCACCGGAACCCTGCTGCGCGCGCGGGAGGGGCGCTGGCTGTCGGACCCCGAGGTGTTCACCGGTTCGTGGCAGCCGTTGTCCTGGCACGAACTCGCTGTGCTCGTCACGAAGGAGCTCGGCGACCCGCCGGTCGGCTTCCTGGACGAGATCGCGGGCTCGCGGTCGGCCATCGCCGCCGTGCTCGACGCCCGCACCGCTCCGCCCGCCGACCTCTACCGGCGCTCCGAGCAGGCGTTGGTCGCCGGGCACCGCTACCACCCCGCACCGAAGGGCCGCGGTGGCCTGCCCGCGGCGCAGTGGCTGCCGTACGCGCCCGAGGTGCACGCGAGCTTCTCGTTGGCACACCTGGAAGGCTCGTTCGCCGACGACGGCGAGGTGCCGTTGCCCGCCGGCGTCCTCCCGGCACACCCTTGGCAGCTTTCGTTGCTGGGACTCGAAGGTCCGGTGTCCGGGCCCGAGGTGTGGCCGACGTCCTCGGTGCGCACGGTCTACGACCCGGCGGCCGACCTGTTCTACAAGTTCAGCCTCGACGTGCGGATCACCAACGACGTGCGCCGGTTGTGGGCGCACGACCTGCGGTGGATCCCGCCGCTCGCGCGCCTGCTGAGGCCGGTGTTCGCGGACATCGCCTCGGTCTTCCCCGGTGCGGCCTTCCTGATCGACCGCGGCTACCGGACGTCACCGGACTCCTTCGAGGGCCTGGCGGTCGTGGTGCGTGACGGCATCCGGCAGCACGCGCTTCCCGGCGTGACCCCGTTGCTGGCGGCCGGGATCGGCGAGGGCTTCGAGGGCAATCCCCTGGACGGCTTGGACTCCGACGGCGCGCTGCGGTGGTTCCGCCAGTACGTCTCGGTGGTCGTTCCCCCTGTGCTGCACGCGTTCTTCGCACACGGTGTGGTGATGGAGTGCCACCTGCAGAACGTCGTGGTGGGCGTCGACGCCGAGGGCATGCCGGTCCAGGCGATCTACCGCGATCCCGAAGGCATGCGGCTGCTGCCCCGTCACGCCGAGCTGCTGTCCTCGATGAACGGAGCGGACGGATCGCGGGGAGTGTCCGAGGCCAAGGGCTGGGAGCGGCTGCGGTACTGCCTCGTCGTCAACCACCTGATCGAGATCGCGGGCGCGGTGCTGGACCGGCACCCCGGCCTGGACGTGTGGGCGGAGGCGCGGTCTGTCTTCGTCGCCTATGCGCGAGATCACGGAAGGGATCAGGTCATGTCGTTGCTGGAGGACAGGTTCGTGCCCGCCAAGGCGAACCTCCTGTTGCGCTGGACGCGCGCGGAGGGTGCGGCGAGCCGGTACGTCGACTGCCCGAACCCGTTGTACCGAGCACCGTGACGATCATCGGCAGCACCTGCATCCACTCGGCAACCTGGGCGCTCGCTGCCGCGTGAGGGTTTCGTGCTGTGTCTTCTGGGGTGCCGGAAGTTCCACGACCTGCGCGCGCAGGTCCGAGGCGGGACGCGACCCTGGGGTGCTGACCGAGGCGCTGACAGGCCTCGACGGCGAGTGGGCGAGCGAGGAACGCGACCGGCTGGAACAGGAGCGGCAGGCGGCCTCGCACGAGCCGGTCGACGCGCGGCCGGCGGCCGGTGGCCGAGCTGGCCGCACGGGTCGCGCGCCACCCGCTGAACGAACGCGTGGCGCGCCAGTACCTGCCGGCACTGAACCGGGCCGGGCGCGGCATCGGCGCGCTGGGTCACACCGTCGTGGCGCTGGGCCGGTGCTCACGCGCCGAGGCGGGGGGCGAGGCGCTCGGCATCTACCTCCAGCGGGTATGGAGGCGGAAACCGAGTGCGTACAACGACTTCTCGCCTGCTGAGGGCGGTGGCGAGCTCAGGTCCTCGCTGGTGCCGCGTGCACCACGGCGTCGTCGAAGACCAGCGGCTGCCACGCACTGGCACCCTCGCGGCCGTGGCCGGGATCGACGCCGACGAACATGCGTCCGCCGACCCGCACCCGCACGTGCCGCGCCTGCCAGTCGACGGTGGCGCGCTGCCGGATCCGCCCGTCACACGTCCACCTCTGGTCGCCGAAGTGCACGATCGAGGAGTGGCCGTGGATCTGTCCGAACGGGACGATGCCCCCGTACCGCATCCACGGCTCGTGCAACGCGGCTCCCGACTCCGCCCACAACGGCCCCGTTTCCGAATCACGGCCGTGCGCGCCCATGCGCCAGATCAGGTCGGGCCGTTCGTTGAGCAGATCCGCCGCCGCTGTGGCGGTGGCGGGTTCGCCCAGCCGTTGCCAGGCAGCGAGCGTCAACCCCGCGTGGGTGAGCAGGAACTCCTCCCCGCCCGCCGTGACGGCCGCGGCGACCTGCATCCGGCCGTCCGCCCACCACGCGCGCAACGTCTCGATACCCTGCGGTGGCAGGGGATCGGGCCAGAAGACCTCGCGGCCGGGCAGGTACTGGGCCTCGTGGTTGCCCACCAGTTGCACCCAGCCCTGGCCGAGCCGCTCGTCGACCACGTCGAGCACGCCGAGGCTGTCCGGTCCGCGGTCCACCAGGTCGCCGACCTGGATCACGACCAGACCGGCACCCAGCTCCCGCAGTGCTCGCCGCAGCTGGTCCGCGTGCCCGCCGACGTCGCCGATGACGGCAATCCTGGCCATGCCCACCCCCTGCGATCCACGCTACCTCCGCGCGCATCGGTCAGGAGAGGACTGTGGCACGCTGCCGGTTCCTCATCGGCGGGAAGCCCTGGCGGGAAGCCCTGGCGGGCACGGCCTTCCGCGATCTCGTCCACCAGTGCACCACCTGGCGAACTCCGGCCGTTCAGAGCAGGCGCTTGATCTCTCCCCTCGCCCGGTAGAAGCCGCCGCTCGCCGAGGTGTGGATCTCGGTCACCAGGTATCGCGCACCGGGCACCCGGATGTCCTTCGGGAACTGCACGGCGCGGGAGCGGTCGTAGCCGTCGGAGATCACGTGGACGCGCATGCGGCCGCCCTCCTGCACGCACTCCACGACCACGCCACCGGCTGGAATCGCGCTTGCGACCACGGTTTCGACCTCGGCCGTCGCTTCGACGCGCTGCCAGTGGTCGGCCTTGATGTCGCTGCGCTGCGGCAGTTCGCCCTGCTCCGCCGCGTGGATGGCCGCGGGGCTGGCGTCGATGCACGCCAGCGAGCCGTCCGTCGTGACGATGTAGAGGCGCTCGTCGCGGTACTGCATGGAGAACGCGGAACCGCAGCCCGTGGCGAGCTTCCACAGACGCGTGCCGTCGGCCGCGAAGCAGTACACCGACGAGTGGTTGTCCCCGGCGAACACGTAGTCGCCGCCCGGCGAGGTGGCGCAGGAGAAAACCGCCGCGTCACAACGGTAGCGCGCGGTCTCGGCCCCGGTGGCGCGCGACAGCCGGTGCACCCACCCGCGGCTGGTGCCCGCGAACACCTCGGCCGGCTCCTGCCAGCCGAACAGCACCGCACCCGTCGTCTCGGCGTGCCACACGGGATCGCCGGTGCGCGCCGCGTAGTGCGTGACGCCTCGGGAGTGCCCGTGGAACGCGCCTTCCGGTGCACACCGCACCATCCACGCGCTGTCGCCCGCGCTGCGACGCGACCACTGGAACTCGTCCTCGTGGTCGACGATCGTGATGCCGCCCTGCCGGTCCGACACGCCGAGCACGCCGTCGTCGATGTCGAGCCAGTAGATGTCGACGTCGTTGGCGATCTCGTACGCCACGCGCGGAACCTTGCCGCCCAGGTCGTACACGCGCCCGTCGTCACAGCCCGCGTAGATCCAGAAGTCGTCGGCGACGATGCACTTCACGCCGTCCGGTAAGCCGTAGCGCCCCGTGACCCGGCCGTCGTGCGCGAGCGTGAAGACGTCGCCGCGCTCGTTGCCGACCCAGGCCTCGTCCTCGCCGATGAAGATGCCGAACGCGGGCGCGCCGGAGTGGAACCGCCACAGCACAGGGGCTTGCCGCGCGCTGGACTGCACGCTGGTGATCTCGCGCCGGGTGATCGCCCGCCGCTGCCGCCGGCCCTTGACCGCGGGCGCGTAGCCCTTGCGGACCTTCTCGCCGATCTTCTTCTCGGCCGCGCTCACCGCCTTGGCCTCGTCGGCGAACGTGGACTCGCGCGTCGAGCCCCGCTCGCCGATGCGGCCGAACGTGATGCTCACCTTCGTGCCGTCGACGACGACCTCGTAGAACTTGTGCGCGCTTCCGCTCGCCTCGGACAGCTCCAGGTACGTGGTGGCAGCAGCCACGGTCTTCCCCCTCGCGTTGATCAGCTGAAATGACCGTAGCAAGGGGGTCTGACAATTCCTGGTGTCAGGCGTTCGCGAGCCCGTTGCGGAACCAGTCCGGCATCTGCTCGTCGTTGCGCGGGAACCACTTCTGCTCGGTGGCGAAGTTCTCCGGGGACGGCGCGGCGTCGAACTTCGGTGCCTCGTCGCGGTTGTAGCGGATGGAGAACGTGCCCGGAGGGTCCAAGATGTACTCGAACTCGATCCACGAGCCGAGGCCCTCGGAGTACATGCCCTTGCGCAGCTGCTGGAACTTCCGCCACACCTCCGGCGGGAACGACCAGCCGCGGACGGTTCCGTCCGCCATCTTCACGCCCGTGTCGGCCTCGCTGTGCGGGCCGATCATCTTGGCGCGCAGCACCAGGCGCGACCACCCCTGCGGCAGGGTCGGCAGGATCTCCTGGGTGATCTCCGCGAGCTTCTCCTGCTGCTCGATCGGACTGAGCGCCGGCCAGTTCGCCATGGTTGTTCGCTTCCTCCTAGATCGCGGTCGGGCCCGGCCAGCCTACTGATCGGCCAGGCTCGCCTCGTGTGCGCGCTGCAGTTCCAGCCCGCGCTCGACGGTCTCGCGCAGCCACCCCCGCAGGTGCTCGTCGGAGCGCGGGAACGCCTCCAGATCGCGCACGAACATCATCGGGTGCAGCTCGGGCGACCACCGCGGGTCCTCGTCGTAGTTGAACGTCACCTCGGGCTCGGCCTCGCGGCGCAGCACGAACCGCGCCGACAGCCACGTGCCGCGGTCCTCCTCGTACATCTGCTCGCGGAGCTCCTGCAGCTGGTCGGTGATCTCCGCCAGCCGCACCTCTCCCGCGAACCGGCCCTGGGCGTCCTGCGCGGACGTGGCGAGCTCGTACGCCATGACGTTCGCCCAGACGTCCAGGGTGACGCGGTTCCACCCGACCGGGGCACCCGCCTCCAGCAGCGCGCAGATCTCAGCGACCCTTGTACCGGTCCTGGGGTCCATAGTTCACCTCCGGCCGGTTCGGGAAGACGCGCTCCTTGGTCACCACGTTCTCCACGACCGGCTTGTTGTCCGGGCCGAGCTGGACGGTACCGTCCGCGTTGCGCGCGTACGTGACCTCCTGCCAGCGCATGGTCACCTCGGACGGCACGCCGTCCGCCTCGCGGGTCGCCCGCACCTGGTAGTTCTCGATGTCCTGGTGCGCCGGCTTCGAGAACTCGACGAGCTCCGTCTCCTTGTTGCGCCACGACGGCTCGTGGAACCAGCCGTCCTTGGCGTTGCCTGAGTTGGACCCCGCCATCTGCCCGTGCATGTTGAGGTACTCGCCGAAGCCGCCGAGCTCGTTGGCCAGCAGGTGGCCACCCGCCCACTTGACGCGCGAGTTCTCGATCTCCTGGTCGGTGAGCGTGCGGTCCGGCGGGTTACTCGGATACGCGGCCTCGCCTTCCTGGTAGGCGCGCTGCTGGGCACCCTTGCCGCTGTCGTCGTCGCGGTAGTTCTTGGTCTGGCCGCCCGCCTCGACGTCGCCGGTCATCGAGTCGGTCTGACCGTGCTGGTCGGTGTGGAAGGCCAGCATCTTGTCGTTGTTGTGGTAGTTCGGCACCTGGTACTTGGCGTCCGGCAGCAGCGGGTGGCTGAGGTCGGGGTTGAACCCGGACCACTTGCCCTTGCCGTCGACCGCCATGTCCTGGCGGCCGGGCGTGGCCTCGACCCACTTGACGTTGCCGTCGCCGTCGGTGATGAACGTCGTGCGCGTGCCGTTCTGGTTGGCCACCGGGTACTCGGTCCACGGCTGCAACGGCTGGTGGTCCCGCAGCGGCACCGGCACCGGGTCGGGGTTCTCGATCGGCTGGAGCCGGTCGGGCTGGGTGTTGCCGTCCGGCACGGTCTCGCGGTCGCGGTGCGGCGCCTGGATCTCGTCGTGCCGGTGGAGCGGCTGCCGCGGAGCGTCCGGGTTGTTCGGGTCGACCGGCTGGTGCGTGGGCCGGTCGAAGTCGACGAACCGCTCGTTGAACGCCGGGTCGTCCGCCGGGATGACCCGGTCCTTCGGCGGCGGCGTGTACTCGGGGTCGGCGTCCGGGTCGTTGCCCTGCGCGCCGTCCCCGCGGTCCACGGCGTCGACGCCGTCGGTGTCCCGATCGCTGCCGGGCGCGTACCCGTCGTCGCTCGCCCTGGTCCTGGAACCGTCCGGGTGGTGCGTCTCCCACTCGCCGTTGGGCGGAATCCGGGGCGAGCGCGTGCCGTCGGGCGAGATCTCGGGGTCGCTGGTGAAGACCCGGCCGCTGCTGTCCGTCCACGCGGGCTTGGTAGGCGCCACGACCGGCGCGTCGAGGTGCCGGGACAACTGCTGCGCGAAGTCGTTGCTGCCCGCGTCGCACCCGATCAGCCGGACGGGCCTGCTGCCGTCGTAACCGCTGCGCCGCAACATGTCCGCGTACTCGGCGGGCGTGTAGTCGTGCCCGCCGACGCGAGCCCGGCCGTCCGGCGTGACGTGCACGTCGGCCGTGAAGAACCGCGGGTCGTCCGGCACGCGGTGGGGCAGGTCGCCCATGTCGGGGTCGCCGCCGTGGTGCGAGACACCGGCAGGAGTTTGTTCGGCGTGCCGCTCGTGCGCCTGCTCCGGCGAGGGCCGCTCTTCCGCGTGGGACTGCGGTGCGTCGCTGTCGGGTCGGTTGTCGGCGTCGTTGTGGTGGCCGGGGGCGTCGGTGTCGCGGTGCGCGCTGGCGGGCCCGTTGCCGGGACCGTCGGGTCGCGCGGCGTCAGGCCTGGTGCCGTCCGGGCGGTTGCTGTCGGGACGGTTGCTGTCCGGCCTGTTGCTGTCGGGACGAGAGTTGTCGGGACTGTTGCCGTCTGGCCCGTTGTTGTCGGGCCGCGAGTTGTCGGGCCGGGTGCCATCCGGACGAGAGCTGTCGGGCCTGGTGCCGTCCGGACGTGACGTGTCGGGTCGTGAGCCGTCGGGACGGTTGTGCGGCTGACCGGGCGCGTCGGGACGCTGGCCGGGGTGCGTGACGGGACCGTCGGCACCACGCGGGCGGGCGCCGTCGGGCCGGGTGCCGTCGGGTCGGGTGGCGTCCGGACGCTGGTGCGGTGCGGGCGAGTCCGGCCTGCTCGGCCCGCCGGGGCCATGACCGCCGGGCGTGTGCGGGCCGGGACCACCGGCGTGCGGCGCCCCCGGACCACCCGGAGTCGGCGCGAAGCCGGGCTGCTGCGGCGTGTGCGGGTTTGCGGGACCACTCGGCCCGGCGTGCGGGGCGTCCGCGTGAGTCGGCGAAGTGGTTCCCTGCGGACGGGTCGGTGTGTCTGCCCGCGCCGACGGCGACGTGGTTCCAGGACCACCGTGCGACCCGTCAGGCGAGTGCGGTGCACCTGGGCTGCCGGGACCAGACGGCCCGTTGGGGTTGTGCGGTGAGCCGGGACCGCCATGCGGTGCTGACGGTGCGTTGGGCGTGTGCGGCGCACCTGGACCGCCGTGCGGCGAGTTTGGTCCCGAGGGGCCGTTGGGGCTGTGGGGTGCGCCGGGACCGCCGTACGGCGAGTTTGGTCCCGACGGTGCGCTGGGGCCGTGTGGCGCACCCGGACCGCCGTGCGGCGAGTTTGGTCCCGAGGGGCTGTTGGGGCTGTGGGGTGCGCCGGGACCGCCGTACGGCGAGTTTGGTCCCGACGGTGCGCTGGGGCCGTGTGGCGCACCCGGACCGCCGTATGGCGAGTTTGGTCCCGAGGGACCGTTGGGGGTGTGGGGAGTGCTGGGGCCGCCGTGGGGCGCGTTCGGCGTGCCTGTGTGCGGTGCGGCGGGGGAGTGCGGTGCGCTCGGACCGTGCGGCGCGGACGGGCCGAAGCCCGGCTGCGAGGGAGCCGACGGCCTTGCCGACGACGGGGTCATGTCCGGGGTGCGCTGCGAAGGCATTCCCGAGCCCAGGTCACCGCGTGCGCCCGGCGTGCCGGTCCAGCCTCCGCCGGAACCCGGACGTGGGCCGCCCCCTGCCGGGGCACCGCCCGCGGGACCTCCGGCGGGTCCTCCCGCGGGACCGCCCATCGGACCCTGCTGCGGAGTGGTCGTGGAGCCTGCCGGCGGTCCGCCGTCCCGTGGTGCGGACGGGGCGTGCTGCGACGGTGCTTCCGGTGCTGCGACGCCAGCCTGAGTGGTCTGGCCGGTGTTGCGCGGCGGGGCCGCCGGTGCGTCGGGAGACGACGTCGGTCCGTGCGTGGTCGGGCCCGCTGGGCCACCTGACGGAGACGGACCGCTCGACGGCGAACCCGGCGAACCCGGTGACGGGGCGTTCGACGTGCTGGGGCCGTCCGGTCCCGGCGAGGACGAAGGCCCGCTCGGTGAAGACGAGGGTCCGTTCGGCGACGGTGCGCTCGGGGAGGACGTAGGCGCGTTCGGCGAGGACGAAGGTCCACCCGGTGAAGGTGCGGAAGCCGACGGCGAATTCGTTGAAGGCGAAGGCGAAGCCGGACTCGGACCGTCCGGAGAGGACGGTGAAGACGGCGAGGACGGTGAGGACGGTGAGGACGGTGACGGGCTCGACGGCGCGGAAGGCGACGAAGTCGAGGGCGCGTCAGGGGAGGAGCTGGTGGGCGAGCCGCTGGTGTGCGTGCCGCCGGCGTTCGGGAGGTCTGGGCCATCAGTGCGGTGGAAGAGACCGCCGGGCTTGATGGACTTGGTCGAGATCACGTCCAGGCCGGTGACCTTGCCGACCAGCTTGCCGACGACCTTCATGATCTTCGTGAAGATCTCGACGATCTTGCCGAGCAGCGGCGAGACCTTCTTGATGGTCTTGATGAGCTTTTGGATGAGCTCACCGATGCGGGTGGCCCACTTCGAGATCGCGGTGACGGCCTGCGCCACGATCACCGGCGTGCCGAACCCGAGCGTGAACACGGCCTCGAGCACCCACGCGATCAGCTTTCCGACCAGGTCGGCGATCAGGTCGCGCACCATCTCGCGCACGAAGGCGACGACCATGCCCATGACGCCGACGACGGTGCCGACGGAACCGGCGGCGGACGCGGCACCGGTGATCGCGTCGCCCTGGGCGCCCGCGGCGGCCCGGTACGCGTCCGCGGCGGGTCCCTGCCACTCGGCGGTGCCCTGCACGGCCTGCTGGTAGTCCTGCGCGATCTTGCCGAGCTCCTCGGCGACCTTGCTCCACGTGGCCGAGTACGACTCGATCACCGGCGGGTCGCCCGCCAGCCAGTCGAGCGCCTCCTTCAACGGCTGCATGTGTTCCATCAGGAACGACGCCGCCGAGGACAACAGGGTGCCGAACGGGTCGATCGCCATCGACGCGGCGTCCGCGACGAGGCCCACCATGCCCAGGCCGCCCTCGACCCAGTTGCCGTCCTTGATGCCGTTGTACGTGTCCATTGCGGACTCGGCGATGGAGATGCCCGTCGCCCAGCCGTTGTCGCCGGTCCCGGCGTTCATGAACCCCGACGGCTCGGCGTCCGGCTTGACCACCAGAGGATTCGACATCACACGCCTCCGATGATCTTGGTGATGGCCTCCGGCACGTGCCGTCCTTCCCCCGAAACGCAGTCGTTCCCCAAGATGACGCAGCGCCGGACGCGCCGGTTCCACGAGGTTCCCGAATGGGCCGAACAGCGCAGTCGCGTTGCTCCACGAGCCCGTCCCCGTCCCCACGAGTTCGGGACGGGGACGGGGAAGGACCGCGTCAGGCCTGGGCGGTCACGACCGGGGCCGGTTCCTGCGGCAGACGTCCGAGTTCCGCCGTCGGACGCCGGAAGGTCTCGCGTCCCGTCGCGATCGCGGTGGCGCTGATCGCGCACACCACGGCCGTGAAGATCGCGACACCGATCCAGTCGTCACGGCCGGAGCCGATCGCCGCCACCACGCTGGGAGCGAAACCGGCGACGGCGAACCCGATCTGCGTGCCGATCGCCATGCCGGACAGCCTGACCTCGGTGCTGAACATCTCGCCGTACAGCGACGGCCAGATGCCGTTGATCGCGGAGTACGCCACGCCGAACAGCAGGATGCCGAGCGCGAACACCAGTCCGTACGCGCCGATGGAGATCGACCACAGGTAGGGGAAGATCAGCACGGCGCACGCGCCGCAGCCGGCGAGGAACACCGGTTTGCGGCCGACTCGGTCGGAAAGCCCTGCCAGCAAGGGGATCGCGGCCAGGGCGACGACGTTGGCGAGGACGCCGACCCAGAGCATCGGCGTGCGCGCCAGGCCGACCGTGTTCACCGCGTAGCTCAGGGCGTAGACGGTGAAGATCGTGCTGACCGAGGCGATGGTGGCCGCGACGACGACGCGCAGGACGTCGGCCCAGTGCGTCCGGAACAGCGTCGCCACGGGCAGCTTGGCCGGCTTGGTGCGCTTGAACTCCGCGGTCTCGTCGATCTTGCGGCGGATGACGAGGCCGACGACCACGACGACCGCGCTGCACCAGAACGGCACGCGCCAGCCCCACGTCAGCAGGTCCTCCTGGGGGAGCGCGGCGACGGGCAGGAAGATCGCCGTGGCGAGGATCTGCCCCGCCTGCGTGCCGCTCAGGGTGAAGCTGGTGAAGAACGCCCGGCGGTGCTGCGGTGCGTGTTCCAGCGACATCGAGTTCGCGCCCGCCTGCTCGCCCGACGCCGAAAGTCCTTGCAGCAGGCGGAGAACGACGAGCATGACCGGTGCGAGGACCCCGGCGGTGTCGTAGGTGGGCAGGCAGCCGACGGCGAACGTCGCCACGCCCATCAGCAGCAGCGTGAAGACGAGGACCTTCTTGCGGCCGAAGCGATCGCCGACGTGCCCGAGCACGAACGCGCCGAGCGGCCGGGCGGCGTAGCCGACGCCGAACGTGGCGAGGGCGAGCAGGGTTCCCGTCGCCGGATCGGCGGCGGGGAAGAACACCTTGTTGAACACCAGCGCGGCGGCGGTGCCGTAGATGAAGAAGTCGTAGTACTCGAGGGCGCTGCCGATCCAGGCTGCCAGCGCAGTCTTGCGGGCCATCGATGTGGTCACGGCGTACTCCTATGTACGGCCTAGTTAGTTAATACAAGGTCGGATACGCCACCCCCGCGTGTCAAGGGTCAGATTTCAGCTGGTCAAGTAAGTGATCAACATGTCACCGAGCATGCGTCGGTGGTGGTCGCGGCGGCCGGGGTCGAGCATGTCCCGTCCGAAGATCGCGGCGAACGTGTGCCGGTTCGCGAGCCGGAAGACGCAGAACGAGCTGATCACCATGTGCACGTCGAGCGGGTCGGCGTCGGCGCGGAACCGCCCGGCGGCGCGGCCTCGTTCGAGGAGCTTCGTCAGACCGTCGAGCGCCGGGTTCGCGAGGCCCGCCAGCACTTCAGAGCGGGCGATGTGCTCGGCGCGGTGGATGTTCTCGATGCTGACGAGCCTGATGAAGTCGGGGTGCGCCTCGTGGTGGTCGAAGGTCAGCTCCGCGAGCCGGCGGATGCCCTCCTCCGGTTCGAGGTGCTCGACGTCGACCTCGGCCTCCAGCGCCCGGATCGCCAGGTACGCCCGCTCCAGCACGGCGATGTAAAGCTGTTCCTTGCCGCCGAAGTAGTAGTAGATCATCCGCTTGGTGGTGCTGGTGCGCTCGGCGATCTCGTCGACCCGTGCCCCTGTGTAGCCCTTGTCCGCGAACTCCCGCGTGGCCACTTCCAGGATGTCGGCGCGCGTGCGGTCCTTGTCGCGCTGGCGCTCGGCATCGGATGACGACGGTGCGGTCACCGAGCCCCCTTCGATCTGCGGATGACCAGCCAACTCTAGGGCCTGTGTCGAAGTCTGGTCCGCGATAGCCGGGCCCGAGGCGGCCCCTGGTGGCACGGCCGGACGGCCCACATACAACACCGGTATGCGGGCCGTCCGGCCGCG
>NZ_JBFBAW010000002.1:257607-375392 GCF_040682435.1 Lentzea sp. NPDC051208 | reverse complement strand
GGGGTCTATGTGGGGCCCCGTATGGCGGGGCCCGCGGCGCCCCGGGGGGCCCGGCCGGCCCGCCCCACAACCACCCCGGTTCGGCGGGCCGTCCGGCCGCGCCACCAGGAACCACCTCAAGCGCGACTCTCATCGAACCAGACTTCGACACAGACCCTAGTCGAGCACTTCCCGGTGGCGACTCGGTGCGCTAACGTGAACTCACTAGTTCGTACATTAATCGGGGAGGTCGGGTGGTCCACTACCTGATCGGGCTCATCGGTTCCGGCATCGGCCCGTCCCTCAGCCCGGCGCTGCACGAGCGCGAGGCCGCCGAGCTCGGACTGGGTTACTCCTACCGGCTCCTCGACCTCGACGTCATCGGACGGCCGGTGGGCGACGTGCTCGCAGCGGCCAGGTCCGAGGGGTTCGACGGCCTCAACATCACCCATCCGGCGAAGCAGGCGGTGCTGCCGCACCTGGACGAGATCGTCCCCGAGGCGGCCGCGCTCGGTGCCGTCAACACCGTCGTCTTCGACCGCGGCAGGGCGATCGGCCACAACACCGACGCGACCGGTTTCGCCCGCAGCCTGAGCCGGGGCCTGCCGGACGCCGCGATGGCGAACGTCGTCCTGCTCGGCGCGGGCGGGGCCGGTGCCGCCGTGGCCCACGCGCTGTTGTCGCTCGGCACCGGGCACCTCGGCGTCCACGACGTCGACGAGAGCCGCAGTGCGACACTGGTGGCAGCGCTGGAAAGCAGGTTCGGCGCCGGCCGTGCCACCGTCTGCGCTCCCGAGGCGGTGCGCACCGCGGACGGCCTCGTCCACGCGACCCCCACCGGCATGGCCGCACATCCCGGCCTGCCGCTCGACGAGTCGTTGCTGCGCGGCGAACTCTGGGTCGCCGACATCGTCTACCGGCCGCTGGAGACCGGGCTCCTCGCCGCCGCACGGGCACGGGGCTGCCGGGTGCTGCACGGTGGCGGCATGGTCGTGCTCCAAGCCGCGGAGTCGTTGCGGCTGTTCACCGGCGTCGAGCCAGACGCCGGCCGGATGCTCGCGCACTTCGCGGAACTGGAAGGAGAACCGGCGCATGCGTCCTGACCCGCGCACCGCCATCGCCACCGTGTGCCTGTCCGGCACGCTGGAGGACAAGCTGACCGCGGCCGCCGAGGCGGGCTTCGACGGCATCGAGCTCTTCGAGAACGACCTGCTCGCGGACCGCCGCACTCCTGCGGAGATCCGGAAACGCTGCGCCGATCTCGGGCTGAGCATCGACCTGTACCAGCCCTTCCGCGACTTCGAGGCCGTACCATCGGACGTGCTCGCCGCCAACCTGCGCCGCGCCGGGCAGAAGTTCGACGTCATGGCCGAACTGGGCGTCGACACCGTGCTGGTGTGCTCGTCGGTCTCGCCCGACGCCATCGACGACGACGACCTCGCGGCCGAGCAGCTGCACCTGCTCGCGACCCGTGCCGCCGAACGAGGCCTGCGCATCGCCTACGAGGCGCTCGCCTGGGGCAGGTACGTCAACGGCTACGAACACGCGTGGCGGATCGTGCGCCGCGCCGCCCACCCATCGCTCGGCGTCTGCCTCGACAGCTTCCACATCCTGTCCAAAGGGGACGATCCCAGGGCGATCCGCGCGATCCCCGGCGACAAGATCTTCTTCCTGCAGCTCGCCGACGCGCCGACGCTGCCGATGGACGTGCTCCAGTGGAGCCGCCACCACCGCCTCTTCCCGGGACAGGGCGACTTCGACCTGACGTCCTTCACCCGCAACGTCCTCGACGCCGGGTACCGCGGGCCGCTCTCGCTGGAGGTGTTCAACGACGTCTTCCGCCAGTCCGACCCGCACCGCGCCGCGGTCGACGCCATACGGTCGCTGCTCAGCCTCCAGGACTCCCTGCGGCAGCTGGACGTTCCGGCCGCACCCGTGCCCGCCGGCTACGCCTTCGCCGAGGTCGTGGGGGAGTCGGGCCTCGCCCGGCTGGGCTTCACCCGTGAAGGCGTGCACCGCTCGAAGCCGGTGGAGCTGTGGACCCAGGGCGACGCACGCGTGCTCGTCAACGCGGAGGGCGAGCCCGGTGCGATCGGCGCACTCGGCCTCTCAGTGCCGGATCCGGCCGCCGCGGCGCGGCGCGCGAAGGTCATGCTCGCGCCACCGCTGTCGCGGGCGACCGGTCCTGGCGAGGCGCCGCTGACCGCGATCGCCGCACCCGACGGGACCCAGATCTTCCTGTGCGCCGACGACGACTGGGTCGGCGACTTCGTGCCCACCGGTGAGTCGGCCCCGCAGGCCGGCATCACCGGTATCGACCACGTCGCGCTGACCCAGCCCTTCGACAACTTCGACGAGGCGGGGCTGTTCTACCGTTCGGTGCTGGGCCTGGAACCGGGAGCGACGGCGGAGTTCGCCGCGCCGTTCGGCCTGGTGCGCGGCCGCGGCGTGAGCGGCGGAGGTGTCCGCCTCACCCTGGACGCCGCGCTGGTCCGCCGGGGAGGCTGGGCGCCCGCCGTCGAAGAACCCCAGCACATCGCCTTCACCTGTGCCGACGCCGTCGAGTGCGCCAAGGCCCTCCGGCAGCTGGGCGCACGGCTGCTGGACATCCCCGGCAACTACTACGACGACCTCCTGGCGCGCACCGGTCTGCCGGCCGATCGCGTCAGTGCGCTGCGTGAGCAGTCGGTGCTCTACGACCGCGACGAGCGTGGTGAGTACCTGCACTTCTACACCGAGCTGGCCGGGGCGAGGGTGTTCTTCGAGGTGGTCCAGCGCATCGGTGACTACCGCGGGTTCGGCGTGGTGAACGCACCTGTGCGCATGGCCGCCCACCACGCCGTCCGCAACGCCCCGAACCACACCTAGGGCAGCACCTGCATGTTGGCCATCATCGCCATCGACGAGTGGTCGAAGAAGTGGCAGTGGAACGGGTACACGCCGGTGAACTCCGAGTCGAACTTGACCAGGATCTTCACGGTCTGCCCGGCGGGCACCCTGGCGGTGTCCTTCGGGTAGGCCTCCCACTCGCCCACCGGCTGCCCGGCCCGTTCCAGCACGCGGAACTGGACGAGGTGCAGGTGGATCGAGTGCGGGAAGTTGTACTGGCCGTCGTCGTTGACGACCTCCCAGAGCTCCGTCGTGCCGCGCTTGACGGTCAGGTCGATCCGCTTGGGGTCGTAGGCCTTCCCGTCGATCGCGTAGAACGTGTTCGTGGGGTCCCTGGCGAGCACGATCCGCCGCGTCACGGTGGGCGTGCCCAGGTCCTCGAGGTCGCGCAGCTTCGCCGGGACCACGCTGTCGTCCGCCACCACCGAGCCGGTGACCTCGAACCGGAGCAGCTGCCGCCCCGGCGTCTCCGGGCCGTTGAAGGTGTTCTCCAGGATAACGTTCGAGCCCGAGGGGAACTTGCTGAAGTCGATGACGATCTCGGCGCGCTCGGCCGGCCACAACTCCACCTCCGGCCGGGCGACCGGACGTCCCAGCAGTCCGCCGTCCGAGGCGATCTGGATGACCTCCGAGGCGGGGTTCAGCGCCAGCCGCAACGGCCGCGAGTTCGCCGCGTTGATCAGCCGCAGCCGGTACTTGCGCCGCTTGACCTTGTGCGTCGGCTGGATCGCGCCGTTGACGAGCACCGTCTTGCGGTTGGCGAAGTCGTCGAGCTTCCAGACCAGCTGGCCGTCGCCGTCGAACTGGGCGTCGCGGATCACCAGCGGGATGTCGAACTCGCCGCTGGGCAGCCTCAGCGCGTCGGTCTCCGAGTCGCTGATGAGGTACGCGCCCGTCAGTCCTCTGTAGACCTGCTCGGCCTCCACGTGGTGGGCGTGGTCGTGGTACCAGAGCGTGGCCGCGGGCTGGGAGTTCGGGTAGTGGTACAGGCGGGACGCGCCGGGGTCGATCGTGTCGAGCGGGTGACCGTCGCTCTCGGGGGCCACGTTCGCGCCGTGCAGGTGCACCGCCGCGGGCGTGGACATCTTGTTGGTGACCTTGACGATGGCCGCGCGGCCGCGGCGCGACCGGATGGTCGGGCCGGGGAAGCTGCCGTTGAAGGTGAGCACCCTCGTGTCGAGGCCGGGGAAGATCCGGGCCGTCGCCGGGGTGACCACCATTTCGTAGTGGTCGGCGCTGCGTGAGGACGTCACGGGCCTGAGCACGGGCGGAATCGGCAACGGCACCGAGAACGGCGTGACCACGGGCGGGTCGTCCGACAACGCCGACGCGAGCTGTTGCGCTGGCAGAACCATGCCGACCCCCGCGACCGCACTGAGTTTCAGGGCGTCTCTTCGGCTGAACATTCTTTCGGGCACCTTTCCGGAAACTCGGGAAACCCTCTTACGGAACACCGAAAAACAGAACGCCGACGATCGCGAAGACGAAGGTGTACTGGAGTACGACCACGGCGGCGGCGAGCGTGTTGGCGAAGGAGATCGCCGGACCGAGTGCCAGTGTCGCCACCAGCAGGGTCGCCGGCGCGGTGGCGACCGCCACCAGGAACGAGAACCCCAGCCGGGCCGCGATCCCGTCGGTCTGCCAGCGGAACCGCCGCACGGCGTACGCCACCAGGGCGACCGCGACGAGCATCAGGTGCATGCCCAGCACGGCCAGGCCCGGATAGTTCGCGATCGCGTCGCCGGTGATGGGCGCGACCTGCCGGGACGTGCCGCTGTGCGAGTGCCCGCTGAGCCCGAGCTGGGTGGCGGTCGGAATGGAGTCCGACGGCAGGAACAAAGCCTTCCCGCGCAACACCCACGCCATGAGCGCGGCACTGCCCAACGCGAACACGAGAACCAGTGGCACGCGCAACCGGATCGCCGGGCGCGTGGCAGCACCAGGCGTCAGGACCTCGGCCGACATCTTTCCCCCCAAGACGAAGTGTCCCTGCGGACGAACATATGCACCGGACCTAGAGGCTCTCTAGCGGTGACATCGGGAGGACGGCGGTGGTGCCGGTGTCATTCGGATTTGCGACAATGGCGGTATGGAACGGCCCGCGGCGGAACTCACGGTCGGGCAACTGTCCGATCGCAGTGGTGTACCCATTTCCGCATTGCGCTTCTACGAGCGGCAGAACCTGATCTCCAGCCGCCGGACCGCCGGCAACCAGCGCCGCTACTCCCGCGACACGCTCCGCCGGGTCGCGCTGATCCGCATCGCCCAGCGCGTCGGGATCTCGCTCGCCGACGTCCGCGAGATGCTGTCGACGCTGCCCGACGACCGGGTGCCGTCCCGCGTGGACTGGCAGCGGATGTCGGAGCAGTGGCGGTCGGAGCTGGAGGAGCGGATCCACCGGCTGCGGCAGTTGCTCGACGAGTTCACCGAATGCGTCGGCTGCGGCTGCCTGTCGATCGACCGGTGCCTGCTCGCCAACCCGGACGACGTGCTGGGCGAGCAGGGCCCCGGCCCCAGAAGACTGGGCTAGATCGTCGCCAGCACCTCGCGGATCGCGCTGATCACCTTGTCCTGCACGTCCTCCGACAGCGACGCGTACATCGGCAGCGAGAAGATCTCGTCGGCCAGCCGCTCGGTCACCGGCAGTGAGCCGGTCTCGTACCCGAGGTGCGCGAAGCCGCTCATGGTGTGCACCGGCCAGCGGTAGCTGACGTTCAACATGATGTCGTACGCCTCCAGCCGCTCGATGATCTCGTCCCGCTTCGGGTGGCGGACCACGTAGAGGTAGTACACGTGGTCGTTGCCGGGCGTGATCGACGGCAGCACCAGCGACGTGTCGGCCAGGCCTTCCGCGTAGCGGTCCGCCACCCGGCGGCGGGCCGCGAGGTACGAGTCGAACCGGGTCAGCTTGCGCCGCAGGATCTCCGCGTGCACCTCGTCCAGCCGCGAGTTGTGGCCCGGCGTCGACGTGACGTAGTACTGCTTCTCCATGCCGTAGTAGCGCAACCGGCGCAGGTTCGCTTCGACCTGGTCGTCGTTGGTGATGGTCGCGCCGCCGTCGCCGTACGCGCCCAGCACCTTCGTCGGGTAGAACGAGAACGCCGCCGCGTCGCCCATCGTGCCGGCCAGCCGGCCGTGGTGGCGGGCGCCGTGCGACTGCGCGCAGTCCTCCAGCAGGGCGAGGTCGTGCTTGGCCGCCAACGCTTCCAGCGGCGCCATGTTCACGCACTGGCCGTAGAGGTGCACGGGCAGCAGGCACTTCGTGCGCGGGGTGATGGCGGCCTCGACCTGGCTGGTGTCCATCAGGTAGTCGTCCGGCCTGATGTCCACGAACACCGGCGTGGCCCCGACCTGGTCGATCGCGATCACGGTCGGCGCCGCCGTGTTCGACACGGTGATCACCTCGTCGCCGGGGCCGACGCCCAGCGCGCGCAGGGCGAGCACGATGGCGTTGGTGCCGTTGTCGCAACTGACGCAGTGCCGCACACCGTGGTAGTCCGCGTACTCGCGCTCGAACCCGCGCACGCTCTCACCGAGCACGAGCAGGCCGGACCGGAACACCGTGTCGACGGCGTCGAGGATGTCGTCGCGCTCCTGCTCGTATTCGGCCAGGTAGTCCCAAACGCGCGTAGTCATTGCAGTGCCGCACCTTTCCCAGTGAGCTGATCGAAGTCGGTGAAGTCCCTGGCGCCGTGCAGCCACGACACCTCGTCGTGCAGGTCGGTGGCCGACATCGACGACAACATCTCGCTACGTGCCCTGGCCTCCACGCCAGAGGGGTGGAACAGCCGCGTGCCGATCTCGCGGGACACGTGCTGCGCACGGGCGGTCCGGTCCCGGCGCACCGCGTTGTACTTCAGCGCGCACGCGGCGAACTCGTCCGCGCCGCAGTCGAGCAGGTCGCCGAGCACGACCGCGTCCTCCAGCGCCTGGCACGCGCCCTGCGCCGCGTACTGGAGCATCGGGTGGGCCGCGTCGCCGAGCAGCACGACCCGGCCGTCGGTCCAGCCGGGCACGGGGTCCCGGTCGCAGAGAACCCAGGTGCGCCAGCCCTTTCCCAGTTCGAGCAGGCGCCGCGCGGGCTCGCTCAGCACCGGGAACCGGGCGTGCACGTGCGCGGTCTCCACGGGTTCGCCGACGACGACCTCGGTGGCGGCGTCGTCGCGGGTGATCGCCATGTTGAAGAACCGGCCGTTGCCGATCGGGTAGTGCACCAGGTGCCACTTCGGTCCCGCCCACAGCGTGACCGAGTTCGACCGCAGCTCCGGAGGTACCTCGGACATCGGGATGACGCATCGGTAGATGGTGTGGCCGGAGACGCGGGGCGCGCCGTCGCCGATGAGTTGCCGCCGGACCGCGGACCGGATGCCGTCCGCGCCGACCAGCAGGTCCGCGCTGAGCCGCGCACCGGAGGCGAGGACGGCCGTGACGCCGGCGGAGTCCTGTTCGTAGGCGGTGACCTGGCTGTCGGTGCGCAGCTCGATGTTCTCGTGCTCCCGGCACGCCGAGAGCAGCGGCTGGTACAGATCACCGCGTTGCACGACCGCGTACGGGTTGCCGAACCGCTGCCGGTACTCACCGGTCAACGGCATGCTCGTGATGCGGTCGCCGGTGGTGCCGTCCATGAGCCGCAGCTCGTCGATGAACACGGCCGTGGCCCGCACGTCCGCGCCCACACCGAGCAGGTCCAGCGCGTGGAACGCGTTGGGAGCCAGCTGGATGCCCGCGCCCAGCTCGGTGAAGTCCCGGTTGCGTTCGGCGACGAGCACGCGGTGGCCGTGCCGCGCGATGCTCAACGCGGCCGCCAGCCCGCCGATCCCACCGCCGGCGACGAGGATGTTCGCCATCTGCTCTCCTCTCAGCGGCCGACGAGTTCGACCAGAAGTTCACGGATGATGGACAGGCCGTCCTTGCTCAGCACGGACTCGGCGTGGAACTGCAGCGACCGGAAACCGTTGCCGCGCAACGCGTGCACCTCGCCGGTGTGCTCGTCCCTGCTGACCTCGACGACGCGCCCGTCGCAGTCCACCTTGTCCTGGTCGCACAGCGCGGCGAAGCTGTTGTAGAACCCGACCCGCACGCGCCGGCCGAACAGGTCGATCTCCCGCCCGGCGCCCTGGTTGGGCACGGGCCTGCGGTGCAGCGGGAACCCGAGCAGCCGGCTGAGCACCTGGTGGCTCAGGCACACCGAGAGGAACGGCCGGTCCTCGTCGAGCAGGTGTTGGATGGTCGCGGTCAGCGCCTGGATGCGGGGGTCGTGGTCGTCGTACGGGTCGCCCGGCCCCGGGCCCATCACCACCAGGTCGTGCTCCTCCACCGCGTACGGCTCGTCGAACCGCGCGATGGTGACCGTCAGCCCGAGCGAGCGCAGCAGATGGCCGAGCATCGACGTGAACGTGTCCTCGGCGTCGACGACCAGCACCGTGCGGCCGGCCAGTTCCGGTACGTCGTGGGTCTGCGGCCGCAGCCAGTGGCCGGCCACCCGTTCGTTGCGCTGCCCCAACGCCCGCAGCACCGACGGGTCGCGGCCGAACGTCCCCACGCCCGGTGAGCTGAACGCGGCGAGCAGCCCGGCGGCCTTCGCCCTGGTCTCGGCCGCCTCCGACTCCGGCCGGGAGTGCCGGACCAGGGTCGAGCCGACACCGATCCGCATCCGGCCGGCCGGGTCGATGTCGGCGGTCCTGATCAGGATCGCCGAGTCCATCGTCCGTTCACCGGCGGCGTCCCGGCCGATCAGCGCGGCCACCCCGCTGTAGTAGCCGCGACCGTCGGGTTCGTAGCGGCTGATGATCCGGCACGCGTTCTCCAGCGGGCTGCCGGTGACCGTCGGCGCGAACATGGTCTCGCGCAGGACGTGGCGCACGTCGAGGGAGGTGTGGCCCTCGATGAGGTACTCGGTGTGCGCGAGCCGGGTCATCTCCTTGAGGTACGGCCCGTGGACCCGCCCGCCGGTCGCGCACACCCGTCCCATCATCTTGAGCTCCTCGTCGACGACCATGAACAGCTCGTCGGTCTCCTTGGCGTCGCCGAGGAAGTCGAGCACGTCCGGCAGGGTCGGCCCGGTCGGCGGGTAGCGGTACGTCCCGCTGATCGGGTTCATCACCGCCGTGCCGTCCGCGATGCTGACGTGCCGTTCCGGGCTGGCGCCGACCAGCGTGCGCTGTCCGGTGTGCACGACGAACGTCCAGTAGGTGCCCGACTCCAGCCGGGCCAGCCGGCGGAACAGGGTGAGCGCGCTGTGCGTCGAGTAGCCGGTGATGTCCGCGACGAACGAGCGCTTGATGACGAAGTTCGAGCCCTCGCCGTGGCCGATCTCCTGCCCGACGACCTGCCGGACGATCTCGGCGTACCCGTCGTCGTCGACGTCGAACTCCCCGCCGGTCATCGCGATCGGCACCTCCGGCAGCCGGGGCAGCGCCTCGGCCAGCGGCAGCACCTCCTGCCCGGTCACCTGCAGCACCAGCAACGAGGTGCCGTCGTCCACGCAGCTGTAGCCGCGTTCCGCGATCTGCCGGTACGGCATGAGCACGAGCACCTCGTGGCCCGGCCCGGTGGCGGTCAGCGGCACCTCCGCCAGTGTGTCCACTGAGGACACCTCGCCGACGATGACGTCCAGGCTGTCCGGGTCGGTGCCGCGGCGGTGCAGCAGGGCGAACGGTGGCGGATCGGCGGCGGTGACCAAGCCGAGCAACCCGGTCATGCCACCGCCTCCACGGCTTCCAACGTGCTGAGCACGTTCGTGGTCGTGGTCACCATGGCACTGCGCTCGGCGGCGTACGACAGCGCCATCCGGTGGTACTCCTCGGAGAAGTCCGCGATCGCGTCGGCCACCAGGAACGCCTGGACATCCTCGGACATCGCGTCCACAGTGGTCATCAGCAGGCCGACGTGCGCGTACACCCCGCAGCAGATGAGCTGGTCACGGCCTGCGGCCCGCATGCGCGCCAACAGGTCCGTGCGGCAGAACGCGCTGTAGCGCCACTTGGTCAGGACCCAGTCCTGCGGCCGCGGCGCGACCTCGGCCACCACGTCCCGGTGCACCGGGTCCCTGGACATCCCGGAGCCCCAGAAGTCCCGCAGCAGACCGCGTTGTTCCGCGGTCATGTCACCGGGCTGGGCGGTGTACGCCACCGGGATGCCGAGTGCGGCGCAGCTCTCCCGGATCCGGGCGGTGTTGGCGACCAGGTCGGTCAGCGGCGTCTCGCCCTGGGGGAAGAACCGCAGGAAGTAGTGCTGCATGTCGTGGATCAGCAGCACCGCCCTGGCCGGGTCGATCCGCCAGTCCACGGTGTTGGCCGGGAGCGCGTCGGCGGCGGGCATGGGGTAGGGGACGATGGCGGGAATGGGCATGGGGAAGAACCTCGCAGGGGTCAGACGCCGAGCGTGGCGCCGCCGTCGACGGTGAGATCGTGCATGGTCACGTGCGCGGCCTGGTCGGACAGCAGGAACAGGACGGCGTTGGCCACGTCGGCCGGCCGGGCCAGTTTGCGCAGCGGGATCCCGACGCGGTACGCGTCGAGCTTGCCCTCGATGGACGTCGCGGTCGCGTCGTCGCCGTTCCACAGGGCGCGCAGCATCGGGGTGTCGGTGGAGCCGGGCGCCACCAGGTTGCAGCGGATGCCGTACCGGGCGACCTCCAGGCCGAGGCATTTGGTGAACATCGTCGACGCCGCCTTGGACGCGGCGTACGCGCCCATCCCGACCCGTGCGGTCGACGCCGAGTTCGACGCGACCGTGACGATCGCGCCGGTGCGGCGCGGCACCATCCGCCTGGCCACCGCGCGGGAGGTGAGGAAGACGCCGGTGGTGTTGACCTGGAACGTCCGCGTCCAGTCCTCTTCGGACAGTTCGGTCACCTGGCCGACGCGCAGCACGCCGGCCGCGTTGACCAGGTAGTCGATCGGCCCGAGCTCGCGCTCGATCCGGTCGACGACGGCCTCCACCTCGGCGCTGGAGGTCACGTCGGCGGCGAAGCCGTGCACCCGCAGGTCCTCACCGCGTAGCTTCTCCACGGAGTCGTGCAGCTGGTCGGCGTCGTTGTCGACGGCCGCGACCGCGAGGCCCTGCAGGGCGAGCGCGCGTGCGATCTCCACGCCCATGCCGCCCGCGGCCCCGGTGACCACGGCCGTCCGTCCACCCAGTTCGGTCATGTTCCGCTCCTATTCGGGCCAGGCGGACACGACTTCGACCGCCTGGGCCACGTTCAGACGTGGATCGCACAAACTCGTGTAGGGACCGGTGATCGCCTCGTGCACGTGGTCCGGGCCGGCGACGCACTCGGTCACGTGGTCGGGGGTGGCCTCCAGGTGCAGGCCGCCGGCGACCGCGCCCTCCCGTGCCATGACCTCGGTGAACCGCTCCACCTCGGCGATGACCGTGGCCACGTACCGGGTCTTGGGGCCGCCGGCGAGCTGGACGGTGTTGCCGTGCATCGGGTCGCACATCCAGATCACCGGGTGCCCGGCCTCGCGGACCGCGCCGGCGAGCCCGGGCAGCCGGGTGGCGACCGAGTCCGACCCCATCCTGGCGATGAGCGTGAGCCTGCCGGGTTCCCGGTTCGGGTCCAGCCGCGCGCACAGGCCGAGCAGGTCGTCGGTGGTCATGCCGGGGCCGACCTTGCACGCCACCGGATTGACCACTGTGGACAGCACGGTCACGTGGGCGCCGTCGAGCTGCCGGGTCCGTTCGCCGATCCACGGCCAGTGCGTCGACGACAACAGCACGCCGTCGGCGTCCTCGCGCAGCATCGGCACCTCGTAGTCGAGCAGTAGCGCCTCGTGGCTGGTCCAGACCGTCGGTTCGGTGTCGTTGCGGGCCCGGATCGCGTCCATCGCCGTGCTCGCCGCCCAGTACCCGGACAGCAGTCGTTTCGGGTCGGGCCGGCGCAGCTCCGGGTCGGGATCGGGGCTGTTGACCATGTGCCCGCGGTAGACCGGGATCTGCCGGCCGCCGACGATCTCGACCGGCTGCGAGCGGGGTTTGCCGAACTGGCCGGCGATCCGGCCGACCCGCAGCACCGGCCGTCCGGACTTGAGCATCAGCACGTCGGCGAGGATGTCGAGCAACGCGGTCTTGCGTTCGACGTGTCTGGAAGTGCACTCGGTGGGGTCCTCCGCGCAGTCGCCCGCCTGGAGCACCTGGTACTCGCCCGCGACGACGCCGGCGAGCAGCGTGCGCAACCTGCGCACCTCGGCACTCGTGACCAGGCCTGGCAGATCGGTGAGCTCCTCCCTCACCTGGGCGAGCAGCGCGGTGTCCTCCCAGGCGGGCTGCTGGTGGGCGGTCGGCAGGGTGGCCGTCAGACGTTCCACTTGATCACCTTGTTGTCCGCAGGAGCGGCTTCCACCAGCCCGGGTTGTCCCGGTACCACCGGACGACACCGCTCAGTCCGTCGTCGAATGACCATCGGGGCGCGTATCCCAGCTCCGACCGGATCTTCGAGTCGTCGATGGCGTAGCGCAGGTCGTGGCCCAGGCGGTCCTCGACGTGCCGCACCATGCCCCAGTCCGCGCCGCACAGGTCGAGCAGCCGCGCGGTCATCTCCTTGTTCGACAACTCCGTGCCGCCGCCCACGTTGTAGACCTCGCCCGCACGGCCGTTCGTCAGCACCAGGTGGACGGCCCGGCAGTGGTCGTCGACGTGCAGCCACTCGCGGACGTTCACGCCCTCGCCGTAGAGCGGCACGGGCTCACCGGAGAGCAGGTTGGTGACGAACCGGGGGATGAGCTTCTCGACGTGCTGGTACGGCCCGTAGTTGTTGGAGCAGCGGGTGATCCGGACGTCGAGCCCGTGGGTCCGCCAGTACGCCAGCGCCACCAGGTCGGAGGCCGCCTTCGAGGCGGCATAGGGCGAGTTGGGCGCCACCGGCTCGGCCTCGGTCCACCGGCCGGTGCCGATCGAGCCGTACACCTCGTCCGTGGACACGTGCACGACGGTCCGGACACCTGCCGTTTTTGCCGCCGTCAGAACGCTTTGCGTGCCTTCCACGTTGGTCCGCATGAACGCCAGTGGTCCGTCGATCGAACGGTCCACATGCGACTCGGCGGCGAAGTGGACGACGGCTTCGTGACCGGCCATCACGCGGGCCAGCATCGGGCCGTCGCAGATGTCACCGCACACGAACGTGAGCCGCGGGTGGTCCATCGGCAGGTTGGCGGTCGAGCCGGCGTACGTCAGCTTGTCCACGACGGTGACCTCGGCGCCCTCGCAGCCGGGGTAACCGTCGTCGAGCAGGGTGCGCACGTAGTGCGAGCCGATGAACCCGGCCGCACCCGTGACCAGGATCCGCATCAGGCCGCCACCTCGGCTGAGGCGTGGTCCCCGATGACGAGGCTGTGCTGCTCGCCGGTGGCCGACACCCGCGCCCACCTGCCGATGATCGAGCCGCGCAGCTCCCGCACGCCGTTGACGTCCGAGCCCTCCAGCAGGATCGAGTCCTCGACGTGCGAGTCGGTCACCACGCACCCGTTGCCCACGGAGGTCGACGGGCCGAGGTAGCTGCCGGTGATGACGCTGCCCGCGCCCACCACCAGCGGCCCCACCAGCCGGGACCGGGTGACCACGGCGCCGGCTTCGACCACCACGGTGCCGAACGTCGTGGACTCGGCGTCGACGTCGCCGTGCACGGCGGGCGTGATCCGCTCCAGCAGCGCGCGGTTGCACTCCAGCAGTTCGTCGACGCTGCCGGTGTCCTTCCAGTAGCCGGTGTACTCTTCGGCGGTCACGAGCTTTCCGTTGTCCACCATGACTTGGAGAGCGTCGGTGATCTCCAGCTCGCCACGCCCGCTCGGGCTCAGGTCGCGCACGGCGTCGTGGATGGCCGCGGTGAAGAAGTACACGCCGACGATCGCCAGGTCGCTGCGGGGCACGGCCGGTTTCTCGGCCAGCGCGCGGACCACGTGGTCGCGGTCGATCACGGCGACGCCGTACTGGCGCGGGTCCGGGACCTTCACCACGAGCAGTTGCGCGTCGGGCCGGCGCTGCTCGAACGCGGCCGCCGCCGCGGTGATCCCGTCGGCGAGCACGTTGTCGCCCAGGTACATCACGAAGTCGTCGTCGCCGAGGAAGTCCTGGGCGACCTGGACGCAGTGCGCGAGGCCGAGCGGTTGTTCCTGGTGGATGTACGTCACGCGCAGACCCAGGTCCGAACCGTCGCCGATGGCGGCCCGGATGTCGGCCGCCCGGTCGCCGACGACCACGCCGACCTCCTCGACGCCGATCTGCCGGATGTTCTCTAGACAGTGCTGGAGAACCGGTTTGTTGGCGACCGGGACCAGCTGCTTGGCCATGGAGTGGGTGAACGGTCGCAGTCGCGTGCCCAACCCTCCGGACAGCACCAGCGCTTTCATCGGTGACCCTTTCGCTCTTCGCATGTGGTTACCGGATCTCACGATGCACGAGGCGCAACGCGGGCAGTTCGAGGCGACTTAAAGGCTCGCCAGGAAAACAGCCGGGCAATCGAAATCCAGTGGCGTGGCCCGGAACCTTCCGAGTCGCGCCACTAGTGGTGTGGCTTGGAAGGTTGCCGGGGGAATTCGCGGTCAGACGGGTGCATCGTGGTGTCGCCCCCACGTCCTCGTGCTGGATGTACGGGGGCGTGGGGGCGGCGCCGCGAGGCGCCCTGCTGAGCGCGGATTACCTCGCCAACGTTCCGAGTCGCGTCACTAGCTCGCCTCTAGCAACTCGTTCTCGTCCCACTAACTCCGTGGCCGATGCTGGGAGACACGTGGTCGCGGCCGCCCCCGGCGTGCCGTCGAGTGGACGATCTGACGGAGGAAACCCTTGTGTTCCAGCGAATAGCGGATTTCCACGAATGGTTCGCCGAGCGCAGGGCCGCGAGCGCCTGTTCGGTGACCCGCGCCCGTCTGGACCAGCTCGACGGCTGGCACGTCCAGCAGGGCACGGGCACGATCCAGCACCACAGCGGGAAGTTCTTCGCGGTGGACGGGCTGGAGATCAGCACCGACCACGCGTCCGTCAGCTCGTGGACGCAACCCATCATCATCCAGCCGGAGTCCGGAATCCTCGGCATTCTGGTGAAGCGGTTCCACGGCGTCCCGCACTTCCTGATGCAGGCGAAGGTCGAACCGGGGAACATCGGGCTGTTGCAGCTTTCCCCGACCGTGCAGGCGACCCGCAGCAACTACACGCGGGTGCACAAGGGAAAAGCGGTTCCGTACCTGGAGTACTTCCAGGCACCCCGGCGCGGCCGGATCCTCTCCGACGTGCTGCAGTCCGAGCAGGGTTCGTGGTTCCTGCACAAGCGCAACCGCAACATGATCATCGAGATCACCGACGACGTCGAGGTCCTGGAGGACTTCTGCTGGCTCACGGCGGCGCAGCTCGGTGAGCTGTTGCGCTGGGACCACGTCGTCAACATGGACTCGCGCACCGTCCTCGCCGGGTGGCCGCTCGCCGAGACCCACTGGGGCCGCGACGCCGCCCTCGACCGGGACCAGCTGTCGGAACTGCTGAGCTGGTTCACCGAGGCGAAGTCGCGCTACCAGCTCACCCGCCAGCGCATCCCGCTGACGAACGTGAAGAACTGGATCATCTCGCCGGAGCGGATCGTCCACGAGAACGACGCCTACTTCGCGATCGTGGGCGTGGACGTGAAGGGCGCCGGCCGGGAGGTCGCCGGCTGGTCGCAGCCGATGATCGAACCGCGTCACCCCGGCGTGGTCGCGTTCGTGACGCGGCACGACGGCGACGAGCCCCGCGTCCTCGTGCACGCCCACACCCAGGCCGGCACGCACGACGTGGTCGAGATGGCGCCGACCGTGCAGTGCGCGCCGGGCAACTACGAGGACACCCCGCCGGACCGCCGTCCGTCCTTTCTGGACTACGTGCTGTCGGCCGGTCGCGAGCGGGTCCTGTTCGACGCGCTGCACTCCGAGGAGGGCGGCCGGTTCTACCAGGCGGAGAACCGCTACCTCCTCGTCGAGGCGGGTCCGGACTTCCCGCGGGAGACGGGGCCGGACTTCGCCTGGATGACCCTGTCGCAGCTCGCCGAGCTGGCCCGGTACGGCAACTACGTCAACGTCGAGGCGCGCAACCTGCTGGCCTGCCTGTTGTTCACCTGAAACCCACTCGAGGAAACACCATGATGATCAGCCTGAACAAAGTGAACGTGACCGGTTGCCCGGCCGACGAGTACGAGCGGGTCTACAAGCAGGCCAGCGACTACATGGCCACCCAGCCCGGCCACATCAGCCAGCTGTTCCTGCGCTCGGAGAACCACCCCGGCACGTACTTCGCGGTCGCGTTGTGGGAGAGCGTCGAGCACTACACCGCGCTGGCGGGCATCGACGAGCTCGTGGCGATCTTCGACCAGGTGATCTCGCTGAACGACCCGGACGCGGCGGACGGGGACAAGATCACGGTCGAGCACCACAAGCCCGAGGTGGTGTACGCGGAGAACACGCTGCCCGGTCACCCGACCGGCGCGATGGTGTGCGTCAACCGGATCACCGTCACCGGCATCTCGCCCGAGGAGTACGAGCGGGTGTACCGGGAGGGCAGCGACTACATGGCCCGCCGGCCGGGGCACATCCGGCACAAGCTGGTCCGCTCGACGACCGAGCCGGACGTGTACTTCAGCATCGCGGAGTGGAAGGACGTCGAGGCCTACCGCGCCCTGGACGAGCTGGACGAGCTGACCGCGATCTTCGCGCAGGTCAACGACAAGATCGAGATCGAGAACCACGAGTGCGTCGTGCGGGGGGACAAGTGAAGGTCGGCGTCAGCCACACCACGTTCACCGAGGACGACGGCACGGTCGCCGATCCCGTCGCGGTGGCGCGGTTCGTCGAGGACCTCGGGCTGGACTCGTTCTGGGTCAGCGACCACCTCGCCTGGGACACCCCGATCCTGGACAGCGTGCTGACGCTCACCGCGGCCGCCGCCGTCACCGAGCGGATCGAGGTCGGGTTCGCCGTCCTGCAGCTGGCCCTGCGCCGCCTGGCGTGGATCGCCAAGCAGGTGGGGACTTTGCAGACCATCTCGCACCACCGCGTCAACCTCGGTGTCGGCGTCGGTGGTCACCCGCACGAGGAGTGGGCGTCCGCCGGGATGTCCCTGGCCGACCGGGGCAGGCGGACCGACGAGGCGCTGCGCGTCCTGCCCGCCCTGCTGGCGGGGGAGACGGTCGCGCTGCCCGACGTGGACGGCGCCCCGGTCACGCTCACACCACCTGCGCCGATGCCCCCGGTGTGGGTGGGCGGTGACTCGCCTGCCGCGTTGAAGCGCGCTGCCGCCTTCGGTGACGGCTGGCTGCCCGCCGCGGTCACCCCGGACCAGATCAGGGCCGGGCAGGCCACCCTGCGCGAGCTGACCGACCAGGCGGAGCGCCCCGCCGTCCGCACCGGCGTGTCCATCTTCGCCACGCTCGACGCCCACGTCGGCGGCATGAGCCGGGAGGCGCTGGTCGACCTGTGCGCCGGCGGGTTCGGCTTCCCCCGTGACCACGCGGACGCGGTCGTGCTCGGCGGCAAGCCCGCCGAGGTCGCCGAACGGCTGGCCGAACACGCCGAGCTCGGCACCGAGCACGCGATCCTGGTGCCGTTCGGCGGTTCGTGGCGGCGGCAGTGCGAACTGCTCGCCGAGGCCAAGTCCCTGCTGCAGGAAGGCGAGGAGTCCTGATGCGCGCGATGAGGTCCCTGGCGCTGGTGCCGGTGGCGATCATGCTCACCCTGTCCGGTTCCGCCGCGGCAGGCGGCCCGGCCGTCCGGTACGCGGAGGGCGGCTTCGACGTCACCAGCTACACGAGCACCCCGTACAAGCAGCTGCCGGACGGCGCGAGCCTGAGCCATCTCAGCATCGTGGACCGCTTCCACGGTGACATCCAGGGTCACGCCACCGCGGAGGCGGAGCTGTTCAGCCGCGCCGACGGGTCCACCCGGGACACCGGGTTCATCCACGTGCAGGGCACGCTGGCCGGCAGATCGGGCGGGTTCGTCATCGAGACGGCCGGTTCGTTCGACGGCAAGAACGTGTCGAGCGTCTGGACGATCGTGCCCGGGTCCGGCAGCGGTGAGCTGAAAGGCTTGCGCGGCAAGGGCACCGAGACGGCGGAGAAGATCGGCGAGGAGTTCGTCGCCAAGTACCGCCTCGGCTACTACTTCGAGTGAGAGCGGAGGACACGTGCTCGTCGAGGACGTCGTCAGCTACCTGGAGATGAAGTCGCCGCAGGAACTGCGCCCGGCGCGGGACCGCGGCACCGAGGTCGAGCTGCGCGAGGTGTCCGATGTGGACACGATCAGGGCCGTCCACGACCGCGTGGCCGGCCCGTACGGCTGGATGTCGCTCGCCTGGACGGCCGAGAAGTGGCGGGAGTCCCTGGACCGGCCGGGCGTGCGGACGTGGGTGCCGCGGATCGACGGCGCCGACGCCGGGTTCGCGTTGCTGTGCTTCGACCCCGGCGGCGACGTCGAGATCGACTTCTTCGGCCTGGCACCGGAGTTCACCGGCCGCGGGCTCGGCGGCCACTTCCTTACCGTCGTCACGCGGACGGCGTGGGAGGCGGGCGCGACGAGGGTGTGGCTGCGGACGTCCTCGTACGACCACCCGCACGCGAGAGCCAGTTATGAGGCTCGCGGGTTCCGGTTGTTCAAGACCGAAACCCGCGAGCGGGAGCTCGTCACACCGTAGAGCGTTCCGGGTGCTGCTGTGCCGTGTCGTCAGTGCGGCGCAGCAGCACCTTCACCAGTACCAGCGCCAGAACCCCGGCGAGACCGGCCATCCACCACAGCACGACGTGCAGGCCGCTGGTGTAACCGGGTTCCGCGAGCCTGCCGCCGGTCATCGTGGCCAGCACGGCGCCCGCGACGGCGATGGCGATGGTCTCGAGCGCGAGGCGCACGGTGTTGAACATCCCGGCGCCGGTCCCGGCACGCGCGGGATCCACGCTGCCGATCGCGACCCCGTCGATCAAGCCGGTCGAGATGCCGAACCCGGCGCCGATGGTGAGCAGCGGTCCCGCGATCGACAGCACCGACGATCCCGGCCCGATCACCGTCAGCCAGGCCGCGCCGATGCCGACCAGGGCGACCGCCAGCACGACGACCCCCTGCGGGGAAATGACCTTGGTGACCAGTGGCGCCACCGGAGGCAGCAGCAGCGTCAGCCCGGTCAGCAGCACCAGCACGACGCCCGCCTCACCGGTGGACATGCCCAGCACCTTGGTGAAGTAGGACGGCAGGTACACGATCAGCGGCAACGGCACCGACACGATCATCGCGCCGGCCAGCGAGATGCCGATGAACTTGCCGTTGCGCAGCAGGGCGAGGTCGAACATCGGCTGGGCCTGGCGCCGTTCCACGACGACGAACGCGGCCAGCAGCACGACCGACCCGGCGAACGCGGCGAGCACCGCGGGCGACGAGAAGCCCCACGCCGGCCCCTGCACGAACGCGGCGATCAGCAGCAGCAACGCGAGCGTGAACGTCGCCGTGCCGGCCCAGTCGACCTTGCGGGAGCCCGGTTCCTTCGACTCCGGCAGCATCGGGACGAGGCAGAGCACGATCACGCACGCGAGCGCGGGCCCGGCGAACACGGCCCGCCACCCGAAGCCCTCGACGAGCACACCGGCGACGGTCGGCCCGAACGCGAGGCCCACGCCCAGCGCCGTGCCGAAGTAGCTGAACGCCCGGATCCGGGCCTTGCCGGTGAAGGCGGACGCGAGGATGGCGGCCGAACTGGCGGCCGCGGCGGCCGCGCCGATACCGGCGAGCACGCGCAGGACGTCGAGCATCACGACGTTCCACGACAGCGCGCTCAGCACGCCACCGGCGGCGAAGATGGAGACACCGGTGGCGAACACCCGCCGCCGGCCGAACATGTCGGCCATCGACCCGCCGGCCAGCATGAAGCTCGCGAAGCAGGCGATGTAGCCGTTCACCACCCACTGCACGGCGGGCAGGTCGGCGTTCAGGTCGGTGGCGATGTCGGGCAGCGCCACCGACGCGCCGGTCAGCGTGATCGGTAGCGAGAGGCTGGAGAGCAGGACGGCCACGAGGACGACTGCCGGGTTGTTTCGCACGTTTCCCCTTGTTCAACGCGGTAGTGCCTGGGCATGCGGGACGCGGATGAAGCCCGTTGCGTCTCCAGCGTGCAACCTCAACCTTTGTTCAGGTCAAGTCCCTGTCGAGCCTCGATCAAGCCACTGTGTGCCCGCCCTAGCGTCGTGACCATGACACCGACGTTCACCACCATCGGCCTGGTCGTCGCCGACATGGCAGCGGCCGCGGCGTTCTACGAGCGACTGGGCCTGAAGTTCGGCGACGATGACGACAACCACCGGGAGTGCGAGCTGGCCGGGGCGGTGAAGCTGACCCTCGACACCGAAGAGGCGATCAGGTCCTTCACACCGGACTGGACCCGCGCGACCGGCAGCCCCCGCGTCAGCCTGGCGTTCCAAGTGGACTCCCCGGAGGCTGTCGACGAGGTCGTGGCGGAGCTCACCGCAGGCGGCGCCGTGGTCACGAGGCCGCCGTGGGACACCTTCTGGGGCCAGCGGTACGCCTCGGTGAGCGACCCGGACGGCAACGAGGTCGACCTCTACGCCACCCTGCCCCAGTAAGCACGGAAGGGACGAGGCCGGCAGCCGGCCTCGTCCCTTCCACATGTCAGACCCTTTCGTGCACAACGGTCCTGCGCGTGCCGAGCAGCGTGTGCACCACCACCGCCGCGACCAGGCAGATGCCGGCGACGATCCACAGCGCCACCCGCCAGGCGTCGGTGAACTGCTCGGCCAGCACCGCGGGGTCCCCGCCGGAGAGCTCGCCCGCGGCGATCTCGTTCGCCAGCTCCGCGGACCCGACCCTGGTCTGGATCAACGCGATCAGCGCGGTGCCGAACACGGCGATCACCAGTGCCTCACCGGCGTTGCGGATCGTGTTGAGGAAGCCCGCCGCCATGCCCAGCCGCGCCGGGTCGACCTGGTTCATCGCCTGCGCGTCGGTGATGCCGAAGGAGATGCCCAGCCCGATGCCCACCGACAGCAGCGGCCCGATCAGCTCGCTCACGCCGATGCCGGGGTGCAGCACGGTCAGCCAGGCGTTGCCACCCGCCACCAGCAGCAGCGCGGAGGTCATCAGCCAGCGCGCGGACACGCCGTGGTTCACGAGCCAGCCGCCGGCCATCGGGATCACCAGGATCGGCAGCGTGAGCATCAGCATGGTCAGGCCCGCTTCCTGCGCGGTGGCACCGTCCACGCCCTGGAAGTAGGTGGGCAGGAACACCAGGATGCCCACGAACCCGACCGACGTGGACACCGTTCCCAGGCACCAGCCGATGAACTTCGCGTTGCGCACCAGGGAGAGGTCGAGCACCGGGAACGCCTGCCTGCGCTCGACCACCACGAACACCACCAGCAGCACCACGCCCGCGACGAGCCCGAACGTGCCGCCCCAGCCGCCCTGCGGACTCTGGATCAGGCCGAACATCAGCAGGCCGAGACCGAGCACGAACGTGACCACGCCCGCCCGGTCCACCTTCGGCCGTTCCGCCGACCGCGACTCGGCCACGAACAACGTGCCCAGCAGGATCACCACGCCGATGACCACGTACGACACGAAGCTGGCGCGCCAGCCCAGCCCGGTGACGAGCCACCCGGACAGGAACGGGCCCATGACCACGCCCGCGCCGCCCGTCGTTCCCATGGCGGCGAACGCTTTCGTCCTGGCGGCGCCGTCGAACGTGACGGCGAGGATCGCGCCGCCGCTGGCCATCACACCGCCCGCGCCGATGCCGGCCACCGCCCGCGCGAGGTCCAGCACCACGATGTCCTGCGCCAGTGCGCACACCAGCGACCCGGCGGCGAACAACGTCGTCGTGAGCACGAACACCCGCTTGCGGCCGAACAGGTCCGACAACGACCCGCACACCAGGGTGAACGCGGACAGCGCCAAGTTGTACGCGGAGATCACCCACTGCAGCGCGGCACCGCTCGCGTCGAGCTCGGCGCCGATCCGGGGCACCGCGACACCGGCGCCCGAGATCGACATCGCCACGGCGAACACACCCACGAGCACGACCGCCAGGGTGAGAGCGGGGCTCGACCGCCTGGTCAACGTGTCGGGAACAGCACTCATACGGCTCTCCTAGGCAGGAGGAAAACGCCCGCCGTGAATTCGGCGAAGACGGTGGATTGGGGCCGGAATTCTGGCCGGTGTTCTCACGCTAACGCGACCCGACACGACGTTCAAGCGCCTTTATGCAACCACTGTGCGGGCTTTTGTTGGCCTCGATCTCGCCCCGAAGTCAGCCCGTTAGCGTGGGTCTCATGCGAATTCTGTTCCTCGCCGGCGGAAGTCCGGCAACGGTTTTCCCGCTGGTGCCGCTGGCGACCGCCGCGCGCAACGCGGGCCACGAGGTGTTGATGGCGGGGACCGAAGGAATCACTTCGTCGATATCCGGAGCCGGGCTGCCCGCGTTGTCGGTGAGTCCGCTGACGATGCTCGACTTCTTCACCAACGACAAGCACGGCAATTCTCTGGAATGGCCGCCGGACCCCGAGGACTGGAAGCTCTTCATCGGCCGCGGCTTCGGCCGGCTGGCCCGCGCGAGCATGGAACCGCTGCTCGACCTGGCCCGGTCGTGGCGGCCGGACGTCGTGGTGGGCGGCCAGCTCGCGTTCGTCGCCCCGTTGCTCGCCAAGCGGCTCGGCGTGCCGTACGTGCGGCACACCTGGGACAGCGGCGAGCCGCCGGAGGCCGACCTGGGCGCCGCCGAGGAACTGGAGCCGGAGTTCCGCGAGCTCGGCCTGGACGGGTTCCCGGTCGCGGACCTGCACGTCGAGCTCTGCCCGCCGAGCCTGCTGCCGCCCGGCCCGGCACCGGCCAACCTCCAGCACATGCGGTACGTGGCTTCGAGTCCACAGAGGACGCTCGAACCGTGGATGTACACCCGGCCGGAGCGCCGCCGGATCTGCGTGACCGCGGGCTGCCGCGTCACCAAGGACCAGTACTTCGACTTCCTGCGCGACCTGGCCGGCAAGGTCGCCCCGCTCGGCGCCGAGATCGTCGTCGCCGCGCCGGAGGACGTCGCCAGGGACCTGACCGCCGGGCTCGACAACGTGCACGCCGGCTGGCTGCCGCTCGACGTCGTGGCGCGCACGTGCGACCTGTTCGTGCACCACGCGGGTGGCGGCACGTCGCTGCTCGTCATGGCGGCCGGGCTGCCGCAGCTGCTCATCCCGAACATGCCCTCGTCCGTCGCGCCGTCGCAGCGGCTCACCGACTTCGGCGCGTCTCTCATGCTGATGCCCGGCGAGGACACGCTCGACGCGGTCGTCTCCGGTTGCCAGGAACTGCTGGAGAACCCGTCGTACACCGAACGGGCGCGGGTCGTCGCCGACGAGATCCGCTCCCAGCCCCTGCCCGTCGACGTGCTCGCCATCGTCGAAGAACTCGTCTAGGAGTTCGAACATGTGCGGAATCACCGGATGGGTCGACTACCGCCAGGACCTGACGGGTCAGGGCGAGCTGGCGGACGCCCTGACGCAGACGATGGCCTGCCGCGGCCCGGACGCGTCGGGCGAGTGGATCGCCGAGCACGCCGTGCTCGGCCACCGCCGGCTGTCCATCATCGACCTGGAGACCGGTCAGCAGCCGATGGCCGCCGACGAGGCCGTGATCACCTACAGCGGCGAGGTCTACAACTTCCGCGAGCTGCGCGACGAACTGCGCGGACTCGGGCACTCCTTCGGCACGACGAGCGACACCGAGGTGGTGCTGCGCGCGTACCTGGAGTGGGGCGAGGACTTCGTCGACCGGCTCAACGGCATGTACGCGTTCGCCATCTGGGACACCAGGACCGAGGAGCTGCTGCTGGTCCGCGACCGGATCGGCATCAAACCGCTCTACTACTACCCGACCGCCGGCGGCGTGCTGTTCGGCTCGGAGCCCAAGGCGATCCTCCGGCACCCCGACGCCGAGGCCGTGGTCGACCGCGACGGCCTGTGCGAGATGTTCACCATCGTCAAGACGCCGGGGCACGCGATCTTCCGCGGCATGTACGAGGTCCGCCCCGGTTCGGTCGTCCGCGTCAACCGCGACGGGCTGACGACACGCCGGTACTGGCGGCTGGAGAGCCGCGAGCACACCGACGACCTGGACACCACGATCGCGAACGTCCGCGCGTTGCTCGAGGACGTCGTGGAACGCCAGCTGTTCGCGGACGTTCCCGTGGGAACCCTGCTGTCCGGTGGGCTCGACTCCAGTGCCGTCACCGCGCTGGCCGCCCGCAGGACGGGGGAGCTGCCCGCGTTCTCGGTCGACTTCGCCGGGCACGACGACCGGTTCGAGGCCAACGTGCAGTGGGAGGACCCGGACACGCCGTTCGCCATCGAGGTGGCGAAGCACGTCGGCGCCGAGCACATCACGATCATGCTCGACAACGACGACGTCCTCGACCCGTCGGTGCGCCGGGCGACGCTCGTCGCGCAGGACCTGCCGATCTCCACCGGCGACATGGAGTACTCGCTCTACCTGCTGTGCCGCGCGGTCCGCGAACGGGTGACCGTCGCGCTGTCCGGTGAGGCGGCCGACGAGCTGTTCGGCGGCTACACCTGGTTCCACGACCAGGACGCGGTGAACAACGGCTCCTTCCCCTGGCACCACCCGTTCGAGAAGGCCGGCGGCATCGGCGCGCTCAAGGAGGTCGGCCTGTGGGACCGGCTCGGGCTGGGCGAGTACATCCGGCACCGGTACGACGAGGCGATGGCCGAGGTGCCGAGGCTGGCGGGGGAGACCGGGACCGAGGCCCGGATGCGCGAGGTCGGCTACCTGAACCTCACGCGGTGGGAGAACTTCCTGCTCGACCGCAAGGACCGGATCAGCATGGCCGTCGGCCTCGAGGTGCGAGTCCCTTTCTGCGACCACCGGCTCGTGGAGTACGTCTTCAACACGCCGTGGGCGATGAAGAACTTCGACGGCCGGGAGAAGAGCCTGCTGCGGGCGGCCATGCGCGGTGTGCTGCCGGACAGCGTGCTCGACCGCAAGAAGAACCCGTATCCGTCCACACAGGACGACAAGTACGAGGCGGCGCTGCGCGAACAGGTGGAGAAGCTCTGCACGCCCGATTCGCCGGTGCTCCAGCTCGTGCCCGAGGAGGGCATCCGCCGGCTGCTCGCACGGCCGGACGGCGCCTACGTCATGGGCGGGCCCTGGGCGGCCAGGGCGGTGCTGGAACGACTGATCGAGTTCAACACGTGGATGACCGAGTACGACGTGCGGCTCGTCCTGTCCGATGAGGACTGACGACCGAGGTGAGGACGGTGTTCCGATGTCAGTCACTGGCGAACCGGCCAAGGGCGAGTACCTGATCGACCCCGACCGGTCGGTGATCTCGTTCACCACCAGGGCGATCTACGGGCTGCTGCGGGTCCGCGGCACGTTCCGGGTCGGCCACGGCAAGATCTCGGTCGCCGAGCCCACCACCGAGTCCACAGTGGACGCGGTGGTGGCGGCGGGCAGCTTCGACAGCGCCAACGCCGAGCGTGACGCGCACGTGCGTTCGGCCGACTTCCTCGACGTGGACGCGCATCCCGAGATCGTCTTCCGCGGCGAGCGGGTCGGCCAGGCCGCGAACGGGAAGCGCACCCTGCACGGCACGCTGACCGTCCGCGGCGTGACCCAGCCGATCTCCCTGGCGCTGCACCGGGTCGGCGGCGACGACCAGGAGCTCCTCGCCCGCGCGACGACCCGGATCGACCGCTACGCCTTCGGCATCACCAAGGCCAAGGGCATGACCGCGCGTTATCTCACGCTGACCCTGGACGTCGTGGCGAACCGCTGATCGTGCGTGGTCATCTCCAACCGGTCGTCGGCGGACAGGATGGCCTCGTGCAACCGGCGCAGCTGCGCCGAGGGCTCGACGCCCAGCTCGTCGGAGACGCTGCGGCGCAGGTGCCGGAACACCTCCAGGGCGCGGACCTGACGGCCGGCGCGGTACAGCGCGAGCATGTACATCGCCTGGAGGTTCTCGTTCAACGGGTGCTGCGCGGCCACGTCACCGATCTCGCTGAGGATGTCGTGGTGGTACCCGAGCCGCAGTTCGGCCTCGAAGCACTGCTCCGTCACCGACAACCGGGCCTCCTCGAACCGGTTGACGTGCGCCCGCAGCAACGGCCCCGCCTGGACGTCGCCCAGCGCGGGGCCGCGCCACAGGCTCAGCGCCCGGCGGAACTTCCTGGCCATCTCGGCGTCGTCGTCCCGTCGCTGGGCCTCCCTGCCCTCGGCGACGAGCTGGTCCCACTCCATCAGGTCGAGCGAGTGGGGCGGCACCATCAGGAAGTAGCCGCGGTTTCCTGTGATCAGGCTCTTGTGCGCCTCGGTGAGCGAACCGAGAGTGGGGGACGCGGCTAAAGCGCGGCGGATCTGGAGCACGTATGTCTGCAGCGTCGGGATGACCGTGCGGGGAGGGTTGCCCTCCCACAGTTCTTCGACGGCGGCGTCGATGGCGACGAACCTGTTGGCGTTGAGCAGGAACAGCGCCAGCAGCTGCCGTTGCTTCGGGGCGGTCGGCAGGTAGGAAACCCCGTTGTCGTGCATGGTCAGTGGACCCAAGATGCCGAATTTCACGACAAGCCTCTTCTGATAGTCATGTGTTGTCATGGCTGAACTGAGGTGTGTGAAAGGCAGAGCACAGCGAAGCGTCGGTGCACGCGCCGGCGCGCACGGGATCAACCAGTTCCGCCGTTGGAACGGGATCAGCGTGGCGCGCACCGGCACGACCGGCGACATTCACTTGGTCGGGGTCAGATGCCCCAATTAATTCCCCAGACCCCCCAGGCACTGCAGAATTCCGAAGCCCCACCCCAGATTCCGATTACCGCGACCCGTCGGCGCCTTCGGTTACGCCGTTCGGGCGGTTGCTCGTCGATGAGGAAGTGCCTACCCCATGGATCCCCCGTTGCCTCATGCGATGCGCCCCCTGTTGCTGGTAGCGTATTCCACCCTGGGGCTAACCAATAAGATGCTCACTTGGTTAGAGCCTACCAGGAACCGCATTGACAACGGCAAGAAAAAACGGGCGATTCGGCCATCCGGGTGACTTTATCAACCGCCCGTGCCGTCGCCGAAGAAGCCCGTCCAGGGCTATTCAAGACATGTCGCCGCAGGTCGTGGACTCATGCGTGCGTTAGAGCCGGTCGTGGTGCCGACTGTGTTGTTGCGAATTCAAGCGGTCAACAAACTCCTGCGGTAGCGCAAGCGGATCCACGCCGTGGGACGTGAATGAAGGGCAGATGTTCTGCGCCTACGGCGCGGACCGGAATGGACGAGGGTTCGTCCATTCCGGTCGCGTTCGGAACTGTCAAACGTTCATTCGCGCGGCGTTCAGGTGTTGTACGCGTGCTTCTCCCGCTTGTCGCGAAGCGCGCCGGCCCACCAGGTGAGCTGGTCGAGCAGTGATTTCGCGGCCAGGTCCGGGCCGTCGGGGTCGAGCAACTTGCCGTCCTCGCCGAACAGCGAGTGCGCCATGGCCAGGCAGATGGTTTCCCGAATGGTGGTCGCGTGCAGCTCGGCGAACACCTGGCGCAACTGCTCGACGGCCCGGGAGCCGCCGGCCAGTCCGCCGTAGGACACGAATGCGACCGGCTTGGCATTCCACTCGACGTAGACCGAGTCGATCGCGAGCTTGAGCGAGGCCGGATAGCCGTGGTTGTACTCCGGGGTCACCACGACGAACCCGTCCGCCGCGCCGATCCGCCGTGCGAACGCCTGGACGTCCGGTGACGGGTACACCCCGGTCACCACCGGGACGGCCTGCTGCACGGTGGGCAACGGCACCTCCGCCAGGTCGATCACGTCGACCGAGACGTCCCCGCGGTGCCGGACGTGTCCGAGGACCCATTCGGCCACGGTCGTGCCGAACCTGCCCTCTCTGGTGCTGCCGATGATCAAAGCCAGGTGCAGTGGTCGTTCTGCGGTCACCGGTCTCCCCTTGGGCGATATCGCTGTAGCCACTCGGCTACCCGCTGCGACCACGCTAATACGTGAACATTGGTTCAGGTCAAGCCTTTGCGGCAGGCTTCAACGATCACCGCTCACGCGGCTGCCAAGGGGGTTCCCACCTGCGCAGATCCGCGCAGTCACGCTCAGGTCGGTCTCGTCAGATCGTCGACCTGCGGCGTCCGTCGATCACCTGCTGGGCGACGTCGGACAGCAACTGGTGGGAGTTGCGGGCATGCGTCCGCAACAACGAGAGCGCGTCCGCGAGGTCGACCTGCAGGCGCACGGTCAGGATGCCCGTCGCCTGCTGGATCGTGACGCCGCTGTCGAGCGCGTTCTGCACCTGTTCGGCGATCATCTCGCTCTGCCACAGCGCGCGGACGTGGAGGATGCCGATCGCCGCGACGTTCGCGAACGACTGCGCCAGCACGGTGACGTCCGCCGGCGTGGGCCCCGGTGACGTCCGGAACAGGTTGAGCGCGCCGATCACCTGGTCGCGCAACCGCATCGGCACGGCGTCGACCGCGGCGAACCCCTGCGCGCGAGCCGCCATCGCGAACCGGGGCCAGCGTTGCGGCGCCGCACCGAGGTCGTCGCACCCCACCGGTGTGCCGGTGTCGAAGCAGTCCAGGCACGGACCTTCGTCCTCCTGCAACTGGAACAACTCCAGCAGCCGCGCCTTCTCGGTGGAGGCCGCCACCAGGTTCAGCACGCCCTGCTGATCGGCCAGCAGGAGGCCGGCCGCGTCCACGGGCAGCAGTTCGACACACCGTTCGGTCAGGGTGTGCAGGAAGTCGATGGTGTCGAACCCGAGCACGAGCGTGTCCGCCAGCTCGACGAAGGTCTGCGCCACCCGGTGGTCCACAACACGCCCCAATTCGCAGGTTCTCGCGTCGGCGTCATCGCCGGGGACTGGGGCGAGCGCACTCCCGATCCATGCTTCCACGTCCCGTCCGAGCACGATTGGTCCAATCGAGTACTAGGGCGTGTCCCGCCTCCGGGACTCTCGACCGTGACTCTCATCGAACGGACTTACGGGACACGCCCTAGCGGGCGCGTCGCGCCGCACACCTGAACCCGTTCGGAGGACGCGTGCCCAGCGGAGGTCGTAGCGCGTCAGCCGCGCGTGCCCGGATCGCCCCACGCCGTTACGTCGACCGTGCCGGCGATGACCGACTCGGCGACCTTGCTGAGGTTCTGGTTGTGGCTGCGGGAGTAACGCCGGAGTGTCTCGAACGCCCGGCCCATCCCGATCTGCAGGCGCTCGGCGAGCACACCCTTGGCCTGTTCGACGAGCACTCTGCTCTGCAACGCGCCCTGCAACTGCTCGGCGAGCAGCTCCTGCTGGTTCAGGAGCTTCGCCTGCAGCAGACCGATCGTGGCCACGTCCGCCATCGCCTGCGCCACCCTGATGGTCGCACTGCTCAGCGCGCCCGGCGCGGCGGTGAACAGGTTCAGCGCGCCGATGGTCTGCTCCCGCAGCCGCATCGGCAGGGCGTGCACCGCGCGGAACCCGGCCTCCGCGGCGATCGCGGAGAACTCCGGCCAGCGCTGCGGAGGCTCCGTGAAGTCGGCCACGGTCACGGGCGCGCACGTCAGGTAGCACTCCATGCACGGACCTTGACGGTGCTGGAGCTCGAACAGCTCCACCAGTCTGGTGCGCTCGCTGGAAGCTCCGACCACGTACAGCTCGCTGTGGTGGTCGGCGAGAAGGATGCCCGCGGCGTCGACCTCCAGGGTGTCGACGCACCGGTCCGCCAGGAGGTGCATGAACTCGACCGAGTCGAAGTCGGCGACCAGGGTGTCGGCAAGCTGCACGAACGTCTCGGCCATGTTCTCCACTGACATTGGGGCCACCTCTGTTGGTCGGTCGCCGGTCGATCACGCGGGATCAGGCCGTGCTTCCGGGGTCAGTCGCAGACGCCGGGCCACCACGTCGCGCGCGACGTCGATCACCGGCCTTTCCTCAGCGAACGCGTGCGCCCTCAGCCGCACCAGAGCCTCCTCCACGCTGACACCCAGTTGCACGGACAGCATTCCGGTGGCCTGGTGGACCTCGGCGCGGCGCAGCGGCATGTCGGCCAGCAGCGCGTTGTTCTCGACCTGGACGCGGGTGAGCTCGTCCAGCAGCAACGACAGGATGACGTCGGCGAGGACCTGGGTGTCCGACGTCTGGTCGTGGGTCATCGGCCCCGGACGCGTGCGGTGCAGGACGAGAAGCCCGATGCGGATGGCTCCGCTGCGCAGCGGGAACGCGAACACCGCTCGCGCGCCGATCTCGAGTGCCGCGGGCACGAACAGCGGCCACCGCCGGTGGTTGTGCCCGGTGTCCAGGTCGCCGGCCAGCACCGGCAGACCTGTGCGGAACGCGTCCGCGCAAGGCCCCTCGCCCAGCGTGAACCGCAGTTCCTCGAGCCGGGCGCCCACCTCGTCCGTGGCGTACCGGGACTCACCGCGATCCGGGCCGCTCATCAACGTGAGCTGCACGCCGCTCACCTCGGCCAGGCGGACACCGGCGTCGCAGGCCGACTCGCTGGACACCTTGGCGCCGCGGGCCGCCGCGTCGGCGGCGAGGTACCCCAGCACCTTGGCCAGCCGGTCACCGCTCACCGCTCAGCCTCCCGTGATCCGGAGCATCCCGTGTCGTGGCTTCCACGGGAGAACGCACCCTAATCCGCCGGGACCGCGTTTCGAGGGGGGCCACTTCGCCCGGCGAGTTCCCTGCGCAGCACTTCGAGGGTCTCGTGCTGGGCCAGGCGCACGACAGCGGGCGTGGAGCCCAGCACGGTCGTGGTCTGTTCGGCGGAGCCCGTACACCAGTCGCAGCCTCAGCACCTGCTGTCGCGGGCCGGGCAGCAGCCCCAGCAGCTGGGCGGCCTGCCTGCCGTTCACGGCAGCCCTCCGGCCGGTGCGGCGGGCATGGCGCTGACGCGCGCCGCCAACTCCCGGGCTCCGCCGTGGGAGCCGTGCCGGCGGGCGTGCCCGGCGAGCGGGCGGATGCGGTCCCGCACGCGAGCCGAGCCGAGGGTGCCGGCCGACACGAGTGCCTGGAACCCGATGGCCACGCCCTGGTCGACATCGCCCTCGACCAGGTGGTTGGTCGACAGCAGGATGAGGCTGAACGCACGGCTGCGGGCCATGTCGTCGCCGTAGCCGTCGATCGCTTCGACGAGCAGCGGAACGGCGGTCCTGGCGTGCTGCCGGTCCACGGTCCGGGCCAGGTCGGTGTGGACCGCGCCGGTGAGCGCCGACAGGTCCGTCGCGGTGAAGAACCTCGCCCAGTCGGGCACCCGCGTGTGGTCGGCGTCGGCGAACTGGCCCCGGCCGCGGTCGAGCAGTGTCCGGGCGCCGTCCCACGAGCCCTTCTTGGCACAGGCCCACGCCGAGTTCATCGACATGATGCTCCCGCCGATCCCGTCTCCTGACCGCTTCGCCGCGAGCTGTCCGAGCTGGAAGTACGCCGACGCCTCGTCGAGCCTGTCCTGGTGCAGGCACACGCGGCCCAGCCGGTAGCACACGTTCGCCGTCAGCCCGGAGTGCCGGCCGAGCCCCGCCAGCACCAGGGCGTGGCAGAAACGCGTCTGGGCCCTGCTCGCGAATCCGGCGTCGAAGTACGCCCAGCCGGCGACGTTGTGCAGGTCGGCCAGAGCCACGTACAGCTGCCGCCGCACCTTCGCGGACGCGGACGCGGTGAGCATCCGGTCGCCCGCACGGAGCAGAGCGTCGAGGTCGGTCAGACAGGACTCGCCGCCGTGCCGGTAGTCCGTCGCACGCAACGCCTGTGTGCCCGCCTCCAGCCCTGTGACCTCGGAGACCCCGATCGATCGAGGGGACTGCTGATCGACCGGAAGACGATCGGGCATGGCCATGGCGGCACTCCTGACACCAGGACGGGAGAAGCGGGCGCCGCCGAGGTCCGGAGCGGTGGACGAGTCACCTGGGCTGAACCAGGTGCCAAGCCGATGATAGACGGCTTCAGGTGGCCATACGGGTCGACTTCTCCGGCCGCTTCGCTGCCGAACGGCCCTAGGGCGTGTCCCGTCTCCGGGACTCTCGACCGTGACTCTCATCGAACGGACTTACGGGACACGCCCTAGTCGCGCCAGTCCGGGTCGGCGCGATCGTCGGCCGCCGCGTCGACGCTTCCCCTCACCCGCGCCGCCTCCCGCGTGCACTCCATCGCGCTGTGCCCGGCGGAGTAGGTCTCCAGCCCGTCACCCAGGCCCCCGGCACCCTGCGCCCGGGCAACGCCGACGGCCTCGTGGAGACCGGCGCGCAGGTGTACCCAGTCGGTGATCCGGCGCGCGGCGGCGGCGCGCTGGGCGGGGCCGCGTGCGGAGGGGCTCATGACTTCCACCATCCTCCAGGTCGGTGGGAAAAGCGAGGTGAGACAAGAAAAGAGTGAGTCAAGAAGGGACGGTGCGCGGGACTGAATTGCGAGTGTGCGGGTAGGTCCTTGTGACGCGGGCGAGGAGCAGACCCGCTGACGAGGGAGCCCGCGTGAGCGAATCGGAACTGCGGCGCACGGCCGCGGAGGCGTTCGGCTGGACCGAGCTGCGCGCCGAGCAGCTGGCCGGCATGCAGCACCTGCTGGAGGGGCGGGACACGGTGGTCGTCATGCCCACCGGCGCCGGGAAGTCCGCCATCTACCAGGTCACGGCGATGCTGCTGGACGGACCGACGGTGGTGGTGTCGCCCCTGATCGCGCTGCAACGCGACCAGGTGGCCGGCCTGCGCGCCAACGACGCGCCCGCGGCGGCCGCGGTGAACTCGGCACAACCGGCGCAGGACAACGAGGCCTCGTGGCGGTCCTTCACCGACGCGGACGCGGAGTACCTCTTCCTCTCGCCCGAGCAGCTGGCCAAGGAGGAGGCGCTCGACCGGCTGGAGCGGGCCAAGCCCTCGTTGTTCGTCGTGGACGAGGCCCACTGCGTGTCCGCGTGGGGCCACGACTTCAGGCCCGACTACCTCAGGCTGCGCCACGTGGTCGAACGGCTCGGTCACCCGCCGGTGCTGGCCCTGACCGCCACGGCGAGCGGACCGGTCAGGGCCGACATCGCCGAGCACCTGGGGATGCGGGATCCGGCGGTGATCGTCGCCGGTTTCGACCGGCCGAACCTGCACCTGGCCGCGCGGTTCTGCGCCGACGAGGCCACGCGGACGGACGCGGTGATCGACTGGGTGGCACAGCGGGAGGGGGCCGGCCTCGTGTACGTGCCCACGCGCAAGGATGCCGAGCGGTACGCGGACGCTCTGGCCGGCCGGGGTGTGTCCGCGGCGGCCTTCCACGCCGGGATGAAGGCGGCCGACCGGCGCCGCGTGCAGGACGAGTTCATGTCCGGCGGCATCGACGTCGTGGCGGCCACGTCGGCGTTCGGGATGGGCATCGACAAGCCGGACGTGCGGTTCGTGGCGCACGCCGCGATGCCCGGTTCGCTGGACGCCTACTACCAGGAGATCGGCCGCGCGGGCCGCGACGGCGCCCCGGCCGAGGTGATGGTGTTCCACCGGGCGGAGGACCGCGGCCTGCACCGGTTCCTCACCGGCGGCAAGCTGGACCGCGCCGGGGTGCGGCAGGTCGCCGCGGCGGTGCGCCGCCGCCGTCCGGGAGCCGGGATCGGTGAGCTGGCCGAGGGACTCGGGCTGACCCGCCGCAAGGCCACGAACCTGGTGAACCTCCTGGAGGGCGCCGCGGTCGTGCGCACCACCGGGGACAGGGTCCGGTACGTCCCGGACGCGCCCTCGCCCGCTCAGGCCGTCAAGGCGGTGGAGCAGGACGTCGAGCGGCGGCGGAGACGGGACCGCTCCAGGATCGAGGTGGCACACGGCTACGCGGAGGCGCGCTCGTGCCGCCGGCGGTTCCTGCTCGGGTACTTCGGAGAGCGGCTCGACGAGCCGTGCGGCAACTGCGACGCCTGCGACGAGGGCCTGCCGGCCGAAGCCGCGGAACCCGCCGGGTACCCGCCGAACACCGTTGTGCGCCATGAGGAGTGGGGCCGCGGCACGGTCGTGCACGCCGAAACGGACCGGCTCGTCGTGTTGTTCGACGACGTCGGCTACAAGACGCTGTCGCTCGCCGCGGTGCGGGACAACGGCGCGCTCGTGGCGTTGTGACGATCGACGCGCCGGTGCGGAGCAGCCGGGGGTTTGACGGCACCGGTGGTGGCAACACCTCCGCCATGCCGATCGCCGAATCCTTCAAGAGCGTCCAGGGCGCCTACGCCGCTGACGAACGTCGCCCGCTGCTCGGATACCTGGCCTCGCTGGGCGCGTTCGGCGCGCTGGCGGGCATCGCCACGGCCGTTGGCCGGTACAAGGGGACACGACTCCCGGAGCGGTTCACGGCAGGTGACACCGTGCTGCTCGCCGTGGCCACCCACAAGGCGAGCAGGCTGCTCACCAAGTCCTCCATCACCAGCGTGCTGCGGGCACCGTTCACCCGGTACGAGCAGCCTGCCGGTGCCGCCGAGGTCAACGAGAGCGTGCGCGGTCACGGCGTGCGCCACGCCGCCGGTGAGCTCATGACCTGCCCGTTCTGCTCGGGCGTGTGGATCGCGAGCGCCCTCACCGCGGGCCTGGTGCTCGCGCCGCGGGCCACCCGGCTGGTCGCGACCACCCTGTCGGCCGTCGCGGCGTCGGACTGGCTGCACCTCGCCTACGACGCCGCCAAATAGCCGCGATCGGCCTGCCCGCAGGAGGACCGGAATCCCGCGCCGCCGCCGCGCCGGGCCCGGTTCGTGTCCACAGTGGATGGACCGGTCCGCGCCCCGCGGCGGCCGCTGCCTGCCCGGTTTCCCGCCCGCGAAGTGCGCGGAGGTGGCAGCGGTTCGTATCCTGGTGCTTCACAACAGCGTCGGTGCGAGGGGCCGAGAGTGGACGGGCAGCGTCGAGACCGGCTCGAGCGGATGATCGCGGAACGCACCACGGGTTCCGAGTGGCCGCTGGCGCTGTGCGCGGTGTGCGTGCACGTCCTGCCCGGGGTGGACGCCGCGGCGCTGGTCCTGCGGGGCGACGCGCGGGCGCAGGAGATGGTCAGCGCCAGCGACGGGTGGGCGGCGTCGATAGAGGAACTCCAGTACACCCTCGGCGAAGGGCCCGCGGTGGAGGCCTTCCGCGGCGGCGGCCCGGTGCTGGTGCGGGACGTGAGCACCGAGGAGGGCCGGTGGCCGGGATTCGCCGACGCGGCCGCGGAGCAGGGCCTCGCCGCGATGTTCGCGTTCCCCCTCCAGGTCGGCGGCATCCGGCTCGGCACCCTGGACCTGTACCGGCGCCGTCCCGGCGGGTTGTCCGCGGAGGCGGTGACGGACGCGGCCCTGCTGGCCGATCTCGCGACGCTCGCGTTGCTGGAGAACGAGCTGGCGAACGACGAGGACAAGCTGCGGATGGAAGTGTCCTATCAGGACGTGCACATGGCGACCGGTGTGCTGGCGGCGAAGCTGCGCATCAGCCTCGAGGACGCCTTCGCCCGGTTGCGGGCGCACGCGTTCGCCGAGCGGCGGTCGGTGCTGGAGGTCTCGCGCGACGTCCTCGACCAGCGGATTTCCCTCGATCGACTGGCGGACTGAACGGTGTCGCACGACGACGGGTCGTATGCTGTGACCGTGTCCGATGTCCGAGATGAGGTTGTTCCCGCGCTGAGCGAGCTCACCGCGAGCCTGATCGACCATCACGACCCGGACACGGTGTTGCGCCTGGTGACCGCCGCGTGCACGAGGTTGCTCGGTGCCTCCGCCACCGGCGTGATGCTGAGCGACCCGCGGGGCGGCATCAGCGTCGTGTCCGCCTCCGACGAGCGGTCGCGGTTCGTGGAACTCCTGCAGGCCCAGGTCGACGAAGGTCCCTGCGTCGACTGCATCAAGGACGAGGTGGCCGTGACCGCCACCGACCTCACGACGGACGACCGGTGGCCCGCGTTCCGGCCGTCCGCGCTCGACGCCGGGTACCGCGCGGTGCACGCCGTGCCCATGCGACTGGACCGGCAGGTGGCCGGGGGGCTGAACCTGCTCTACCTCGAGCCCGCCACCCTGGAGCCCTGGCAGCAGTGCCTGGGCCAGGTGCTCGCCGACCTGGCGGTGCTGGGGCTGTCCCAGGAAACCGGCCCGGCGCGCGTCCACCGGCTGACCGAGCGCACGCTGACCACGATGAACGACCGCGTGCAACTCGCGCACGCCGTCGGCCTGGTCGCGGGCACCCTCGACGTCGGTGTCGACGTCGCGCGGACCCTGATCTTCGACCACGCCCGCGAGCAGGGCAGCTCGGTGCGCGACGTCGCCAGGGCCCTCACCAACGGCGAGGTCGCTCCCGCCGCGGTGACCGCACACCACTAGGGCGTGTCCCGTGAGTCCGTTCGATGAGGGTCACGGTCGAGAGTCCCGGAGGCGATGCCGCCGCAATGCCCTCATACCGGGCGTATTCGGGCTTTGCGGCGGTGCCGTCTCCGGGCCCTCGGCCGCGACTATCGCGGACGAGACTTACGGGACACGCCCTAGCCGCAGGGGAGATCGGCCCAGACGGTCTTCCCGACCGGGTGCGACACGACGCCCCACTCCTCGGCGAGCTTGTTCACGATGATCAGGCCGCGTCCCCGTGTGGTGTTGAGCCGGGAACGGCCCAGGGTGGGCAGGTCCGGTGAGGCGTCGTCCACCTCGATGCGGAGACGACCGGCGGCCTCGAGGCGCCGGAGGCGGAGCTCACGGGGATGGCGCCCGTGGTCGTAGGCGTTGCTGACCAGCTCGGTCACGGCCAGCTGCACGTCCTCGAGCAGGTCCTGGGACAGGTGGCTGAACGCGCCGGAGATCCAGCGGCGCATCGCGGACAGCGAGGGTGTGTGTTCGTGCAGCTCCAGGGAGAGGGTCGTCGGTGCGGAGGGAGGTTCGTCGCTCGCGGCCATGGCCGAACCGGTCCACTTCTGTGAAGACGTTCGAAGTGCTCCGATACCCGGCCGCGGGGCACCGCAAACCGCGAAACCCGATCAGGTCGCCGGCGCGTCAGCCGCGGGTGACCTCGTCGAGGACGTTCCTGGCGACGTCGCGCAGCTTGATGTTCTGGTGCTGGGAACGTTCCACGAGCAGCGCGAAGGCCTCGTCGGCGGAGCAGGTGTGCACGGCCATCAGCACCCCCTTGGCCTGGTCGATCACGGCGCGCGAGCCGAGCGCGAGTTCCAGGTGCTCGATGCGGTCACGGGAGCGCTGCCACCGCTCGGCGTTGCCGATCATGGCCGTCGCCGCGACCGTGAACAGGCGCAGGAGCCCCTCGTCGAACGGGTCGAAGGCCGTCGCGGCGCGGCTGTAGACGTTGACCGAGCCGATGTGCCGTTCCAGCCCGTCGCCCGCGGCCGCCAGCACGACCGGCACGGACAGGTAGGCGCGGACACCGTGCGCGGCCGCCGCGGCTTCGAACTCCGGCCACTCGTCGAGGTGTTCTCCGACCACCGCGCGCACGGCCCGCAACGAGCGGGCGGCCTCCAGGCACGGTCCGCGGTCGGCGCCGTACTGCTGCTCGTCGAGTTCGACGAGCCGGTCGTCCGTGGCGGCCGCCGTGCGCGGCTGCTCGGTGGTCACCGCCGTGATGGTCACGGCGTCGGCATCGGGTATCGCCCTGACCGCGGTCTCGGCCAGCCGTCGCAGCGAGCCGCCGAGCGTTTCCTCGCCGGTGAACGCGTCGCGCAGCAAGCCCAGCGCTTCGGTCGTCTCGTCCAGGCGTGCGAGTGGATCAGGACGGTCACTGGCGGTCATACCCCGTACCCTCGTTCCGAGCGGAGATCAGGACGCCAGCTGCTTGACGCGAAGTCCGGTGATCATACTGCCGCGCCGCCCGGTGCTCCGACGCGTTCGGTTCCAACGCTTGCCTGAGGCGAACCACTGGCAAGATGAGTGCCGTGGACGTGACGACCAGGAACAACGTGACCGTTCTAGGGCGTGATGACGGTCCGGCGGTGCTGCTCGCGCATGGTTTCGGGTGCGACCAGAACCTGTGGCGGCTGATCGTGCCGGCGCTGGCCGAGCGGTTCCGGGTGGTGCTGTTCGACCACATCGGTTCGGGCAGGTCGGACGCCTCGGCGTGGTCGGCCGAGAGGTACTCGGCGCTGGACGGCTACGCCGAGGACGTGCTGGAGATCTGCTCCGCGCTGGACCTGCGCGACGTCGTCCTGGTCGGTCACTCGGTGTCGGCGATGATCGCGGTGCTGGCGGCGAACCGCGAGCCGGACCGGTTCGCGAAGCTGGTGCTGCTGACGCCGTCCCCGTGCTACGTCGACGACGGGGACTACCGGGGCGGGTTCAGCCGGGAGGACATCGACGAGCTGCTGGAGTCGCTCGACTCGAACTACCTCGGCTGGTCGGCGACGATGGCGCCGGTGATCGTGGGCAACCCGGACCGACCCGAGCTCGGCGGCGAGCTGACCGACAGCTTCTGCCGCACCGACCCGATGATCGCCAGGGTGTTCGCCAGGGCGACGTTCCTCTCCGACAACCGCGCCGACCTGCCGAAGGTCGCGGTGCCGACGCTGGTGATCCAGACCGCGCAGGACGCCATCGCGTCGCAGGAGGTCGGCCGGTTCGTGCACGAGCAGATCGCCGGCAGCGAGCTGGTGACGCTGGACGCCACCGGGCACTGTCCGCAGCTGAGTGCTCCGGAGGCCACCGCCGCGGCGATCCTCGGGTTCGCGGGTGCGCGGTGATGTGCCAGGCGGACGACGCCGGTGGTGGCGGAGGCCACGACGAGGACGGCGTCGGCGCGATGTTCTCGGCGCTGCTGGAGGACAGCGCCGAGGACCTGTACGAGAACGCTCCGTGCGGCTACCTCTCCACGTTGATGGACGGCACGATCGCCAAGATCAACGGCACCCTGCTCGGCTGGCTGGGGATCGAGCGCGGCGAGCTGGTCGGCCGGCGGCGGTTCAGCGACCTGCTGACCGTGGGCGGCCGGATGTACTACGAGACGCACATCGGGCCGATGCTGGCGATGCACGGCGAGGCCGGTGGTCTCGCGCTGGAGCTGAAGGCCGCGAACGGGACGCGGCTGCCGGTGATGGCGACGTCGAGGGTGAAGACGGGCGCCGACGGCTCCGCGCAGCTGATCCGCATCACCCTCTTCGACGCGCGCGACCGCCGCGCGTACGAACGCGAGCTGTTGCGGGCACGCCAGGAGTCCGAGGCCGAACGCGACCGGGCGCGGCAGCTCGCCTCGACCCTGCAGCGGACCCTCCTGCCGCCCTCGCTCATGACGGTGCCGGGCATGGAGGTGGCCGCCTACTACCACCCGGCCTCGATCGACGAGGTCGGCGGCGACTTCTACGACCTCTTCCCGCTCACCGGCGACAGCTGGGGGTTCTTCCTCGGCGACGTGTCCGGGAAGGGCGCCGAGGCGGCCGTGGTGACCTCGCTGGCCCGCTACACCCTGCGCTCCGCCGCGGTGTCCAACCCCGAACCGGTCAAGGTGCTGGACAACTTGAACACCGTCCTGCAACAGCAGTACCGCGGCGGGGAAATCCGGTTCTGCACGGTCATCTACGGTTGTCTCGTGCCCGACGACACGGGCTGCGCCATCACCCTGGTCAGCGGCGGACACCCGCCGGCGATCGTGGTCCGAGCCGACGGCACGACGGAGTTCCTGCACACCGACGGCGGCATGCTCGTCGGCGCCATCCCCGAAGCGAAGTTCACCGAGGTCACCGCACACCTCGGCCCGGGCGACACCCTGCTGCTCTACAGCGACGGTCTCACCGAGGCCCGCCCGGTCCACGCCAGCAGGGAGCGGTACAGCGAAGAGGAACTGCTCGACCACCTCGCGGCGTCGGCGGCGACCGGCGCGTCCGAGGTCATCGGTGCGCTGACCGAGCTGCTCACCGGTTTCGGCGACGGCGTGGAGGACGACACGGCTCTGCTCGCCCTGAGCATCCCCCTACCCCGGAACGGGGACTCGTGAGCACCAGGTTCAGCACCACGACCAGAGCCACCCCGACCGGGCTGGTTCTCGCTCTCGTAGGTGAACTCGACTCGTCCACCGCCCCCAAGGCACAGGAAGCCATCCGGCAGCTCACCTTGCGCACCGGTGATCAGCTGATCGTCGACCTGTCCGGACTGGAGTTCTGCGACTCCAGCGGAATCGCCGCCCTCATCGCGGCACGGTCGCTGGCCGGCAGGGCCGGTGCGACGATCGCGCTGGCGGCCGTGCCCCGCCACCTGGGCAAGGTGCTCGGGCTGCTCGGCCTCGCCGACCTGTTCGCCACCCTCCCGACCGCGGAGCACGCCCAGGAACCCGCGACCGAGCACTGACCCCGTCAGGGCGTGGCAGGGCAGGGCACGACGGCCCACACGCACTTGCCCATCGCACGCCGGGCCACGCCCCACTGCTTGGACAGCTTGTCCACCATGATCAGGCCGCGGCCGCGCACCGAACCGGGCGAGGACGGCTGCAACTGGGGCAGCGTGGGCGAAGCGTCCTCGGTGACGATGCTGACGGTGCAGGGCTTGGTCGACCTGCGCAGCTTGAGGCGCGCCGGGAACCGGGCGTGGTCGTACACGTTGGACACCAGCTCCGTGATCACCAGGAGGACGTCGAGCAGATCGTCCTCGTGCAGGTTCTCCAGGACCGACTCGGCCCAGCGCCGGACCTTTCCGGTGTCAGGGCCAGTATCGGTGAGCTCCAGCGTGAGCCACGCATCAGCAGCAGGACCTCCGTTGGCCAAGACATGGCTCCGTTCTGCCGGCATCACCTGGACGGGGTACCTCGCCCGCACCGATCAAAACGCCCGTTGGGCAACGGTGCGTCACAACACCGGTGCTGCGAGCGAGCCGATCGGACTTCGTGTAGCGACCTCGGCGATTCTCGCTGACCATGACTACGAGGGGGCCGGACGGAGGAGGGCTGCCAGGGTGGAGAGCGCGGCACCAGCGAGCCGGCCGCTCGATCTCGTCAGGCCCATGCTCGCCACACCGGGCAGCGTGCCGCAGGACGAGGGCTGGGCCGTCGAGTTCAAATGGGACGGCTACCGGGGCGTCGCGCACTGCCAGGGCGGCACCGTCCAGCTGATCAGCCGCAACGACCTCGACTTCATGCAGCGCTTCCCGGAGCTGGAGGTCCTGCCCGATCTGCTGCACCACCGGACCGCCGTGCTCGACGGTGAGATCGTGGCCCTGGACCAGGAAGGACGGCCGAACTTCGGCCTGCTCCAGCAGCGCAACAAGCCCGCCCCCGGCGTGCGGGAGCTGCGCCCGAGGCGGCCGCGCATCGCCTACTTCGTCTTCGACCTGCTGCACCTGGACGGGCGGTCGCTGGTGTCGACGCCGTACGACGTGCGGCGCGCGATGCTCGCCGACCTGGGCCTGCCCGGTGACCACGCGGTGCAGGTGCCCCCGACGTTCATGAGCACCGATCCGGCGGACGTCCTGCACGTGGCGAGTCAGTACGGGTTCGAGGGGATCGTCTCGAAGCGCGTCAAGTCCCGGTACGAACCGGGCCGCCGGTCACCCGCGTGGGTGAAAACGCCGTTCCGGTACACCCAGGAGGTCGTGATCGGAGGGTGGCGCGTCGGGCAGGGCAACCGCGCGGGCAGGCTCGGATCGCTCCTCCTCGGCGCCCACGACGGCCAGGGCGGCCTGGTGTACGTCGGCCACGTCGGCACCGGCTTCAGCCAGACCGTGCTCGCCGATCTGCAGCGAGAGCTGGAGAAGCGGGAGCGGCGCACCAGCCCGTTCGCCGTCGAGGTGCCGCGCGAGCACGCCCGCGACGCCCGCTGGGTCGAGCCGGAGCTGGTGGGTGAGGTCGAGTATCGACAGTGGACATCGGACGGTCGGCTGCGGCATCCGGCCTGGCGCGGAATGCGTCCTGACCGGGATCCGTCCAGCGTGAGACTTCCTCCGCAGGAGTGACGCTGGCGGCGCCTGCGCCGACCGTCCAGACATACGCGGACCCGCTCGGCACGAGGGGCTCGTCGTGCCGAGCGGGTCCGCTCGCATGGCCAGCACGCCGGCGTCGACCCGGTCACCGCGCAGGTGCAGCAGCCCGTGGGCGCCCTTCCCCGGCTGGCCGGTCGTCACCGAGGAGGCGGCGGGGACGAGGATCCGGGAGCGGGCGACGGCGGCACCGCGGCCGGGGGAGGCGTCGCGGGCGACGGCGGCACCGCGGGCGACGGCGGCACCGCGGCCGGGGGAGGCACCGCTGCCTCCGGCCGCGGTGCCGTCGTGACAGGGGCAGGAGGCGCGATGCTCCCGTCACCGCGCAGGAAGCGTTCCTCGACCTGCGGCAGGGGCTTCTCCGGCAGGTCGGCGTGCACCTTCGTCATCGTGTCGAACCAGGTCGCCGCGGGCACGGTGCCGCCGTAGATGTTGCCCTCGGGGCACAGCTGCGGCGGTCCGGCGCTGATGCAGATGCCCTTCGGCGAGGTGCTGTCGTTGAACACCTGGACGGCGGCGGCGTAGTCGGGCGTGGCTCCCATGTACGCCGCGGACTTGTACTCCTCGGTCGTCCCGGTCTTGCCCATCATCGGACGCTTCCAGTCCACCTTGCGCGCTGCCGCCGCCGCGGTGCCCATGCCTTTGCTGTCCTCGCTGAGACCGACGGCGAGCGCGTTCGCGAGAGGTTCGGGCACCGCCTGCTCGCACGGAGGTCGTTTCAGTTCAACGGGTTTGCCGTCCCGGTCGAGGACCCGCCGGATCGGAGTGGGCTTGCACCACGTGCCCCCGCTCATGATCGTCGCGGCCACGTTCGCGAGTTCGAGGGTGCTCGACGGTGCGGGACCCAGGGTGAAGGAGGCGTTGCCGTTGCCCGCGTAGAACTGAGCCTGGCTCACCCGCAGGTCCTTGGGGCCGTTCGGATCCGGCTGCACTCCGGCGATGTTCGTGGACATCGTCTTGCGCATGCCGAGCCGGGACGCCATGTCCACCACCGCTTGCAGGCCCGTCTTCTCCTCCAGGATCACGAACGCCGTGTTGGGGGACGTCGCAAGCGCTTGCCGCAGCGGCATCTGCGGCGGGTAGCGGTCGTTGTGGTTGGACAGGCAGTACCAGTAGGTGTTCGGTTCACCCGTGGCGGGACAGGAGGCGGCTCCACCCTTGAACACCTTCGAGGTGTAGGTGTTGGGGGAGGCAACCACCGTGTCGATGCCGAATCCCTTCTCCAGGGCGGCGGCCGCGGTGAAGACCTTGTACACCGAGCCCGTGCCGAACTTGTTCTCCACACCGCTCGGCAGGTCGAACTGCGTCTGGAACTCCTCCTTCTTCAGGCCGTAGTCGCGGTTGGCCACCAGCGCCACGACCTCGTGCGCGTCCTTTCCCGGTCGCACGACGGCCATGGTGTTCGCCACGCCGGGGGTGTTCTTCGGCGCCTGCGCCTCGACCGCCTGCTTCGCGTGCTCGGTGATCTTCGGGTCCAGGGTCGTCTCCACCCGGTAGCCGCCGATCTTCAGCTCCTCCAGGTTGAAGCCGGACTCGGTCAGGTACTCCACCAGGAACGAGCAGAAGAACCCGTACGACGGTCCTGCGCCGACGCATCCGGTCTGCAAGGGACGGACGGGCTCCTGCAGGCCGAGCGGGGCGTTCTTGTGCCGGTCCGCCTCCTCCTTGGACACCTTGCCGTCGGTCAGCATCGCGTCGATCACGAGGTTCCTGCGTTCCACCGCCTTGTCCGGCCGTGCTTCCGGGTCCAGCGCGGTCGGGCTGTTCACCATGCCCGCGAGCGTCGCGGCCTGGGGGATGGTCAGCTTGTCCGGTGTGGTGTCGAAGTAGGCCTGCGCGGCGGCGGCGACACCGAAGATCGTCGAACCGAACGGCACGAGGTCGAGGTACCGCGCGAGGATCTCGTCCTTGCTCAGCGCCGTTTCGATGCCCACCGCGATGCGCGCCTCCCGCAGCTTGCGGGTGATGCTCTGTTCCTGGGCCGCGCGCTGCGCGTTCTTGTCCGTGCGGCCCAGCACGTGCACCAGATAGTTCTTCACGTACTGCTGGGTCAGCGTGGACGCTCCCTGCTCGACCGACCCGCTCGCGTTGTTGCGGGCCGCGGCACGCAGGCTGGCCAGCCAGTCGACGCCGTGGTGGTCGTAGAAGCGGCGGTCCTCGATCGCGAACAACGCGTCCTTCATGTGCGGGGAGATCTTGTCCGGCGGCGTGCGCACCCGGTACTGGTCGTACAGATGCGCGATCGCCGTCCCGTCCTTGTCCGTCACCGTCGTCATCAGTGGTGGGTCGGAGTTCAGCATCTCGGCCAATGTGGACTGCACCTGGTCGCTGAGCTTGTTGGACAACGCTCCCAGCGTCGCGGTGGCGGGGAAGAGGAGGCCGGCGACCAGTGCGCCGGCGAGCAGGCAGAGCCCGGCGAGCTTGGCGGTACAGCGCGCGATTCCCTTGCGATCCACGGCCAGACTCCCCTCATTGAATGCGGCTTCCGGCGGTTACCCGGTACATCGCTGGTCAGGCGCCCACATCGAATGAACCCCAGTCGGGGAATTCGTCACCCAGCGTGCTGGATCACGAATGCGGTCACCCTCTCGTGCCAACAAATGCGTGTCCGGTTTTTCCGTTCTGGCCACGGGTAGCTGGCCTTCAGGAACATTCACGCAAGGGGAGGAAACCAATGCAGTCGCAACCAAGTGCACGCTCTCGTGCTGTTCGCACCGCTGCGATCGCGTTGGTCGCGAGCCTGCTGAGTCCCGTGCACGTCCACGCGTCCGAAGGCTCGGACGACCACTCGGCCGGCTCGCAGATCGCGAAGCACGAAGGCACCGGCGAAATGCCCATGACACCACCAGACCTAGGCGTCGACAACGTGGGGCGGGTGGACGGCATCGACGTCAGCAGCCACCAGGGCGACGTCGACTGGGGACACTGGTGGCGCGCGGGCAAGCGGTTCGTCTACATCAAGGCGACCGAGGGAACCAACTACCGCAATCCCAAGTTCACTCAGCAGTACAACGGTTCCGCGGCCGTCGGCATGATCCGGGGCTCGTACCACTTCGCGCTGCCGAACCGTTCCGACGGCGCGACGCAGGCGCGGTTCTTCGTGCAGAACGGCGGCGGCTGGTCGCGGGACGGGCGAACCCTTCCGGGCACCCTCGACATCGAGTACAACCCGTACGGCGGCGACACCTGCTACGGCCTGAGCCCTGCCGCGATGGTGAACTGGATCCGCAGCTTCAGCGACACCTACCACGCACTGACCAAGCGCTGGCCGGTGATCTACACGTCCACGCAGTGGTGGGACAAGTGCACAGGACGCAGCGGCGACTTCAGTTCCACCAACCCGTTGTGGCTCGCCAGGTACGCGGCGTCGGTCGGCCCCATGCCCTACAAGTGGCCGTTCCACACGATCTGGCAGTACACCTCGTCGCCGATCGACCAGAACGTCTTCAACGGGGGCGCGGACCGGCTCGCCGCCCTGGCGTCGGGATGACCGATGCCCGCCCCGGTCCGCAGGTCTGAACTCCTCCTGCTCGTCTTCCTCGGCGTGGTGTTCGCGGTGTCGTCGACCGTGGTCGTGGCCTCCGTGACGCACATCGAGAAGATCGGCCTGACCATCGACGGTCTGGAGGACGGCGCGGTGCTGAGCGCGTCCGCCTTGCACCACGTCCGCATCAGCACGGGTCACCCGGACACCCTGAAGCGGGTGGAGGTTCTCGTGGACGACACCATGATCGCGACAGGCCGTGACGGAGACCGGCTGACCCTGGAGGGCTTCACCCCGACCGAGGGAGACCATGCGCTGACAGCGCGTGTCCGCAGCACCACACCGTTGATCATGGATGCAGTCGTGGACCACGAGTTCACGGTGGACAACACCGCGTCGACGCCTCCATGAGGGCCGTCCGTTGTGGACTCCTGGGTGTCACTCGATGCGGTCGACTCCGGCGGACGACGATGAGTCGCGCGGCCGTGCGGGTACCAGTCGACTGACCGATCGGCTGATGCCCAGGAGGACGACATGAAGACCAGGACGACCGCACTGGCCGCGCTGTTCGCCGCGATCCCGCTGGTGCTCGCTCCCGCGGCCGCGAACGCGATCGCGTGCTACGGCGACTTCAGCGACACGGTCGGCACGCTGACCAAGATCACACGCGAGGAGTTCCTGTCCCGTGTCTGCCAGGCGCAACTCGAACCTGGAACAGACCGGCGGGACGTCCAGGAGCTCAAGGACGTCGTGCTCCCGAAGGCGGTCTCCGGTCTGGGCAGCATGGAGATGATCTACCGCCAGGGCAAGCCCGCACTCGACGCCGTCGTCGAGAAGTGCTACTCACCGGGCGACTACTGCAACCCCGACGCCGTCGGGCGCGCCACCCGGTGCATGAAGGACGAACTGCCGGACGCCGCCATGAACGCGCTGGGGCCCGAGTCGCTGGCGGCGAGCTGTGAGGGGCTGAAGGCCGCGGCGGCGACCGACCCGCAGGCGCTGCGCGAGAGGGCCCGCGCCGCGGCCGAGTCCTACATCGGTTTCCTGCGGAGCCGGTAGAACTGAACAAACGACGTGTAGGCGCGCCGGAGCACCCGGCGCGCCTACACGTCGCTCCGCTGATCGGCGACCGCCCGCGCGAGCTCAGCCGCGCGGTGCAGGGCATCGGCGCACAACGCCATGCGCCCCAACGACTCCACCTCGTCCGACAGGTCGTCCGCATCGGTGACGGAGTCCAGCTTCGTGTCCGCGAGCGCGCGCACGATCGAGACCGTCGCCGTGGCCATCCGCTGCGTGAGGGCGGCGATCGCGAGCATCACGTTCTCGGCCTGGCCGGGGCTGACCGGGTCCTGCTGCTCGACGTCAGGAAATCGTCCGGGGCCGGTGTCCCAGGTCGAGGACGCCGAGCAGAGCGCGTCGACGAACGGTTGCCAGGCCACGTCCGGCTCGATGACGGATTCGTGTTCGTTCACGGGACACCTCCGGTCAGGTCTACACCGAGTACCCATGCCGATGACGGTCCGTGAGGAATTCACTAGACAGGGTGCTTACTGGTCAGCGATGTCTGGCAGGCCGGTACACGGGTACCAGCCAGGTACCACGAAAACCGCCCACGTTCAGGAAAGGACACGGGCATGGCTATGGACGATCTCCTGAACGAGGGTGCCAGGAACTTCCGCACCCGGTGGCTCGGCTACGACCGGACCCAGGTCGACGAGGAGTACGCCCGGCTGGAGGCGCAACTCGAACTGGCCTGCACCGACCGCGACGCCGCCCTCGAAACGGCCGAGGACCTCGCCCGTCATCTGGAGGAGGCGCGGTCGGAGCTCGCCGAGTACCACACGTTGCACGCCGGGCACAGCAAGGACAACGCCGTCTCCGGGTGCATCCGCTACCTGCTGCACGTGGCCAGGCGCAAGGCGGACGAGATCGAAGCCGAGGCCCGCGTTCGCGCCGAGGACGCCGTGCAGCGCGCGGAGGAGGCCGCGAGCCGCCAGGCGACCCTGCTGGACGAGGCCGAGCAGGAGAGCCAGCGCAGGCTGGCCGAGGCGAGCAGGCGTGCCCAGGAGATCGTCGGTGAGGCGTTGGAGCGGTCCCGCGTCATGCTCGCCGAGCTGGCCGAGCGGCAGCGGCTGCTGGACCAGTGGTACGCCGAGGTCTCCGCCGCCGTGCCGGACATGCCGTCGCCGAGGAGCCCCGAGCCAGCACTGACCCAGCCCGCGCTGGCCGAGACGGCGCTGACCGAGCCGGCGCTCTCCACCGGCGAGCACGCGCTGACCGAGACCACGCTCGCCGCCGCCGAGCCCGCGCTGGCCGAGTCGCTCTCCACCGGCGAGCACGCACTGGCCGAGACGACGCCCTCCACCGCCGACACACCGAGCGTGACGCGATGACCGCGCTCGCCAACGAGTCCGTGCGCATCACGGCGACCTGCGTGCTGGTGGACGTGCGCGACTCGGGCGCCACGGGCGTTCGATGGGCCGCCGCGTGTGCCGAGGCGCTCGGTGTCGGCCTGGTCGTGCACGCGGGCCCCAGGAACGACCCCACGCACGCCGCCGTCGCGGCACTGCTCGCCGAGCACCCCGATCTCACCATCCACATCGAACACTCCGAGTGCACCCCCGGCCGCTGGGAAGGCGGCCTGGTGGTCATCTCCCGGGCCCGTGCCCTGGCCGTGCCGCCGCTCGCGGGCCGCGATCTTCGTGATGTCGTCGTCGTGGGCGGCTCTCCCGCCGCGGTCGCCTGCCGCTTCGGCGTGGTCACGGCCGTCCTCGACGCGGTGGGGGGCGAGGGCGTCCTGCAACGGGCGACGGCCTTCTGCCGTGCACGGGGAGCCACCCGTCTTCGCGTGCTGACGCGTCCGTACCTCGACGCCGCCGACGCGCTCGACGCCGCCGCCGACCTCGTCCACGCCGCCTGTCCCGACGTCATCGTCGAACTGGTGCGCGAGATCAGGTCGGTCCAGGAGGAGACGCGACTGTTCCCGAGCGACCTGCTCGTGGTGTCCGGTCGCGAGCGCGGTGCCGCGGAGGGCCTGCAGCCCGCCGCGAGGGCGGCGTTGCACCACGCGCCGTGTCCTGTGCTGTTCAGCTGCTCGTGATGGGGGAGTGACCTCGTGACCGTCGGAAGAATCGTCATGTACGTCTTCGCCGCGATGCTGGCCGGGGTGACGATCGGAATGCTGGAGAGCCTGCCGCCGGACACGCCCGCACACCAGGAAGTGGCGCAGCCGCAGGTTCCGGTCATCGCCACGAGCATCTCGGTGCGGCCGGGACCCTCGTCGTCCGCGCCTTCCTCTTCGGCGCCGCCTTCGCAGCCGTCGTCGTCCACCACGACGCCACTGGCGCTGACCGGCAGGGACGTGGTTCGCCCCGGCCCCGAACTCCCTCCGGGAGTCGCGGTGCGCGACCAGGGCGAAGGGTGGTGGCGCACCGTCCCGGGCACGACCGCGCAGGTCGGCACCGGACGGGTGCGCACCTACTCCGTCGAGGTCGAACAGGGCGTCGTGGTGCCGCAGGCCCAGCTCCCGTTCGCCAAGGCCGTGGACGCGGCCCTCGCCGACCCGCGGGGCTGGACCGCGTCGGGCGACGTCGCCTTCCGCCGCGTCGACGTCGAGGAGCCGGACGTGCGAATCCGGCTCACCGCGAAGGAGACCGCCCGCGCCATCTGCGGGTTCGACATCCCCTACGACACTTCCTGCTACATCAACGGTGTGGTGTACGTGAGTGCGCCGCGGTGGTTCCGGGGAGCCCAGTCGTTCGCGGGTGACCTGGAGGGGTACCGGAAGTACCTCGTCAACCACGAGATCGGGCACTTCCTCGGCCACCGGCACGAGCCGTGCCCCGTGGACGGCGCCCCCGCACCCGTGATGATGCAGCAGACCTTCTCGGTGTCGAACGACGCGCTCGCCGAGATCACCGCCACCGCGCCCCAGGGGCTGGCGGTGGTCCGGGACGGCAAGACCTGCGTGGCGAACCCGTGGCCCAACCCGGGGGTGACCAGGTGAAGATCGCGATGGTCTCGTTGCACGCCAACCCGCTGACCGCGCTGCGCGACCGGGACGCGACCGGACAGCGCCTGTACGTCGCCGAGCTCTCCGAGGCGTTGCACCAGCAGGGACACGACCTGACGATCTACACCCGCCGGGCGGACGCGCGTCTGCCGGAGCGGACGCGGATCGGCAGCGGGTTCGAGGTGGTGCACGTGCCCGCCGGGCCCGCCCGGCAGCTCGGCCAGGACGACGTCGTCCCGCACATCGGCGAGTTCGCGCGGTCGCTCCAGGAGCACTGGGCCGCCGACGTTCCGGACCTCGTCCACGCGCACCACTGGACCTCCGGCTTCGCGGCGGTGGTCAGCACGCGCCACAACGGGATTCCCGTCGTGCAGAGCTACCACGCGCTCCGGGGAGGCGACTCCGCGGCGCGCGAGCGGGTGGTCGGCCGCGAGGCGGCGTGCGTGATCGCCACGTCGGGCCACGAAGCGAACGAGCTGGCCGGGCTGGGGGTGCGCCGGTCCAAGATCTCGACCGTTCCCTGGGGCGTGGACCTGCACAAGTTCACGCCGAACGGCCCCACCGCGTCGCGCCGCGGGATGTCGCGCATCCTCACGGTCGGAGGCCTCGCCCCGCACGACGGTGTCGACGACCTGATCAGCGCCCTCGCCGCGGTGGGCTGGACCGAGCTGGTGGTCGCCGGTGGTCCGAGCCGCTCACGGCCGGCACCGGACGCGAACCTCCGGCGGCTGCGGGAGTTGGCGGACCGGCTGGGCGTAGCGCACCGCGTCACGTTCCTCGGACGTGTGCCGCACGCGGAAATGGCCCCTCTCCTGCGTTCCGCGGACGTGGTGGTGTGCCCGCAGTGGCAGGAGCCGTTCGGAATCGCGCCGATCGAGGCCATGGCGTGCGGGGTTCCGGTGGTGGCGACGGCGGTGGGCGGCCTGGTCGAGACCGTGGTGCACGGCGTGACCGGTCTGCACGTCCCGCCTCGGGAGCCCGCCACGCTGGCGCGGGCGTTGCGCTCACTTCTGGCGAACGACGTCCGGCGCCAGGAGATGAGCTTCGCGGCGGAGGACCGTGCGCGCGTCCGGTACGCCTGGCAACGGATTGCGCTCGAGATGGGCCGGATCTACCAGCGCGTGGCCGCGCCGGTCGCCGCCGGAGAGGAAGCGATCGTCGCAGCGCGGTGACGGGCTAGGCACCGCCGTCGCCGTCACGCAGGGAACGGACCATGCTCCGCAGGATCCGGAGCGCGGCTGCCTGGTCGGCCTCGGTGAGGCCGGCCAGCATCCTGACCTCGACGGCCCGGACCGCCGCGGTCGCCTTCTCGAGGCTGCGTCGTCCGCGAGGGGTGAGCCGCGTGGGAAGGACCTTCCCGACGGGCGCCTCCGCGGGCCTGCTCACGTGGCCCTCGCGTTCCAGGTTCTGCAGCAGCACGTTCATCGACTGCCGTGTCACGAACGTGCCCCGCGCGAGCTCGGAGTTCGACAAGCCCGGCCGCTGGGCCAGCAGTTCGAGGCAGGCGTAGTGCGTCACGCTCATCCCGAGCGGCCGCAGCACCTCCTCCATGGCCGTGCGGAGCACGCTCGACGCCTCTTTCAGCAGGTAGCCGAGCGACGTCTCCAGGTCGACGCCGGTGCCGTCTTGACTCATGTCAGTATTCTGACATAGCGTGATGCGTGTCAGGATACTGACACGTAAAGAAGGAGCATCATGCCTGCCACCGGCCCCGACTTCCTCTCGTTCCAAGCGCGCGACCTCGACGCCTCACAGGCGTTCTACGAGCAGTACCTCGGTCTCGTCCGCTCGCCGGCCGGGCCTCCGCACGCCGTCGTCTTCGAGACGAAGCCCATCGCGTTCGCGCTCCGCGAGGTCGTTCCCGGCACCGACCTAGCCTCCGTCGCCCAGCCCGGCATCGGCGCCGCGATCTGGTTCCACGCCACCGGCGTCCAGGCCGTTCACGACGCCCTCGCCGCCGACGGCCACACCATCGTCTCCGCGCCGGTCGACGGCCCCTTCGGCCGGACGTTCACCTTCGCCGACCCCGACGGCTACCAGGTCACCCTCCACGACCGCGCCTGACGGCTAGAGCGGCGTGGTCGCCGCCTTCGCGCGAAGTTGTCGTCGGTCAGCAGCAGATCGGGAGTTCCGCCTCTCCGTCTTGAACCGATCACGGCGCAGCACCGGGCTGGGGAGATGGGTGGCGTCGGCGATGCCGGAGAGCTGCTCGCGCGCACAGGCCGTGCTGCTCGTGCGGGGTGTCCACCCGAGCTCCTCGCGGGCCCGGCTGGTGTCGATCAGCGGTGACCTGGTGCCGACGTCGAACCACCCCGGTGACATGTGCAGCACGCGCGCCCGCCACAGAAGGCGGACCATCGCGCGCATGACACCGGTGGGCACGGGCAGCGGTCGCCCGCCCGCCGCGGCGGCGAGGTCGTGCGTGGTCAGCGTGTCCGCCGCGATGTTGAACGGCCCGCGTGCGCGGGTGCGCAGGATCCGGACGATGGCGTCCCCGACGTCGTCGGAGTGCACGAGCTGCACCTTCAGCTGGGAAGGCAGCGGGACCAGCGGGATCTTGCCGCGGCGCAGCAACGAGAAGAGCTGCCGCGGGACCAGCGGGTCGAAGAACAACGCCAGGAAACTCGCCGAGGCGGCGGCCTGTGCCACCAGCGTCGGGCGGATCGTGGCGACCGCGATGTCCGGGTTGTCCTCGGCGAAGCGGGCGACCAGCGCCTCGGCCTCGGCCTTGCCCTCACCGTAGGCGGAGCCGGGAACGCCCGAGGTGGCGGCCTGTTCGGTCACGGGTGCCGCCGACGTGGGCGCGTAGGCCGAGATCGACGAGCAGTGGACGATCTGTGGGACGCCGGCGCGCCGGGCCGCGCTCAGCACCGCGGAGGTGCCCTTGAAGTTCGTGCGCTGCATCCGCGCCCCGTCGCGGACGGGCTGGAACATCCAGGCGAGGTGGACCACGGCGTCGACGTCGCGCAGGACCTCGTCGAGGACGTCCGGCGCGTCGTCGGCCGCCAGGTCGCACGACTGCCACCTCACCGAGTCGTAGGGCGGGACCGCCTCCGGAGGGCGACGGCAGACGCCGACCACCTCGTGCTCGGAGCTGTCGGCGGCCAGGGCACGGAGCAGGCCGGTGCCGACGTTTCCCGACGCTCCGGTGATCACGATCTTCACCATCGACCTCATTCCGCACTGGGGCACTGATTCTGTTGCGTGTACCCGCGTGCAGAGCCTGTATGCGCGAGCGCCCCGTGCGGTTCCGGGTCGTTCGCGCCGTCGAGAACGGCTATCGCCCAGAACGGCTCTTTCCACGAACCGACGTCACGGGGCACCGCGACGAAGCGCTCGCCGCTGTCGTCCGGTTCGCCGTCGGAAGGTCCTTGTGCCAGGCGGCGGAGGTTCGCGCCGACCGCGCTGTAGAACCTGTGCTGGGCGCGCCTGCCGAAGAAGGACCAGCCCATGCGGATGAGCGGGTGCGTGCGGGGGTTGACCTGGTTGTAGCTGTTGACCTCCAGCGTGACCGCTCCGGAACGGAGGTCCTTGACGACGCGGTAGTCGACCCGGCCCCGTTCCAGGTGGCCCTGCAGCGTCTCGTAGCTCCATCCCCAGGAGTAGCGCACGCCGTCCTCGTCGAACCCGGCCTCGGTGATCCGCACACCCATGGCGAACCTCGCGAAGGCGAACCTGCCCACCAGCAGCAGATCCCTCCCGACGAGCTCGTCCTCCCGCGCGTAGTGGGCGCGCAGCAGGCGACCGGGCGTGAACGCGTAGGCGGCCACCTCCCGATGCGCGCGCCACCAGACGGAGTCCTTCTCGGGACGTCCCGGCGGGTCGGTGCCCAGGAAGAACCGGTGGTGATCGAAGTGCCAGGTGGACGCGCGGATCTCGTCCACGTCGTAGTTGACCACCCTGTCCCGCAGCCGCGACACGGCTTCGGGAACCGCCAGGTTCTTCGCCCGGATGATGCGCATTGGCGCGGATACCCGCCGCTGCCCGATCGATGCCCTCATCGCTCCCGGTGCAGCACCAGGTGCTCGTGGTAGAGGATTCCGTCGCGGACGTCACCCGTCGCGGTGAACCCGAGGTCGTCGAAGTAGTCGATGTGGTCGCCGTCGACGGTGTACCGGCCGTTGTAGGCGCGTTTGCGGCCGTCGCGTTCTTCCTCGTAGCGACCGTGGGGCAGGAGCTCCTGGCGGATGCGGCCGTCCGCGGTGACCCACATGCCGATGTGGGGGTGTGGTGCGGTGCCGGACATGGTCTTCCCCTTTCGTGCATCTGCGGAGTGCTCAGGACGAGTGCGCGGCTTTGAGGATCCGGTCGCGTGAGGCCCGGACGTCCTGTCCGAGCGCGGGCACGTCGACGTCCAGGACGGCGCCGTCCCACTTGCGGACCTGGCCCGCGATGAACACCGCGCGGATGTTGCGGGGGTCGGAGCCGAGGACGAGCGTGCCGATCGGGTCGTTGAGCGGCATGTTGTTGAGGTCTTCGGCGTGCACGAGCAGCAGGTCCGCCTGCTTGCCGGGGGTGACGGAGCCGGTGACGCCGCCGAGGCCGATGCTCCTGGCGCCCTGCAGGGTGGCGAAGTCGAGCACGTCGTGGACGCCGATCCGGGCGGGCGTGGCGGTGGTGCCGTAGGCGGCGTTCACGGCCCGCATCCGCTGGATGGCGTGCAGGGCGCGCATCTGCGTGAACATGTCGCTGGCCAGAGCGACTTCGACGTCGATGCTCAGACCGGGGCGGATGCCGGCGGCGAGCGCCTCGTCGATGGCGGGCACGGCCGTTTCCAGCCCGATCTGCGCTTCGGAGGTGGGCGCCAGGGAGACCGCGGCGCCGGTGTCGGCCATGGCCTGCCAGGCCGCGGCCGTGAGGCCGGTGCAGTGGATCAGCGAGACGTCCGGACCGAGGATTCCCTCCTCCGCCCAGCGCAGCACGGCCGCGGAGGACGAGGTGCCGAACACGGCGTCGACGCTGACGCCGATGTCGAGGTCGCGCGCGAGCCGGGCGAGACGCGGGCCGTAGGCGAGGTCGGGCCCGGCGATCTCGTCGGTGGCCAGCGTGGCGAGGCGCAGGGTGACGAGGCTGTCGCGCGAGGAGAAGTAGGTGTCCTTCAACCGCGTGAGGTCGGCCGGCCACTGGCCTTCCCACTCGCCGAAGTGCGGTCGCATCGAGGCGTGCACGCCGCGGATGCCGGTGTCGATCAACGCCTGGACGGCGGCGTCGGAGTGGGCGGGCGTGCGGGAGTTGTGGGAGAAGTCGAGCATCGTGGTGATGCCGCTGTCGATCGCGGTCAGCGCGGCCAGTTTCGTCCCGACGTACATGTCGTCGGGCTGGTAGGCCGGGGCGATGCCGGCCAGCGTGGACATCACGTACTCGCCGAGGTCGTTGACGTCGGGCATGATCCGGCGCAGTTGCGCCTCCCAGGCGTGCCGGTGGGTGTCGACGAAGCCGGGAGCAACGATGTAGCCCGTGGCGTCGATGACGATGGCGTCGCCGACGGGCAGTTCGGCGGCGACGGCGGCGATCGTGTCGCCCTCGATGAGCACGTCGCCTTGCGGCAGGGTGCCGAGTGCGGGGTCCATGGTGACGACGGTGGCGCCGCTGAGCAGGACGCGGCGTCGCGGGTCTGAGCCGTGCCGGCGCAGCAGTTCGAGCGTGGTGGTCATGGTCGTTCCTGCTTTCTGGTGGTCAGGCCGGGACGACGTCCTCGTGGGCGGTGGCGGCGGACTTGTCCCGCCACGGCGCCAGGTCCTGCTCGATCCGGGCGAGCTTGACCTGCAGCCGGTCGAGGGTGTCGGGGCCCAGGTAGAGGTGCGTCGGCAGGCTGGCGCCGCTCGTGACCTCGTGGATCAGTGCGGCACCCTTGACCGGGTCGCCGAGCTGGGTGTGGTTGGCCGTGCCGGCCCACTCGAGGGTCACGTGCGCGGGAGTGCCGTCGTAGTCCGGAATCCGCTGCGCCGCGAGCGACAGGGAGCTGGCGTCGAGGAAGTCCGTGCGCAGCACACCGGGCTCGACGACCATGGACTGGATCCCGAACGGCGCCATCTCGGCGGACAATGCCTCGCTGATCCCGGCCACGGCGAACTTCGAGGCGCTGTACAGGCTCACGCCCGGTTCGCCCTCGAAACCCGACCGGGATCCGATGTGGACGAGCTTGCCGGATCCCTGGCGGCGCATCACGGGCAGCACCGCGCGGGTCATGGCGATCAGGCCGAAGACGTTGAGGTCGAACAGGGACCGCGCCTCGGCGTCGGTGATCTCCTCCAGCGCGCCGAGCAGACCGCGGCCCGCGTTGTTGACCAGCACGTCGATCCCGCCGAAGCGGTCGGTGGCGGCCTGCACGGCGCCGGAGACGGTCTGCGCGTCGGTGACGTCCAGCGCGACGACCAACGTGTTCGCCGCAGTCTTCAGGTCGTCCGGCACGCGGTCCGGGTTGCGCGCGCCGACCACGACTTCGTCGCCGCCGCGCAGAGCGGCTCGGGCGATCTCGGCGCCCAGGCCGCGGGAGGCTCCGGTGATGAACCAGGTGGACATGACGATCTCGTTCCTTCCGGCTGTTCTGCCTGTGCGGCGGGCGTTTCCCGCCGCTGACAGATACGAGTTTGTCCACCTGGGACAGCCGGAAGAAGGCCGCGGGTTTCCTGGGAGAAACGCACCCACCCAGGCTTCGGGCCTAGACGCGCCGAGCCTCCGCGGAACGCAAGGCGTCGGCGTGGGCGCGCAGACGCCTGAACGCCTCCACCGCAGGGGAAGCCGGCTCGGCCTGGTAGACGATCAACTGCTGGTGCGGAGCGCCGCTGACGGTGAACGCGGAGAACTGGATCTCCAGGTCACCCACCAGCGCGTGGTGCAGCTGCTTGGTCTCCTGGGTCTTGGGCTTCACGTCGTGCCGGGCCCACAGCCCGGCGAACTCCTGGCTGCGGGCGGACAGGTCGGCGACGACCTCGGCGATGCGCGCGTTCTCGGGATCGTGGCCGTACGCGGCACGGATCTCGGCGACGCAGGAGTGCGCCGCGCGGTCCCACTCCCGGTAGAACGCACGCCCGGCGGGATCCAGGAACACCATGCGGGCCAGGTTGTCGGCGGGGGTGAAGGCGTCGTGCAGCGCGTCGGCCATCGTGTTGGACGCCATGACGTCCAGCGCGGGACCGACGACGAACGCGGGGGAGTCGGACCAGCTGTCCATGAGCCGCCGCAGCTGGGCGCTGACCGGGATGCTCCCGGTGCGGCGCCACGTCCTCGCCTCCGCCGGCTGGACCAGGAGCCACAGGTACTCGGTGGCCGCGGCGTCGAGCTGCAACGCCCGCGCCACCGCCTCCACCACCTGTGCCGACGGACTGGACTCGCGGCCCTGCTCCAGGCGCATGTAGTAGTCGCTGCTCACCCCGGCGAGGATGGCGACCTCCTCGCGGCGCAGGCCTTGCACGCGACGACGGCCGTGCTCGGGCAACCCGACGTCCTGCGGTGTGAGCGCCGCACGCCGGGCACGGAGGAAGTCGCCGAGAGGTGTGCCGGTCATGACGGCAGACTCAACCTGTGCGGCGGTCTCCCGTCAACCGCGGCCATCCTGGGTGAGACGCACCCAGGCTGAACCCTCGTCCGTTCCCTAGCCTCGACCTCATGAACGGTGAGCGGAACACGGCGCTGGGCGCCTTCCTGCGCACCCGCCGTGCTTTGGTCCAGCCCGAGCAGGCGGGGCTCAGGACCGCGGGCCGCCGCAGGGTTCCCGGACTGCGCCGCGACGAGGTCGCGTTGCTGACAGGACTGAGCGCGGGCTACTACGCCAGGCTGGAACAGGGGCACGAGCGACCGACCCACCAGACCGTGGAAAGCCTGAAGCGAGCCCTGTGCCTGGACGAGACCGCCGCCGCCGAGCTGCACCGCCTGGCCCGCCCGGCCCCACGCCGGCGGACCCGCGACCGCGTCAGCCCGCACCTGTTGCAGCTGCTGAACGACTGGACCACGGCGCCCGCCTACGTCCTCGGCCGTTTCAACGACGTCCTGGCGCGCAACGCCCTCGCCACCGCACTGCATAGCCGCTTCGTCCACGGCGACAACCTGCACCGCATGATCTTCCTCGACCCCGCGGCACCCGAGTTCTTCCTCGACTGGACCGCCACGGCCCGTGCGGCCGTCCTCGACCTGCGCCGCGACGCCGATCACGCCGCCGACGAGCGCGGACTGCGAGAGCTGGTCGGCGAACTCTCCCTCGCCAGCCCGCGGTTCCGCCGGCTCTGGGCCGAGCCCGAGCCACGCGGCCGGATCACGCACGGCACGCACTTCTTCCACCCCGACGTCGGCGAGCTGGAGCTGCGCACGGAGATCTTCCCGATCACCAGCGCGCCCGGCCGGCGGCTGGTCGCCCAGCCGGCCGAACCGCGCTCCCGCTCCGCCGACGCCCTGGTGTTGCTGAGCACGCTGGCCGCCTGACCAGCGCGCTCAGCACTTCCGGTCAGGTGGTCTCGCCGACGACGACCTTCACCGTGGAGTACTTGCGCCGGAGTTCCTTGAACGGCTGGTACTCCGGCGAGTCCCAGAACTCCTGGACCGCGGCCTTGCTCTCGAACTCGTGGATCACGAGCGTCGGCGGAGCCCAGTCACCTTCGAGCACCAGGGCGCCGCCGTCGATCAGGACGTTGCGCGCGCCCGCCTTCTCGATCAACGGCGTCACACCGTCGACGTACTGCTGGAAACCGGCCGGATCAGCGACGTTCAGGTCGATCACGACATATGCGGCCATGTCGGCGTCTCCTTCGACTGCGTTGATTGCTCGCGTTCAACGCTAAGGACGCAGGGTGGTCTTTCCAATGCGAGAGACGACCAGTTTCATACTCGATCAGACCGCCGTGCACGTCGTACTATGGGGTGATGGACGTCTTCAGCGACGTGATCTCCACCGTTCGCGCGGGCCGTGCCAAGTTCACGAGGTCCCGCCTGAGCGGCCGGTGGGGGTACGCGTTCGGGCCTTACCCGGGAGCCGGCTTCCACGTCGTCCTCGAGGGCAACTGCTGGCTGATCCCGCCGACCGGTTCTCCCATCGCTCTGGGCGCGGGCGACGTGGTGTTCCTGCCGCACGGCGCGGTGCACGGCATGAGCGACAGTCCGGACAGGACGATCACCGAGCTGCCCCTGGCACCGGAGGCGGGCCCGCCGGACCACGAGCCCGCGCCGGGTCAGGCGCAGTTGCTGTGCGGGGCCTACCGGCTCGATCGCGGGCAGGCCCACCCGTTCCTGCGGACCCTGCCCGAAGTCGTCCACCTCCCCGCCCGGCTCGGTGACCACTCGGCCCTGCGCAGCGCGGTGGACCTCCTCGGCGCGGACCTGATCGAAGCCCGCCCCGGCGCCGCCGCCGCGGTACCCGCCCTGATGGACCTGCTGCTGGTCTACCTGCTGCGAGCCTGGCTGGAAGAGGAGGCGACGCGCCACGGCCCCCGCGGAGGCTGGTGCGTGGCGCTCACCGAGCCCGCGATCGCCACCGCGTTGCAGCACATGCACCGCGCACCGGAACACCCGTGGACGGTCCAGGAACTGGCCGCCGGGGTGGGGATGTCGAAGACGGCCTTCGCCCGCAGGTTCACCTCGCTCGTCGGGCAGTCCCCGATGGCCTACCTGACCTGGTGGCGCCTGAGCACCGGCGCGCGAATGCTGCGCGACGGCCAGGCCCCGCTGGCCGCGATCGCCCGCACCGTCGGCTACACCTCGGAGTTCGCCTTCTCCAACGCCTTCAAGCGGGAGTTCGGCACGGCGCCCGGCAAGTTCCGCCGCCAGCAGCACGGGGAAGGTGGGTGAAGTGGTGGCAGACCACCTGGTGCGGTCGTGGCGGGACGAGATCACCCGGCTCGATCCGCGACTGCGGAAGCTGGTGATCGTCGCCGACCACGGCGACTTCTGGCACGTCTCGTTCGAGCTGGGGGAGGAGTACCGCGAGGCCATCTCGGGTGACTTGGGAACGTTCGCGTTCCCGGACGAGATGGGGTATTTCGACGACGACGTGGCCGCAGCCGACGTGCCGCAGCGGATAGTCCAGCTGTTCTCGGTCCCGCCCTCGACAGCCGACCGCTTGTGACCGAGGCCACTGGAGCCGCTGCGCGGTAGCGGACGAACCGTGTCCTCTTCACCGGTGAAGGTAACGCCTGCTCACGGCACCAGGCCGTTGCCATCCAAGGAAAGTGGACATGTCTGCACTCAGCACGTTGAATTCGATCAACTGGATCGTCTTGCCGGCCGTCGCCGACGCGGTGGCGTTCTGATGAGGACGCGCATGCTCGGACGCACCGGCATCGAGGTGAGCGCGTACTGCCTGGGCACGATGATGTTCGGTCAGGTGGGAAACCCCGATCACGACGACTGCGTGCGGATCATCCACCGCGCACTGGACGCCGGGATCAACTTCGTCGACACCGCCGACGTCTACTCCTACGGCGAGACCGAGGAAATCGTCGGCAAGGCGCTGCGCGGCAGGCGCGACGACGTGGTGCTCGCGACGAAGGTCAACGGCGTGATGGGCAAGGGCCACAACAGGTCCGGCAGCTCACGGCGCTGGATCCTCGCCGAGGTGGAGCACTCGCTGCGCCGCCTGCGCACCGACCACATTGACCTCTACCAGGTGCACCACCCGGATCCGCGCACGGACGTCGAGGAGACGCTGTCGGCGCTGACCGATCTGGTCAGGGCGGGCAAGGTCCGCGCCATCGGCTGTTCCAACCTGCCCGCGGCGGAGATCGTCGAGGCGCACTGGGCATCGGAACGCCGTGGGCTGGAGCGGTTCCGCACCGAGCAGCCGCACTACTCGATCCTGAACCGGGGCGTCGAGCGCGACGTGCTGCCCGTGTGCGAGCGGTACGGCATGGGCACGCTGGTCTGGAGCCCGCTGGCGGGAGGACTGCTCACCGGCCGCTACCGCAAGGGCCGCCCGTCGGACGGTCACCCCGCCCGCATGCGCTGGCTGCCAGAGCACATGACCGACGACCACAAGCTCGACGCCGTGGAACAGCTGATCGCGGTAGCCGAGCAGGCCGGAATGTCGTTGACGCACATGGCAATGGCGTTCACGGTCGCGCATCCCGCTGTCACCTCGGCGATCATCGGACCGCGCACCGAGGCACACCTCGACGACCTGATCGCCGGGGCGGGCATCGTGCTGGACGACGACGTGCTCGACCGGATCGACGAGATCGTGCCGCCCGGCACCGACGTCGGCGCACTCGACATCGCCTACGTCCCACCGGCCGTGGCGAACCCGGCGTTGCGGCGCCGCCCGTCCGACGAGCGCGCCGCCGTGTGATCGCCGTGTCCTGCCGTTCTGAGCCTGAGGCGCAGACCTGGGCTTGTCCTCAATTGGTTCACGTCGACGCACTAAGCCGCAGCTGCGCCCGCACCGCGTCAACGCCGAGCATCGAGGCGGTCTCGCCGTCGCAGTCGGGTTCGAACCGGTCCGCAACACCGTTGTGGGTTGCCCAGCCTGAGGTCTTGGCTCGGAGCGGCACCCCCACTTGATCACCGAGCCGGACCAGCGCCGATGCCGACTGACTCTTTGGGTTGGCGGTCGTCCAACACGCGTGGCGCGGCAGAGGTGATCCCACCAGGAGAACCCAGGTGGAACAGGGCTGACCCAGCCGCCTGGGTCAGGTGCTCGCGTGAGCCGCCGCAGCCCGCCGCCGCGCCAGCAGGGCGTCCAGCGACCAACGGCCAGGCCCGACGACCAGCAGGAACAGCAAGCCCAGAAGCATCGCCCAGTCCGTGCGCGACTCGTGTGCCATGTCCCACAGGCCATCCGCCTTCGGCTTGTCGGCCGAGCCACCCCACAGAATCGGGACCTTCGTCAACGCCAGTGCCAGCACCATGTTGACCAGCATCGGCAGCGCGGCCAGACGAGTGAGCAGGCCTACCAGCAACAAAGCTCCGCAGACCGTCTCGGCCACGGCCGACAGCCCGCCGAAGAACTCCGGCGCCGGGATCCCGATCCTGGCGAACCGCCCGGCGGCCTGCTCGTCCGGATACAGGAACTTGCCGATGCCTTCGGACAGGAACACGGCCCCCACTGCAAGCCGCACCAGGATCGCCGCCGGAGGTCCGTCGGCCTTCAGCAGCCCGACTGTCTGGTTCATCGGGAGTCACCCCTTGAACACGCCGATCACGCCCGTCGATGCCGGACGACGGTATCGCGTCCCGATGTCGGATTGCGACGGCCGAGCAGCGGCGCCTCGTTCGTCGGCATGGAGCAGGTCGCCGCACTCTCCGGACAGAGGGGCGATTCGCGGGCCAGGGCATGCCGTGGTTCCGGCCGTCTCAGAAGGTGGGGCAGTACTCGCCAGGGGGACAGTTGTCCAACACCGACGCGACCAAGGTCAGCAGCTCCCACGCGAACGGCCCGAGGAACAGCAGTGCGACGAGGATCAGCGCGTAGATCGGGATCATCACAACGGCCGTGAGGACGGTCTCCGGGGGCCAAGGGCCCGACCGGAACCCCTTGGTCCGCAAGGCGATACCGCCCACGAGCACGGCAAGGCCGACGAAGGTCCAGGCCAGTGCGGGAGCGAGCGTGACCGATGCCCAGGCCAGAGCGGTGTACGCCCAACCGAACTCGAGGTGTTCGGAGAGCCAGGACCCGTCCAGCCTCGCACCGCAGCCGGCCAGGAGGCCGAACACCGCGGCGGCGATCATCGACAGGATCAGGGCGGGCCGGCCCGAGGAAGGCCATTCGGTGGCGCGGGCAGGTGGTGTCTGAGCCATGGGACACCTCGCAGTGGATGCTCCGTTTCAGAGTATGTCTATACTCCGAAACGGAGTACGCGACAAGGCGGCGGAGGCGTATTTGCCTGGCAGGACCAAGAAACTCACCTCGGTGTCCTACGGCATCCTGGGTCTGCTCGGGCTGCGTCCGCACACCCCCTACGAGCTGGCGCAGCAGTTCAGGCGCAGCGGCACGTTCTGGGCGACGGCCGAGAGCGTGGTCTACAACGAGCCCAAGGCGCTGGTGGCCCACGGCCTGGCCTCAGCGGCCGCCGAGACCAGCGGCGGGCGCCGCCGCACCCGTTATTCCATCACCCCGGCCGGGCGTGCGGAGCTGCGTCGCTGGCTGGCCGACCCCGCCGCCGAACCGCAGTTCCAGTTCGACGCGATGATGAAGATCCTGTTCTCCGACCTCGGCGACAAGGACGACCTGCTCGGCGCCATCGAGGCGATGCGTGCCTGGGCCGATCGAACCCAGGCGGGCGCGGCCACGATCACGCACGACCACGCGACCGGCGACGAGCCCTACCCCGGCCGGGCGCACATCGTCGGCCTGACCCAGGCATACCGGGTCGGGCTGGCGCAGATGACCCGGCAGTGGGCGGACTGGGCCGAACAGCAGGTCCGGTGCTGGCCCGACACCCACAGCGGCCCGGACCCCACCGACCTGCTGGCCCGGCTCGGTGCCGGTCAGACCCCCTGGTAGCGCGGCGGACCCCACCTTCCACCGCGTGACCCGGCGCAGGTCACGTCCGGACGCACGTCGCACTCACTCCGAATACGATGCTGTCGGCGCTCGGCAGCGGGTCGGCGCGGAGCGAGGGGGTTCGTGCGTGCCTGAGCCGGGAAGCGAGGCGGCGGCGGACGCCGTCGCCGCGACCGTGCCGACGCCGGCCGCCGCACGAGGCGGCCCCGTCAGCCATGCCATCTTCCGGCTCGCCCGCATCCACCGCATGGTGGCCGGTCAGCTGTTGCGGCGCATCGGGCTGCACCCGAACCAGGAGCTGCTGATGATGCAGCTCTGGGACATGGGACCGCAGAGCCAGTCCGATCTGGTCGTCGCCCTCGACTCGGACTCGGCGACGATGACCAGGATGATCCAGCGGCTGGAGCGGGCCGGGTTCGTCCGGCGCGGCCGCAGCGAGTCCGACCGGCGGGTCGTGGTCGTCGAGCCGACGGCGGCGAGCCAGGCCCTGCGCCAGGAGGTCGAGCTGACCTGGCGCAGGCTCGAGGAGATGACGCTGCGCGGGCTGGACGACGACGAACGGGCCGAGGCGCGCCAGGTGCTCGAGCGGCTGGAGAAGAACCTCGGCCGGATCCGGGCCGAGGACGTCGGTCCGCGGTGAACGCGAAGTCGTCCCGCTCAGCGCGGCGGGCCGAGGACGACCTGGCCGAACTCGTCGGCCGCCGCGGCCATCAACTCCCGTGACAGCTCGAAACCGTCCGGCCTCGGGGTGGACCTGTCCCGTCCGGCCTTCCGGAACATGCCCTCGATGCCGCCGGGAGTGGCGATCATCAGCAGGTCGGCGCGCTCCGAGGTGATGCGGTAGCCGTGGGGCACGTTGCGCGGCAGGTAGATGATGCCGCCCTCCTCCAGTTCCACCGCCTCCTCGTCACCCGACCAGACCAGGGCGGTGCCGGAGATCAACAGGAAGACCTCGTCCTCCCTGGTGTGCAGGTGGAACGGCGGCGCTTCCCCTTTCTCCACCGCGAAACGGCCGACGGTGAGCTGTCCCTCGGTGGCCGCGCTGTCGAGGAGGACGGAGAACGTGCTGCCGTCGATCCACTCCAGCTTCTGCTGCTGCTCGGGCTGTGCCAGGTACGTGATGCTCATCGATCTGCTCTCCTCATCCGACGCGACACCTGTTCGAACAGGTAAATAGGTCCTCCTGTTCCTTCATCGCGACGGGGGTGACAGGTGTCACCGCTGTTCAGCACCCTCGCGTTAGCATCTTTTCCACGATAAGTTGCTCGAACAGTTATCTGAGCCGTGAGAAGGAGGCGCAGTGCGCGTACTGGAGTTCAACGGGGTACGGGAGCTCATCTGGCGCGATGCGCCGCACGCGCGGGTCGATCAGCCGACCGATGCCGTGGTGCGGCCGGTGGCGGCGACGACCTGTGATCTCGACCGGGCCGTGATCGCCGGCAGAACGCCGTTCCAGGGCCCTGTCGCGCTCGGGCACGAGTGTGTGGCGGAGGTGGTCGAGATCGGAGCCGACGTCACCGGTCTGACGGTGGGCGACGTCGTCGTGGTGCCGTGGCACATCTCTTGTGGCACTTGCCGTTCCTGCGCGGCCGAAGCTCCCAGCAGGTGCGAGGAGGTGCCGCGTTACGCCATGTTCGGCCTGCCGACCGGTGGCGTGTGGGGCGGGTTGTTCTCCGAGTTGGTCCGGGTGCCCTGGGCGGCGGCGAACCTCGTCCGGGTTCCCGCGGGGGTCGACCCGGCCGCGCTGGCGTCCGCCTCGGACAACCTGACGGACGCCTACCGCAGTGTGCTGGCGGGGCAGTCGCACGTGCCGGGGGCGCCGTTGCTGATCTTCGGCGGGACCAGCATCGGGCTGTACGCCTGCGCGTTCGCACGGGCGATGGGTGTGCCACAAGTGGTCTACCTCGACGCGGACGAACGCCGCCGCGGCATCGCGGCCGGGTACGGGGCGGACGTGGCGGCCTCGATCTCCGAGCTCGACCGTCCGGAGTTCCCGCTCACCTTCGACGCCGCCGGCCACCCGGACGGGCTGACGGCGGCGCTCGCCGCGACCGCGCCCGGCGGCCACTGCCACAGCGCGGGCATCTACTTCGCCGGGGTGAAGGTGCCCACGGGAGTCATGTACATGAACGCCGTCACCTTCACGACGGGCCGTCCCGACATCACGCCGCACCTGCCCGCGGTGCTCGACCTGGTGGCGCGCGGGCTGGTGGATCCGATGCCGGTCTTCAGCGACCACCTCACGTTCGACTCGCTGCCGAGCAGCCTGGCGCTGTTGCCGGAGAAGCCGCTGGTGACGCACGGGTGAGAAGGACGGTGACGGCCGGCTCCGGCCGTCACCGTCCACAGTGCACGAAGTCATCCACAGTGGACAGTTCATGCCTCGCTCTTGGCCGCCGAGTCGAGCTCCAGCCCCAGAACCCCGATGTCCAGCACGCCGTCCGCACCCACACCGAACCGCCACGCGGCGGTGGGCACGTCTCCGACCACGAGCACCGCGCCACTCGGGTCCGGTGACGCCGCCACGGCACCGAGGCGTTCCAGGTGATCGATCGGCACCGGTCCGTTGACCAGCACGAAATGCCGGGCCAGCCGGCTCGGAGCCGCCACCCAGTCCCGGCCCAGCATGCCCGTCACGTCGGCATTCCTCTCCTGCCGCGCGTCGAGCAGGCCGGCCGTCGACGACAGCACCTGGACGCGACCGGGGGCGATCCGCGCCTTCGGCATCCGGCCGATCACGATGATCGCCACGCCGGGGTCGGCCGCGACCTGTTCCAGCAGGGCGGCCGCGGCCTGCGCCGTGTCACCCGGCTCGCCGGTGAGCGCCACGAGACCGGGTGCGCGGCCGAGGTTCACCGCGGTCCACTCGCCGCCGATCGTGCCCATGGACACCAGCAGCGGGAACGGGTGCGGCACGTTCGGCGTGGTCGGGTCGAGCTGCCACGTCGGGGCCTCCCACACCGCGCCGTCCTCACGGGTCCGCCACGGGTGTGCCGCCTGCTGCTGCGGCGGGGTGAGCCGCAGCGACACCCGGTCCGGTCCCACCACGGCGGCGTAGATCTGCGGCAACGGGCTGCCGCTGACGCGCAGGTGCCGCAGCGCGCGGTCGAGCACGAGGCGGGGCTTGGGGCCGGACGCCGACACCGGGGCGGTGGCGGGCTTCGGCTTGCGGCGCTTGCGGCGCAACAGGAACCAGGTGACACCGCCGGCGGCGAGCAGCAGCACGCCACCGCCTGCCGAGATCGCGACGAGCACCGGCAGGCCCAGGAAGGTGTTCTCCGCCTGCGGTTGCACGATCGTCGCCGGAGCGCGGTCCGGCGGGCCGGGTCGCGTGCCGACCCCCGGCGCTCCGGACCGGGCGTCCGCCGGCAGCAGGATGGCGGCGCCCGCGGGCAACCGGTCGTTCGCGGCCGGAGCCTTGCCGTCCGGTCGCACCAGGTCCGGGTTGAGGGCGACGATCTCCTGCCAGCGCTGGGCGTTCCCCAGCGTCGTGCGCGCGACGTCCTGCAGCGTCACGGACCTGTCGGTCGGCACCTCGTAGTACAGCACCGGTTCGTCGGGCTGTGCCAGCGCGGACGCCGGGGCGATCAGGAACAGAAGAGCGAGCACGACGAGTGCTCGGCGGAGCAGGTTCGAGGTGGGCAACGGAAGCCTTCCAATGGATTTCGAGTGGACGCGGAGCACTCAGCGGACGTCGTCGGCCGAGGGCACCCGGCGGAACCCGCCCGCGCCGTCGTCGACCAGGCTCGGCACCTTGACGAGGTCACCGATCCCGATAGACCTGTTCGGCAGGTCGACCCCTCCGACGTTGACCGGCGGACCCGCCCGCTCCACCGTCTCGAGGTGCTTCGCGCCCAGCTCCATGACGAACTTGCCGGGGTTCTGCTTCTGGTGGAACTCCACCGAGTCGGCGCCGAGCGCGTTGAGCATGGCGTGCCGCTGGTGCAGTGCGTCCGGGCCGCTCGGAGTGCGGGCCGGGTTGCCGCCGATGCCGATCACGTCGACGTCGTGCCGGCGCGCCTGTTCCAGCACCTGCCGCACCTCTTCGAGGTTGGGGCTCCGTTTGAGGTAGTGGTCCAGCCTCGGATCCATCTGGCCGGTCCTCAGGAAGTCCTTCACCATCGCGCCGTGGGCGTCGTTGCGCAGGCTTTCCATGTAGATCTTGTTGACACCGTTGGCCTTCAGCTCCGCCATGTTGTTCTTCAGCACGTCGAACACCGGGTGCTCCGTCCCGTGGCTGCCACCGATCGCGACGCCGTCGAACCTGCCCAGCAGCCCGTTGACGTTCCCCATCCGGCCGGCGGTGTTCTTGAGCACGTCGTCCACGGCGCCGGTGTCGAGTGCGCCGGGGTCGAACTTCGCGTTCCGCTCGGCGGACTGCTTCGCGACCAGCTTGTCGCGCAGGTCCTGCGCCTCGTAGAACTTCTTGGTCCTCGGGTCGTTGCGGCCCAGCTGCTCGAGCGCCTCCGAGCCTTTCGAGAAGAAGATGTCCTGACGCTTCGCCAGGTTCCGGGCGTGCGGTCCGAGCTCGTTGCTGTGGAAATCCGTCAAGGTCTGGGCGTCCTGGTTGAAGACGATCTTGCCGTTGCGGGCGGGCGGGAGGTGCGGTCCGGTGATCTTGTTGAACTCCGCCGGATCGGTGATCTTGTTGACCCCCGGCCCCAGAACGGGAATCTTGTTGCGCACCGTGTCGGAGGTCTTGCTCTTGCCGAGGAAGTCGAGCTTCCGGTGGTGGTCGGGTCCGCGGATGATGAGCGACGGGCCGTCGGGCGTGTTGTGGATCTTGTTGAACTCCGCGATCGGGCACGGCGCGAGGCCGAGCGGGTCCACCCATCCCGTCGGGTTCAGCACGTACGAACGCGGGTCCGCGGCGGGCGTGAGGCCCAGCGGGTCCTTGCTCGCGTACCGGCCGGACGCCGGGTCGTAGTAGCGGTAGCGGTTGTGGTGCAGACCGGTTTCCGCGTCGTGGTACTGGCCGGGGAAGCGCAGCGGCGTGTCACCGGGAGCGCCCAGACCCCACAGGGTGTGCTCGGCGCGCCACGACACCGTGCCGTCCTCCTCCAGCAGCTCCGCCGGCGTACCGGCGAAGTCGGTCACCACCACGCGGAACCGCGCCTCGGACCACGACTGGTCGCCGGAGCGTTCGACCTGGTGGTACCCGTCCCACACCATCACGGCGTCGTCGTGGCGCTGTTCGGCCAGCTCGTCGGCGTCCCAGGTGAACTCGACGCGATCGAGCACCTCGGCACCGTCCGGAGTGACGCGGTGCTTGGCGACCCGCCGGCCGAACGGGTCGTAGCGGTAGCGCCAGTGCTCCCCGTCCGGCGTGACGACCGCGATCAGCTGGTCGAGCACGTCCCAGCGGAACCGCCAGACGCGGCCGTCCTGCTCACGCCGCACGATCCGGCCGTCCGCGTCGTGGTCGTAACGGATTCCGCCCGCCTGACGCACGTTCATGCCGTCGTAGTGGTGCGCGCCCAGCACGGACTCGGTCAGCAGCCCGCTCTCGTCGTAGGAGTAGCGCTCGTCGACGTCACCGCGAACAGCGACGACCCGTCCCGCACCGTCCACTTCGTACTCGCGGACGCCGCGCTCCGAGTCCGCGATCCCGACCAGCGCGCCGTCCGGCCGGTAGCGGTAGTCGCGGCTCGTCCCGTTGACGTGCTGCGCGCGCAACCGGCCTGACGCCCACTGCTGGGTCACCTCGACGGCGCCGGTCGCCCGCCGCGTCTCCTGCCCCAGCACGTTGTGCACGAGCTCGGTGGTCCGTCCCGCGATCTCCACCACCTCCGGCTGGTCGCCGAAGCCGTACCGCCACGCACTTGTGGCACCGGACGGTGTGATCCGCCCGGTCCTGCGGCCCGCCGCGTCGTAGGAGTTGGTCAGCGTGCGGCCGTTGACCGTCTCGGTCAGCAGCCGCCCGAGCGCGTCGTACGTCCGGGAAAGCTCGCCGCCGGGCCAGACCGCTCTGACGACCCGGCCCGCCTTGTCGTGTTCGAACGTCGTGACGCCCTCGTCCGTGCGCCGCGACACGGGCCGGCCGTGTGCGTCCCACTCGAGGTGCGCGCTCTGCCCGGACGCGTTGTGCAGCTCCGTCACCCGGCCCATCGCGTCGGAGACGAACCGCTGCTCCCGTCCGTCGAAGTCGACCTCGCGCACCACCGTGCCCGCCGGGCCGTACTCGTAGAGCCACCGCTGCCCCAGCGCGTTGGTCACGCCGGTCAGCCGCGACTCCGTGTCGTAGCTGAGCTCGATCCGCCCGTCGGCCGGCGTCTCGACGCTCACCGGCACGTCGAAGTGGCCGTAGGTCGCGTTCGTCACCGCGCCCTGGGCCGAGACCGCACGGACGAGGTTTCCTTCGCCGTCATAGGAGAATTCCTCCCGCGCGCCGTTCGGGAGCACGACCTCGACGGGCTTGCCGCTTGATCCCCAGGTGATCCGGGTCGTCTCGCCGGTGGCCTCGGTCACCTCGCTGGCCCGGCCGAACGCGTCGTACTCGACCAGCGTCTGCGCGCCGAGCGCGTCGGTCACCCGCACGGGCAGTCCGGCGAAGTTGTACTCGGTGCTGGTGTGCCGCCTCAGCGGGTCCACGACCGTCGTCACGTAGCCGTCGTGGGAGAACGTCGTGCGGGCACCGGCCGGGTCGACCTCCGCGGTCAGGCGGCCTTCCTCGTCGTACTCGTAGTTCCACTGCGCGCCGTCGGGAAGCACGTACCGGCTGGGCAGGCCGGGCGCGAGGTACTCCGCGCTGGTCTGCGCGCCGTCGGGACCCGTGACACGGACGAGGTTGCCATCGGTGTCGTAGTCGTACCGAGTGGTGTTGCCGAGCGGGTCGGTGCGCGTGAGGAGCCGGTCGTAGCGGTCCCACGTCGACTCCACGACACCGGCGGCGTTGGTCTCGCGGACCACCTGGAAGGCTTCGTTGACGTCGTAGACGGTGGTGCGGCCCAGGGAGTCCGTGACCGTGGTGCGGCCGTTGCCGTACTCCAGCCGGTAGCTGAGGAACCCTTCGGCGCCGCGAGTGCGCACGCAGCGGTTCCGGTCGTCGTAGAAGTACTCGTACCACATCCCGTTGCTGTCGTCCCAGCGCACGATCCGGTTGTCACTGCCGTACCGGAACCTCGTGGTGCCGCCGGAGGAGTCGACGACCTCGGCGAGGTTGCCGCTCTCGTAGCGGTAGGAGATCCGCACTCCCGCCACGTCCAGCGCGGTGATCCGGCCGTCCTCGGTCGTCACCTGCACGCGCGACCCGCTGGAGTGCGCCACCTCGGTGAGCGTGCCCTCGTCGTCGTAGGAGAACACGGCCCCGTTGCCCTCCTGGTCGACCACCTCCGCGATGGGCAGCACCCGGTCGTCGGCCACCGGCAGGAACCGCAACTGCCGGCTGGGCTGCCGTACGACGTAACCGCCGTCGGCATCCGCGCTCAGCGGCCATCTCGGGCCCTCCTCCGGCAGCACCTCGCCGTCCCCGGGGTGCGGGTACGCGAGCAACGTGCCGTCCTCGGCGAGGAACGTGATCCCCTGCGCGTCGATCTCCAGCCGCTGGTCCGCGGTGGACGCCCAGGACGGCCCGAACCAGCGCCCGGACCGGTAGGTCGACACGTGGATGCGGGCGAGCACCAGTGGAAGCGCTCCATCGATCACCAGATCGGTCTGCGGCAACAGCATCCGGCCGCTGGAGACGTCGATGGGGTCACCCGCGACGACCTTGTCCGGGTTGGGTTGCGCGTTCGGCCGCGGCGGCGTGTTGAGACCGCGGGTCCCGTCCGGCGGCGTGATGGTCCTGGGCGGCGGGATGGCGACGTCGATGGTGCGGCCCGCGCCACCGGAGAAGCTCGTGCTGATCTTCTGGATACCGGACTTGACCGTGTCGCCCACCTTGTTGCTGAGCTTGACCACGTTCTTCATGATCTTGCCGCCGGGCACGAAGCTGAGCGCCAGGCCACCGAGCGCGATGCCCAGCGCGACCATGTCGTCCTTCAGCACCGCGACGAAGATCTCGATGCTCGACGACAGCACGCCAAGCGCCCAGCCCAGCGGCGGGAAGATGAACCCGGCGATGACGGACAACACGTCGAGCACGATCGTGAGGATGTCCGCCACGACGTCGACCAGGAAGTCGAAGAAGTCCTTGAACGCGTCGCCGATCTTCTCCCAGATCGACCGCTGCGGCGCGAGGTCGCCCATCTGGTGCAGCACCTGTGACGTGGTGGCCGCGGCCTGGTCGCGCAGCGCGATCGCCTGTCCCAGCAACGACTTGGCCCGGTCGAGCTCCTGCGAGGCCTCGGCCTGGCGGTTCTGCGCCGTCCTCAGGTCCGTCTGCGAGTCCTCGGGCGGCGCGACCCCGAGTCCGGCGGCCGCGACCCGTTCGATGGCCTCGGTCAGGCCGGCGACCGTGCTGTTCGCCGAGTTCTGCTCCTGGACCGCCGTCCGCGCCTGGTTCAGCGCGTTCAGCGACATCGCCTGCGCCTCCTCCAGCGAGGGCATGTACCGGGCGTACGCGTCCGCCGCCTGACCGTAGGCGTACGCCATGTCGTTGAGCCGCTTCGGAACCTCGCCGTAGAGCGCGCGGTAGGCGTCCATGGCCCTACCGATGCCACCGTCGATGTCCCCGCTGCCGTTGAGCAGCTGGAAGGCCTCCTGCGTCACCGATCCGAGCTCGCGGTAGGCGTCGCGCAGGGCGACCAGCGCGGCCGGATCACCGGGGATCGGATCGTCGTCTTCATCCAAAACGGACCATTCGCCGGCAGCGGGGCGGGTCATCTCGTTCTCCCTCAAGTCTTTTCTGCGACCGATGACGACACGTGCGCGCGGGCTCCCCGGTTCAGTCCACTTCGAACTGAACCGGAACGCGCGCGAATCCGTGCGTTCACAGGAGGAAGTCCGACGAGTGGGGAGCGCGATGAGCGAGATCCGGGTGCCCGTCGACGAACTGACCAGAGTGGCGGATCTGCTGTCGCGGACCGAGCAGCTCATGGGCGACAGCCTGGTCAGGTCGATGGGCGGCATGGTCGACGCGATGGGGGACAGGAGGGTGCAGGACGCCGCGAGGGACTTCGAGAAGTCCTGGGGCGACGGCCGTTTCGTGCTGGGCAGGGACCTGGTCGCGTTGCGCGACGCCAGCAGGACGGCGGCGGACGCGTTCCGCGGCACCGACGAGCAGACGGCGAACGCTTTGACGGAAGGCAATGGAGGACAGTGATGACCACGACGACCGGCTCGCTCCGGCTGACGATCCCGGAGAACTGGTACGACCTGTCGGTCGCGGACGAGTCCGCCGAGAACACGATCGCGCGGCGGTTGTGGGACGGCTGCGTCGAAGCGGGTGTCGACGAGGAGCACGCGGGGCGGTTCACCGAGTCGGTGCGGCGCTCGATCCGCCACGCCCGGCGCAACGGGGTGCTGCACGCCGCGGGCACGTTCGAGATCTACGAGGACGGTCCGCTGATCGCGACCGTCGTCGCGGCCCTCGTCACGCCGCCCGGCAACGCCGACCTGCTGAGCGCTCTCACCGAGAGCAAGTCCGCTGTGGACACCTGGACGCGGGTGAGCACGGTGCGCCTCGAAGGCGTGGGCACCGCCGCCCGCGTGCACGGAGTTCAGGACGTCGTCATGGACGACACCACCCTGCGCTGCGCCGTCATGCACACGCTGATCCGCATCCCGGGACGCACCGAGGTGCTGGTGATCACCGGCACCAGCCCCAACATCGCCGAGTCCGACACGCTGTTCGAGCTCTTCGGCTCGATCACCGCGACCGTCGCCTTCCGGTAGCGGCGAACCAGCAATCCCGGTCGGTCCCCAGTGGACCGGCCGGGATTTTCGCGTTGTCGTCACCGGAGTGCGGCGAGCACGTCGTCCGTCGTGGTCTCGGGCACCTGGACGACCTGGATCCTGCCGTCGCCGAAGTGCGCCAGCGCACGACCCGGCCTGCCCGCACCCAGCTGACCGCGGGTGAGCTTGGCGCCGAACAACTCGCCGTCCCCGAGCCCCTGCGGGCTGATCAGCATCCCCTGCCGGTTGCGCCGTGCGTCGACGTGCCAGCCGCCGAACCCGGCCACCAGCCCTTCCGTCGTCCCGGCCATGACCAGGGCCCGGCCCTGCTCGGCACCGGCCCGCGCGATCACGCCCAGCTCGCTGCCCGCGTCGCACTTGAGCAACAGCTCCGCGTCGTCGATCACCACGGCGGCGGCGCCCTCTGCCTTGTCCAGTGCGCTGACCAGCTGTCCCGTGCTGAACTCGCCGTCGTCCGCGACGTCCAGCACGCCGTCGGCCCCGGCGAGCTCGCGCAACGGCGAGCGGCGCGGTGCCGCGATCACCACCGGGGTGCCCGCACGCAGCAAACCCGCGACCACGGTCAGCAAAGCGGTGCTCCGGCCGGACCGCGCCGGTCCGCCGATCACGAACGTCGGCGTCACGGTGAGGTCCGGCACGAGGCCGGCGAGCTCGTCCCCGCCCACCCCGATGAACGGCCGCAGCTCCTGCGCGGCGGGCGCGATGTCCCGTGCCTGCACGTAGGTCAGCTGCTCGGGCAGCACGTCGACGCGGAACGGCAGCGCGGCCACGGGCACGCCGGCCCACCGCTCCCGGTTCTCCGCGGCGATGGCCATCAGCGCCCGTGCCTGCGCCTGCCCGGACGCGTCGGTGGTGAGCAGGGCGATCTGCGCCTCGGCGCTGTCGGCCGCCCGGAACGCCCTGCCGGGTGCGATCTCCTCGGGGAGGGTGCGGTGGTTGAGCCCGATCACGCTGTAGTCGGCGCGTTCGTTGAGGCGCAGCACCAGCTTGTCCTCCGTCGTCGACGACACCCGGCTGGAGAACAGCGCGCGGTCACCGGCGAGGACCAGGTGGATGCCGACGCTCGCGCCGTCGCGCAGCAACGCCAGCACGGAGTTCATCAACGCCCCGCCGTCGTAGTCGGCGTAGGTCTTGTCGAAGACCTCCCAGCGGTCGACCATCACCACGACGTGCGGCGGACGGTCGTCCGGCCGGCCGTTGCGGTACTCCACGAGGTTCGCGGACCCGGTCGACGCCAGCAGCTGCTGCCGCCGTGCCGACTCGGCGGACAGCCGCGCCAGCAACCGGCTCAGCCTCTCCGCCTCGGCCCGCTGCACCACCGCTCCGCAGTGGGGGAAGTTCGTCAACGCGAGCAAAGCGCCGTTGCCGCAGTCGATGCCGTAGATGTGCACGTCCGCCGGAGAGTGCTCACGCGCCAGGGCTCCGGCCATGGTCCGCAGCACCTGCGACCGTCCACTTCGGGCAGACCCGGCGACGTGCAGGTGGCCCAGTGTCGCGAAGTCCAGCACCAGCGGTTCCTGCCGCTGGTCGGCGGGCAGGTCGACGATGCCGTACGGCACCGGGGCGAGGTAGTCGCCGGGAGCCACCGGGGGCAGGTCGCCGACGGTGAGCGTCGACGGCAGCGCGGGCAGCCACGGGCTGGCCTGTGGTGGCAGCCCCAGCTGCTCCGCCGCCTCGCGCACCGCCCCCACCAGCACCGAGAGGTCGGTGGCCTCGGTGTTCTCCGCGACTTGCGCGCGCGGCCTCGCCGGCACGGGCAGAGCGAGGTCGGGCCAGCCGAGCGGGTGCAGCCACGGCAGCACGCGTTGCGTCGTACGGGCACCGGGCCGGAAGCCTCCCACCCGGCCAGCCTGGAAGGGAACCAGCGACGACTGTCCCAAACGGACGTAGGCGCGACCCGGCGTCGACTTGGAGATCGACGCGGCGTCGGGACCGTTCAGCACGTCCTGGCTCTCGCTGGAGTCCGTGACGCGCAGGGCGATCCGCAGGTTCGTGTTGGCGCGGATCTCCGGCGAGACGACGCCGCCGGGCCGCTGCGTGGCGAGCACCAGGTGGATGCCGAGCGATCGGCCCCGCTGCGCGATGTTCACCAGGCCGGTCACGAAGTCGGGCAGGTCGCGGACCATCGAGGCGAACTCGTCGATCACGATCAGCAGCCGCGGCATGGCCGGCAGCGCGGGGTCGCGGTCCAACTGGAGCACGTAGTCGTCGACGTCCTTCGCCCCGGCGTCGGCCAGGATGTGCTCGCGTCGCTTCAACTCCGCGGACAGCGACGTCAGGGCCCGGCTCACCAGGTGCGTGTCGAGGTCGGTGACCATGCCGACGGTGTGCGGCAGGGAGACGCAGTCCTTGAACGCGCTGCCGCCCTTGTAGTCGACGAGCACGAACGTCATGGCGTCCGGCCGGTTCGCGACCGCGAGCGAGGCCACGAGTGTCTGCAGCAGCTCGGACTTGCCGGAACCGGTGGTGCCGGCGACCAGCGCGTGCGGCCCGTCCCGCTTGAGGTCGAGCGCGAACGCGCCGTCGAGCGACTCACCCATCACGGCGGTGGTGGTGCGGCCGCCGGTGGCCCAGCGCGCCGCGACCCCGTCCGCCGTCGGGGGTTCGAGCGACAGCACGTCGAGCAGGCGGCTCGAATCGGGCAGTGCGCCCGCGTCCTCCTTGCCACCGACGTCCCGCACCGGCGCCAAAGCCCGCGAGACCGTGCGGCACCAGTCGTAGGGAACGAGATCCGGTCGCACGTCCGGCACCGGCGCCGACCTGGTGCGGCCGACGCGGATCCGGCCGTCCGGTTGTTCGACGACGACCGCCTGGCACTCCTCGGGCAGCAGCCTTTCCTCGCTGTCGACGCAGATCGCGTACACGCCGACCGCGGGGCCGTCCCGCAGGATCTGCGGGATTCCCGGCAACGACCGCAACCTGCGCGCGCCGTCGAGCACCACGAGCACGTCACGCGGCACGGTCTTCGAGCCGGCCCGGGACGAGATGAGCTGGCTCAGCTCGGCGATGCGACGGGCGACCGTCGTCGCGTTCGTGCCGATGGTGGCCATGGTGTCCTGGCCGACGCGTGGTGCCAGGTGCGGCAGCCAGCGGGTCCACGCCCACTGCGCCTCGCCCTGCGGCCCGGTCAGCAGGTAGATCTGGAGGTCCTCCGGGCTGTGCAGCGCGGCGGCCTGCGCCACCAGCCACCGCGACACCGCGTACGCGACCTGCCCGCCCGCGACGCCGAGAACCCCGTGCTCCCGCAGGGGAACCGTCACCGGGACGTCCAGGGCGTCCCAGCGGACCTCCCGCTTGTGCTCGTCCTGCTCGGGGTCGCGCAGCACGACCTCGGACGGCAGGTCCGCCGTGCCCGCGCGGAGCTCCAGGTAGTCGGGGTCCGAGCGCCGGCGCTCCCACAGCCGCCTGCGCGGTCCGGTCGCGGTCAGCACCACGTCGGCGGGGTCGGGGAAGTTGTGCCTGCGCGCGGTGCGCTCGAGGACCAGCGCCTCCTGCGCGTCGGCGGTGATCCGCTCCTTCTTCGTCTCGTACTCGGCGAGCTGCTCGCGGTAGGACATCTGCCCCTGGCGCTTGTTGCTGATCTGGTTGCCGATGATGATCAACGGCGACAGGATCGCGAACAGCAGCGTCAACGGGTTGCCCGTGAACGCGAACATCGCGCCGGACATCACGATCGGCGACGCCGCGGCGATCAGCGGCAGCGCCCGGCGCTCCGGCGGCCTGGGCTTGCCGGGCAGCAGGAACTGCGTGACGCGCGGTGGTGGCAGCAACCTCGGCGGCCGGTTGTAGTCGAGGCCCGTGCCGTCCTCGGACGGCTGCACCGCGGCGTCCGGGGGCACCGGCCGGGACAGCGAGAGCAACACCCTGCCGATGGCGAGCTGGGCGTTCGGCACCCACGGCACCGCATCGGTGACCTCGTCGCGTTCGAGCATGATCCGTTGTGCGCCAACGGGAAGCAGCTCGCACCGCCCGTCGGGGAACACCCTCAGCCGTGCGCCGGCGGGCGGATCGGCCGGGTCCCCGGCGATGCGCACCCGGCAGTTGCCGGCCGGTCCGATCAGGTGCTCACCGATGTCGAGCCGGTGCACGGTCCCCGCGCCGGGCCCGCTCACCACGCGCACCTCCACCAGGCCGGGGAGCTCCATGCCGACCGCGGTGACGGGCCGGTCGAGCCCGACCACGGATCCCTGCCGCACGGGGGAGTCGCGCAGGGTGAGCTGCGGGTCGAGCGGCGCGCCGGCGACGTACAGCACGGGCCGCCTGCCGCCTTGGGCCAGGACCTGGGCCAGCTCACCGACCGTGCTGTCCGGTTCCGCGTCGAGCACGTGGTCGGTGACGGTGGCCGCGGTGTCCACTGTGGTCAGAACGAAGCGCATGGCGAAGTCCCTGCGGTCGGGAGGAAGTGGGCGGGAACGACAAGGGCCACGTGGCGGAGGTCGCCACGTGGCCCTGAGCGACCTAGATCAACGCTGGAGGGCGTTCGCGGTCTGGGTGTCGGTGTCCTCGAAGGCGGTGCCGACCTGCTCCAGGTACTGGCTGATGCCCTCCATGCCCTGCAGCGTCTGGTCGACGCTCGTCTTGTACTCCTCGAAGTACGGGCCGAACTTCGCCTGCGCCTGCGGGGTGTTGTACCCGCCCTGGATCAGCGCGTCGATCTTGCTCTTGGCCTGCGTCATCCCGTCCAGCAGCGTCTGCATGTTCTGCTTCAGCCAGCCGGCGGACTCCTGGATGTCCTCGCTGACGACGTGGTAAGTAGCCATTGTTGTTCTCCTTCAAGGTTTTCGAGGCCGTTCCGTTTGCATTGGACACACGAGCCCGCGCCCGGATCGGTTCACGGTGATCGAGGGTGTCCTGAGTCACATCCATCGGCCCCGAAAGTCCTTTTAGGACTTGGCTGGCTCGCGACAGTCGTTGTCAGGCCAGGATCAGCACCAGCCCGGAAGCGATCGTCGCGACGACGAGGATCACCGCGAGCAGGACGCGGTTGCCGGGCTGGTGCGCGAGAAGGTCGTCGCGGTTGCGGCCGGTGGGCTCGGTGACGGCCCCGCCCGGTGTCTGCCGGTGCACGAGGAAGGCCAGGGCGCCCGTGGCCAGTACCGCACCCACCGCCAGGGAGGCCCAGCCCGGCGGTTGGACGCCGATGTGCCGCCAGGGCTCGACGATCTGGAACAGCGCCATGGAGGCCACCAACCCGATCACCGGCCACAGCTGCCGGGCGCTGCCGGCCCGGGTGAGCCACGAGAACAGCAGGGCCGCCAGTGCTCCGCCCGCGACGGCCGACAGCACGGCGGGTCCGAGCGGAAACGGTGAGCCGCGCAGCGCGAGCACGCCCTGTGCCACGCCGAGCAGTCCGAGATCGGCCGCCACGAACGCGCCGATCTCCACCGCGGGCAGCCACTTCTGGTCCTGAAGCGTGGCCGCGTACTGGACCGGGTCGCCGAAGGCGTCGCGCGGGTGTTCGCCGGAGTCGGCCACGTGGGCCTCGATCTCGGCGACCTTGTCCCCGATCACGTCGGCCGGCACGCCGTTGCCCCTGGCCACCGAGGCGAAGCGGGTCAGGTAGTCGTGGGTGGTCTCGGTCATGGCGTCGCCGTCCTGTTCTCGATGAGGTTGCCGACAGAGGCGGTGAACCGCAGCCACTGCTCGCGCTGGTCGTGCAGGCGTTCGATCCCGGACGCGGTGAGGGTGAAGTACTTGCGTCCGGGTCCGCGCTCACCGGCTTCCCATTGGGACGTGACGACACCTTCCTGCTCCAGGCGTTGCAGCAGGGGGTAGAGGGTGCCGCCCTTGATGGTGCCGAGGCCGGACTCGGCGATGCGCTGGGCGATCAGGTAGCCGTAGGCGCGGTCCGCGCCCACGGCGCCCAGCACGGCCAGTTCGAGCACCCCTCGCGTCCACGGCGAGGGCCAACTATCGGTCATGACTAGATAGTAGCTCTAACTAGCTAGACTGACTACCTAGTTCGGCGTTCGAGCAACGAACCGATCGCGATCCGTGCCGCGACTCCGGCCAGTGGCGCGGCGACGTCGTCGTGGACGCCCCGGTCGAACAGCGGGTGCTCGTCGAGCTTGTCGGCAGGTAGCAACGCGCGAACACCGTCGGTGATCAGATCGACCGTGGTCTCGTGACAAGCGACGAGCAGCAGCAACGCCGACGACACCAGGTCGTCGAGCTGGTCGTCGGCGTGCACGAGCGCGGAGAAGAAGTCGTCCCCGGGGTGTGCGCGCCGGTCCGCCACCAGGCCGACCAGGTGGCGCACCACCACGTCACCCGAGCTGCGGACCGCTTCGGCGTCCTCACCGGCGAGCAGTGCCTCCGCGCACCGGCGGAACTCGTCGTGGTCGTCGAGCGGCACGTCGAGCAGTTCGCACACCACCGCGATCGACAGCGGTGCCGCGAACTCGGCCACCAGGTCCACATCGGACTTCAGCTCGATGTGGTCCAGCAGCTCGTCGGCGATCTGGCGGACCCGCGACTCCAGGTGCTCGACGCGGTGCCCGGTGAACGCCTCGGCGATCGACCTGCGCAACCCGGTGTGATCGGGCGGACCGCTGTGCAGCAGGTGGCGGATGATCGCCGGGTGCGCTCCGAGGTACAGGGCGTCGAGCACGAAGTGGCCCGGAACCGGGGATGGGAGCGTGGGCAGTGACACGGTGGAGCTCCTTGAACTGGCGGTGAGCGGTGGAATCGGTTCGAGGCGGGTCAACGCGCGGCGAGGTTCAGGCGGGACGTGGCGGGTGAGCGTTCCGACGCGAGGTCGCGGACCACTCTCAGCAGCCGCCACCGGACCGCGGTCCGGTCACCGGCGAGGCAGGCGGGGTGGCGCCAGGCGTGGATCAAGGCCTGGTGCAGCACGTCCTCGGCGGCCGGACGATCACCGGTGAGCACCGTGGCGTAGGCCAGCATCGCCCGCCCGTGCTCGTTGAACACCGCGCGAACCAGTGCTTCGTCGGCGGTGTCGTGGGGGTGGCGCTGCTCCCGCGCGCCCCGGCCAGAGGGTGCCGCTGCCACGCGAGTCCCGGTGCGACGGCACGGCCCTGCGACGGTTGGTGCGATGGTCACGCCACAGCTTGTCCGCCGGCCCCGTCCGTACTGAAGTCCACCAGGCGCTCACTTGCGTCCACTTGTGATCACCTGGGGGACCTGGCCGCGGGCGCCTCCCAGTACGGTGCCCGTGGTGTGCGGCCGGGTGGTCGCAGGCGGACGGCAGGAGGAAGGGAATGGCGGACACGGCGCCGCGCACGCTGGCGGATCGGCTGCGCGAGGTGCGGGCGAACGCGTTCGTCGGCCGGCACGACGAACTGGCCGCGCTGCGGGCCGCGCTGGACACCACCGCCGCGGCACACCCCGTCTTCTACGTCCACGGCCCCGGCGGCATCGGCAAGTCCTCCCTGCTGCGCGAGTTCGGCCGGCTGGCCGCGGTCTCGGGCCGGGAGGTGGTCGAGGTGGACTGCCGGTTCCTCGACGGTTCCCCGCGCGACTTCGAGGACGTGGCGAGGCCCGTGCTGGACGTCCCCGGCGTCGTGCTGCTGGTGGACGGCCTCGAGCACGTGCAGTGGCTGGAGGTGTGGCTGCGGGAGCGCTTCCTGCCGCGAATCGCCGAACACGCGGTCGTGGTGTTCGCCGGCCGTCACGCACCCGACGCCGAGTGGCGCGCCGATCCCGGCTGGGCCGAGCTCCTGCGCGTCCTGGAGTTGCGGGCCCTCCCACCCACAACGTCCGCCGAACTGTTGTCCGCCAAGGGTGTCGAGCCGGCGCGGCAGGAGGCCGTGATGGCCTTCGCGGGAGGCAACCCGTTGGCACTGTCCCTGGCCGCCGCGGTGGACCTCGGCTTCGAGCGGGCCTGGAAGCCCTCCGCGGACGTGGTCGACGCGCTGCTCAGCCGCCTGGTGGGGGAGGTGCGCACGCCCGAGCGGCGACATGCGCTGGAGGTCTCCGCGCTGCTCATGGCCACCACCGAGGACCTGCTGTCGGTGGCGCTGCCCGGCGAGGACGCGCCCGCGATGTTCGCCTGGCTGCGCGGCCTGCCGTTCATCGAGTCCGGACCCCGCGGCCTGTACCCGCACGACGTCGTCCGCAGGTCGCTGACCGCGGACCTCGTGTGGCGCGACCAGGCCGCGTTCCACCGCGTCCGGGCAAGCTTGGCGACCGAACTCCTCCGCAAGGTCCGCACAGCCTCCGACGCCGCGCTCATGGCGACCGCAGGCGACCTGGTCTACGTGCACCGCACCGAGGGCCGGATGGACAAGTTCTACGTGTGGGCGCACCCCACGGCCGTCCTGGACGACGACCTGACCCCCGAGGACGTCCCGCACGTGCTGCGCCTGGCCGAGGAGGCCGAAGGCCCCCGGTCCGCGGCCGCCGCCGCACACTGGATCCGCCGCTACCCCGAGGCGTTCCGCGTCTACCGGGACACCGAGGACGGCCCGGTGATCGGTTTCTCGGCATGGCTGGCCCTGTCCGAACCGGTGGTCGAGGACATCGTCGCCGACCCCGTGGTGGCCGCGGCCTGGGAACACAGCCGCGGCACGGCCGCACCACGCGCCGGCGAGCACATCGGCATCGCCAGGTTCTCCGTGGAACCCCGCTGCTACCAGCGGACCTCGCCGGTCCTGGACCTGATCCAGCGACGGGCCATGGCCGAGATCTTCCGGACGACCTCGCTGGTGAACTCCTACATCGTCATGCGCGACCGCGACTTCTGGACCGCGCACCTGGCCTTCTGGGACATGCACGACATCGGCACCGCCACAGTGGGAGACCACGCCTACCACCTCTACGCCCACGACTGGCGCCAAGTGCCGGTAGAGCCGTGGCTGGAGCAGACCACCAACCCCGCGCGCAGGCAGGACGACGTCCTGTCCCGCAGCACGTTCGACGAGGCCTTGCGCAACGCGCTGCGCAACTGGTCCGACGCGGACGCCCTGGCCGCAAACCCGTTGGCGCACAGCACTCTCGTGCCACCCGACACCGACGACCGCGCCACCGCCCTGCGCGACGCGCTGCGCCGCCACCTGGAAACCCTGCGCGCCGAACGACAGGGCGCCAAGGCACACGCGGCCCTGACCGCCACCTACCTGGTGGGCAACATGACGCAGGAGGCGGCGTCCCGGCGGCTGAACGTCCCGCTCAGCAGCTACCGCAGGCACCTCAGAACAGGGCTGGAGCGCTTCGGCGACATCACGTGGCGCGCCCTGACCCATCCGGACCAGTAGGAGCGACGGCCACTCCGGCAGCCAGCGGTGCCCGTGCCCCCTCCGCGACTCTGACCGCGTTTCAGCACCCCACAGGTGAGAAGATGCCGAAACCGACGGCCGTGACCTCCGGAGGGCTTGGCGTCCGCCTGCTGGCTCCACTCCGGGAACGACGCTTCGCGCTGTACCTCGTCGGCCAGCTGCTCTCCCATATCGGCGACGGCATCTACCTCATCACGCTGCCGTTCGTCATGCTCCACCAGGGTGGCGGTCCCGCGAACCTAGGCGTGGTGCTGGCCTGCTACGGAACGGCCAGGCTGGCCTTCCTCCCGGTCGGCGGAGCGCTCGCCGACCGCGTGGGCGCCCGGCCGGTGATGCTCGCGGCGGACGCGCTCCGTGCCCTCGTCGTGCTCGGTTTCGTCGTGCTCGCCACCAACGCTCAGATTCCCCTATGGGCCATGATCACGGTTGCGGTTCCGTTCGGCGCCCTCGGCGGGATCTTCATGCCGGCGTCGTTCGCCGTACTACCGCAGATCGTGCGTCCCGAGTCGCTCGCCGCGGGCAACTCCCTGATCCGGATCATGCAGAGCACGTCGAGGATCGCCGGGCCCGCGCTGGGTGGAATGCTCGTCGCGTCGCTCAAGAGCGGCGTGGGCCTGCTGATCGACGCGATCACCTTCCTGGTGTCCAGCCTGACCCTGATGGCGATCCGACCGTCCAGGCCGGCGGTCGAACCAGCCGATGACACGGCGGCGCGGCACGCCGACGACAACGTCCAGGACAGCGACCGGCTGCGGACCTGGCGATCGGTGCTGAGGTACGCCGTCAGTTCGCCCCTGGTGAGGATGACCCTGCTGACCACGCTCGTGTTCAACCTCGCCGCTGTCGGCTTGATCGAGGTCGCACTGCCGATCTTCGCCCAGGGCTCGCTGGGCCGAGGAGCCCTGGGGTTCGGGGTCATGATGGCCGGCCTCGGTGCCGGCTCGGTCATCGGAGCACTGCTGGGCCCGGCACTCCTTCGGCTGCGCCGCCGCGGGCTGATCGCGCTCTGCCTCGGCATCGCCGAGGGACTCGCTCTGACGGGTGTCCCGGTGGGCTCTTCACTGGTGGTGGCGACCGCGGCGATGTTCACCGCCGCGTCCTTGCAGGCCACGGTGAACGTCTTCTACATGACGATGCTCCAGCAGACAGTGCCTGCCCGAGCGCTGGGCAGAGTCATGAGCCTGCTGGCCACGTGCGCCGGTCTCGCCTACCCGGCCTCCGCGTTGCTCGCCGGGACCGCACTGAGCACGGTCGACCCGGAGGTCGTGATCGCCGTCGCCGGACTGGGCGTGTCCGCGGCCTTCTCGGTCGGGTTCTTCAGCCGGCCGTACCGGAACCTCTGATCCGAGATCGGCCCCCGGCGCGATCCTGGCGGCCGACACTCAGCGCTCAGGTCGCCGACGAATTCACGGTGAGCTGCGCCCACATCCTTGGGCGATACAGGTTCTAATTAGGGGCGATCGAACCGCTGAGGTTCTACAGCCCCAACGGGTGCGCGGAGAGCCAGTCGGCGTGCCGCTCGCGCACTTGATCGCGTTCGGCGCTCGTGGTGAGGATGACGTCGGCGCCACCGTCGTACGGGTGGTAGACCCGTTGCAGACCGGCATCGGTGATCAGCACTCCCGCGGTGGCGTCGTCGGCGACGGCGCGCAGCAGCGTGTCGATGCGGCCGCGCTCCCACGGGATCCGGCTGACGTACACGTGCGTGTAAATCGGATCGTCCGGATCCGGATCTGTGAGGATCGAGGTCCAGTGATGGGCCCCGGGGTGCCACTGCGTGCGTTCGTGCGGGCGTTCGGGTGGCACAGCGGTGTCAGACCAGTCCGATGTGGCGACGTAGACGTCAAGGCCCGCGAACAGTTCGTCGAGGACCGTGTTGTAGCGGTCCAGCACGATCGCCCACTCGTCCTCGGTGTCCGGGTAGCGCTTGGACTCCGGCAGGCTGTGGAAACGCACCCACCGATCCCGCTCACAGCGCAGTTCGTGGCCGATGGGCGGGCAGTTCGGCCAGCGTTCCTCCCATCGGCGCAGCAGTTCTTCGTCGGGCATTGGGACAAGCTATCCCGTCGACCGTCGCCTGCTCATCAGGTTTTACGCACCTGAGCTAAGCCATCGCGTACTCGTCGTGGTGTGCGATGTGGGTTCCGCGTCGATGCCGATCGCGCGCATTCGCTCGAGTGGTGCGACGACAGCTCCGCGGAAGGCCTCGCAGTGGGTGAGAGATCCCACCACGTTGGCGGCCAGACGGGTGCCCCGTCGGCGCGCCCTTCAGGATCTTCGCTTCTCCGTGCCCCAGGACGGCGAGCGCGACTCGTGCGCAGTGCATGACCGAAATGTATTCCTTCTGCCGCTCAGGACTGCATTCTTGATCTGCGCCAGTTCTGTCGGATGGCAGAACAAATCGGCCGGATCCTCGTACAATTCCGCCGCCGACACCTCCGGGGGAGTGATGGTGGAGAGGAGATAGGGCTGGGCCGCGACCGCGGAAGAACTTGGCTCGAGGATCACGAGTTCGGCGTCGCGCATGTTCAGGCCTGAGTGAACGTTTCGTGAACCGAAAGCCACCGATCGTTGCGCAATGCCGCAGTGGCGATGCGGATTCTCGGTTCGCCCACGCCTTGGTGGGTTTCCGTCCACCGCACCAGCTTCAGGTCTCCGGACTCCGCCAGGAGGGTCACCTCGGTGATGTCGATGACCAGGCCGGGCATCGATCCGCCGACACCGTCGAGTAGATCTTCCAACTGGCTGAGGTCCCGCCGGGCGCCCTCGACATCGACGAGCGTGAAATCCGGGTCGTGCGCTGCCTTGAAACGACGGAGCGCGTCCTCGCCGGAATCGTTCAGCCAGGATTGCAGGGCTCGATGGTGTTCCACCGCGAGGACGGTTTCGGGCGATCGGTGTTTCGACACGACGCCACGCTAGCAGCTGTAGCAGGTGTGTTTCCACGTCCTTCTCAATGGTCCCTCAAATATCTAAATTGTCCGCGGGAGGGCCACGTTTATCTGACGAAATTGCCCATTCTTAGATCGAGGGACCACTGGTTCCCCCGCGTAGCTCGGATCTGCCAGTTGCCCGCACCGGGCGGCCCCTCGGCCTGACTGGCGACAGGTCAGCTCCTGGCGTCGTAGGCCTCACGTGCCGCGAGCACCTGCTCGATGTGCTCCTCCGCCCAGCGGTTCAACGCTCGCAGCGGAGTGCGCAAGGTGCGCCCCAACGGGGTCAGTTCGTACTCAACCCTGGGCGGTACCTCGGCGTACACGTGGCGGCTGACGAGTCCGTCGCGTTCCAGGTCCCGCAGCGTGTCCGTGAGCACCTTGCCGCTGATACCGTCCACAGTGGAGCGTAGGTCGGAGAACCTGAGCTTGCCGTCGCCCAGCGCGGAGACGATCATCGCGGTCCACTTGTTCGCGATTCGGGCCAGCGAGGTCCGTGACGGGCAGGTCGCCGTGAGCACGTTGAACGCGGGGTGCTGTGGCACGGCCGCCCCCTTCTCGGTTGCGTTCGGATAGCAAGTTACCGCAATGAACTATAGGTTCGTAGAGCGAATTCCAGCAAGGTGCGGAGTAGGGGCGTCCATGCTCACCGCAGCGGCTGGTCGCTGCAACGCAACCGACGAGCGGATGGGGCCCATGTCGCAGAACTCCGAGTGGACCGCGTCCGCGGCGATCTGGTCGACGCGCACCTCGTTGGCGCGCTTGGACAACAAGTGGTCGGCGCTGGTGGTGATCGCGCTCGGCCGCGGCAGCGGCCTGCGGTTCGGTGACCTGCGGACGCTGGTCGAGGGCGTCAGCGCGAAGGTGCTCACCGAGACGTTGCGCGACCTGGAACGCGACGGACTCGTCGCCCGCCACGCGTACGCCGAGGTGCCGCCCCGGGTCGTGTACGAACTGACCGAGCTCGGCTGCACGCTGCACGCGCCGATGCGGGAGCTGGGCGACTGGGCGGAGCGGTACGCCGAAGAGGTGCTCGCGGCACGCGAGGCGTTCGACGCCACCCGCTGACCTGTGGCGTGCGTCACAAGGGAGCCTCAGTTACGTTGAGGTAACTGGACACCAATGGTGACTATCGGGCCATAGCAACGAACTCCTGAAAGGAACTTCGATGACTGAGCCCACCGGACCGCTGGCTGTTGCGACCAGGTACTTCGAGGCGTTGGCCGCCAAGGACTTCCCCACGGTTGCCAGCCTGTTCGCCGAGGACGTCGTGTGGCACCAGCCGGGTGCCCACCGGTTCTCCGGCACGCACCGCGGCAGCGCCGCGGTCGGTCAGCTGATCGGCGGCATGATGACCGCCAGCGAAGGGACGTTCGAGCTCTCGGTGATCGGGCCACTGATGGTCAACGGCGCGGTGGTCGCGGTGCCGATCCACTTCAGCGGGAAGCGTGAGGACGCGACGATGGGCCAGGACGGCGTCGACCTGCTGCGCGTCGAGGGCGACCGGATCGCCGAAGTGTGGCTGTTCTCCACCGACCCCGAGTCCGAGGACGCCTTCTGGGGCGCTGCCTGAGTTGTGCGGAGATGCCGGTCGACGATGGAAGCCTGTCGGCCGGCATGAGTCCTTCTCCGTTGGAGGCGGACGCTGCCCGGGCAGACCTCGCCCGCCACGTGTGCGGCCGCTGCTGTGCCGCGGTGTTCGGCACACGGGAGGTGCTGGGATGAGTGATCTGCCGACCTCCGTGCTCGCCCCGCCCGGACGGCCGCACGCGTTGTCGGGTGTCGAACATCGGAGTCGGCAAGACCCGGCTAGCGCCGCGGGCGAGGCGCGGCAGGCGTTCCCGGCGGGGTTGTCCGATCGGCACGATCCGGTCGCGCGTCGCGAGAGGACCTGGTCGGCGGCCTCGGCCGGGAGGACCCGTGGCAGCACGGTGACGCGTCCCGTCGTCGCGTCGAGCACCCTTGAACCGGTCAGTCGGAGCGGTGCGTCGGCCGGCGACGCTCCCAGGCCGACAGGATGTGTTGTGCCATCGACTGTTCTGCGCCGGCCTCGTCCCTGTTCCTGATGCACTCGAAGACGGCGCGGTGTTCGTCGTTGGTGACCCTGCACTCGGTCGACGTCGGAGCACCGGAGTAGCGGTAGCTCTTGCGCGCCTCGGCGTGGACGGTGCGCACGATCGACCTCGACAGCCGGTTGGCGGAGGCCCGCATGATGCGGTCGTGGAAGGCGACATCGGTCTCGAGGAAACTTCCCTGCTCCTCCACCTGGCTGTCGAGCAACGCGAGGAGAGCGGCTATCTCGGCGATGTCGGTGGCGCTCGCGTTACGGGCCGCCTGAGCGGCCATGGGTGCCTCGAGGCGGGCACGCACATCGACCAGTTGATCGAGCAACGTCAGCTGGGAGTCGTGCCGCACGACCGCCGCGAGCACGATCGGGTCGAGCAGCGTCCACCCGTCCTGCTCGGTCACCGTGGTCCCCGAGCCCTGGCGGGCGAGGACGAGCCCCTTCTCCTCCAGGCTCTTGACGGCCTCGCGCACGGTGATCCGGCTGACGCCGAAGATCTCGCACAGGGTGGGCTCCGGCGGCAGCTGCGACCCTGCCGGGAACTGTCCGGAGACGATCTGGTCGGTGAGGGCTTCGATCACCGCAAGGGCGAGCCTGGCCGGCCGCCGTGGAAGAGAGGGCAGCTGGCCGGGTGGGCCGGTGTTCTTCCCTCGTGCCCTGGTCATGGGCACACACTACCGGTAACCAGCACTTGCTAATCATCATACGACTGTTGACATGAAGTCGTATGACGACTTACGGTTCCGGCACTTGCGACGGCCCGGCATCGATCCCGCCGACACGGTGATCTTCGTCGTCTCACAGCGTGCGCTCGTCTTGATGATGCGCGCGCCGCACCAGGCACTTCACGGAAGACGGTGAAGTTGCGCATGTTGGCGTCGAGCAGCGTTCGTTCGACGGCGGGCCACACGGCTGAGTGCGGGCGCAGGTACTCCTCGCGTCGTTCCGGGCGCAGCCGGATCACCATGCCGTAGCGCTGTGGACTGTCCATTGTGGTTTCCTGTGACATGTCTAGGCGGTGACGTTGGCGCTTTGCGTGCCCACCTCAGCCACGTGCAGGCGGTGCCCTGCCCGTTCCGGCCGTATGTGCGCGCCGCCGGAAGCCGGGTGGGGGAGCAGATGCGCCGCGGCGGCGATCGCCTCTTCGTCGATGCGCACGCCCAGGCCGGGGCTGTCCCCGAGCACGAACGCACCGTTCTCCACGTGCAGATCGGGGCGGACGCCCACTGGCGGCCGGAGGTCCTGCAGTTCGCTGACCAGGTGGTTGGGGATCGACGTGGCGGCGTGCAGCAGGCCGACCGGTGTGGTGCCGATGGGGCTGACGGGCAGGTCGTGCGCGTGCGCGAGGGTGGCGACGCGCAGGAAGTGGGTGATGCCCCAGACCGCGGCCGTCTGCACGATGTCGACTGCTCCGGCCGTGATGAGCGGCCTGTGCTGTTCGAGCCCGGTGAGGTTCTCGCCCGAGGCGACCGAGGCACGCACGCCGCGGCCGACCGCCGCGTGCCCTTCCGCGTCCCAGCGCCGGACCGGTTCCTCGATCCACGTCAGGTCGAGGGTGCGTTCGAGCTCGCTCACGTACCGGACCGCCTGCTTGCGCGTCCAGGTCTCGTTGACGTCGAGCATCAGGCTCGGCCGCGTTCCCCGGCAGGCCTTGCCGAGGACGTCGCGCACGAGGCCGAGCCGGTAGCCGTCGTGCTCGACGTCGAGGCCGCCCTTGATCTTCGCCGCGCGCAGCCCGAGGTCGGCGTAGGCCTGGTACACCGCGACGAACTCGCTGTCGTCCAGGGCGATGTCCAGTCCTGAGGCGTAGGCGGGCACGAGGCGGTCGCGTCCGCCGAGCAGCCGCCACAGGGGTTCTCCCGCCGCCTGGGCCTTGATGTCCCACAGCGCGGTGTCGAGGGCGCCGATGGTGCCGAACACCGCGCCGGCGTGGCCCGGCTTGAACGTGCGGCGCAGCATCCGGTCGTAGAGGGCGGTGATGGAACGCGGGTCCTCGCCCTCGATGGCGGCGAAGATGTTCTCGATCTCCATGTGAGGGCCGAGCCCGACGCCGGTGATGCCCTCGTCGGTCTCCACGACGACGAGCGGAACCCGGACGAGGCCGTCGGCGTAGACGCCGTTGGCGTCGCCGACCGGCCGACCCCAGTCCTGGACCGTCGTGAGAGTCCGGTATCCAGTGATGCGCATGTCAGCCCTTCGTGGACCCGGCGGTGACACCGTCGGCGATCTGGCGTTGCAGGAACAGGTAGACGACCAGGACGGGGACCGCGGCGATCAGCACACCCGAGGCGAACGTGGGGATGTCGTCGGAGTACTGGCCGCGCAACGAAGTGACGCCCACCATGAGCGTGCGGTGCTCCGCGGACGGCATCATCAGCAACGACATGAGCACGTCGTTCCAGCAGAACAACGCGTTGAGCACGCCGACCGACAACAGCGCGGGCGCGCCGATCGGGAGCATGATCCGCCAGTAGACCCCGTACACCGAGTTCCCGTCGATGCGCGCGGCTTCGATGATCTCCGGAGGCACGGTCGAGTAGTAGCTCGTCAGCAGGAAGATCGTGAACGGCAGGAACTGCGCCACGTACGCGAGGACCAGCCCGGGATAGGTGTCGACGAGACCGGTGCCGGCCATGACCCGGGCCAGCGGCACCATGATCACCTGGAACGGGACGAACAACGCGGCGAGGATCGCCAGGAACAACGTGGACGAACCGCGGAAGCGCAGCCGGGCGAGCGCGAAGCCCGCCATCGACCCGAGGAACAGCAGCAGCGCGACCGAGCACGCCACGACGACCACCGAGTTCAGGAAGTACCGCGACATCCCGACACTCGTCCACGCCTTGACGACGTTGTCGAGGCTCAGGGAATCGGCCAGGGAGAACCGGTCGAGGACGTACTCGCGCCGGGTCTTCATGGCCACGTTGATGGTGAACACCAGGGGGTAGATCGTGGCCAGCGCGAGGGCGGCCATGGGGATCGCGACGACCCATCTGGTCTGCCGGGTGCCGGACATCAGTCCTCCTTGCCCGTGCGTCGCAGGACGGCGATCTGGGCCAGTCCCACCACAAGCATGATCAGGAACAGCATCGTGGACGCCGCGGAGGCGAGCGCCGGTCGGTTCATCTGTCCCTGCTGGATCCAGACGTAGTACTCGGGCAGGTAGGTCGACCCCTCCGGCCCGCCGCTGGTCATCACGTACACGAGGCCGAACATCGACGTCAGCATGCCGATCATCGTGGTGACGAACACGAACTGGATGGTGCGCGTCAGGCTGGGAACGATGACGTGCCAGATGGTCTGCGGCAGCGACGCTCCGTCCACTTCGGCCGCGTCCAGCAACGAGGAGTCGAGCGTGGCGAACCCGGCCAGGAAAACGACCAGCGCCATGCCGAACGTCGCCCAGACGTGCACCCCGACGACCGCGAAGATCGCCACGTCGGGATCGCCGAGCCAGTCGACCGGCCCGATGCCCAAGCCGCCGAGCAGCACGTTGAGCGGACCGTCGAAGGCCAGCAGCAGTGTGAAGATCGCGCCGACGATCACGGGGGAGAGCACGGCCGGGAAGAAGTAGACGCCGCGGTACACGCGGTGTCCCGGCACCTTCAGGTAGATGAAGGTCGCGAGCAGGCCGGGGATCGCCACCGCGACCGGGAGCAGCAGGACCAGCAGGCCGACGTTGCGCAACGCGGTGCGGAAGAGCGGATCGCCGAGCAGGGTCAGGTAGTTGTCGAAGCCGACCACCAGGCCGTTGCGGTCGCCGTCACCGGTGAAGGAGAAGTTGATGCCGAGCACCAGCGGCCACAGGCGCAGGCCGACGAGGATCAGTACCGCCGGTGCCAGGAAGACCAGTGGTGCCAGGCGCTCCGCTCGTGAGCCCCTCCGGTTGCGCCGCGCCGCAGCGGTGGCAGGCCGGGGCGCCGGCGGACTGCCGACGGACCCCTCGGTGGACCCGGCCCGGTCCACCGAGGACAGAGAGTGTGCGGACACCCGTGTCAGCCCGTCTTGTCGGAGGCGGCCAGTTGCTGCAGCACCTCGTCCACCGTGATCGAGCCGCTGAGCAACTGCTGGGAGAGGCGTCCCATGAGGTCGATCGTCTTGGACGACAGCGCGACGTGCAGGGCGGGCTTGCCGTTCTTGACCTCGGACACGATCGTCTTGACGGCCGGACCTCCGGCGGCGGTGTCGATCGTGGTGTCGGACGCGATCGCGCCGCCGTTGTCGTAGAACGCCTTGAGCGCGTCGGTCGAGGTCAAGGAACGCACCAGGTCCGAGGCCACCTTCGGATCCTTCGTCCACTTGGCGATCGCGTAGCCGATGCCGCCGTCGAAGGGCAGGCTCGGATTCGCCGCCGAGTTGACCGAGGGTGCCACCACGACACCGACCTTCTCCGGGGTGAGGAACTCGGCGAAGTCCTTCCAGTGCCCCACGTCCGACATCAGGCCGATGACGTTGGCCGCCTTGCCGGAGTTGAAGGCCGCGAACGCGTCGTTGAACATCGGGGTGGAGTTGGCGCCGTCGGTGTTCAGACCTGAGTCCCCGGCCTGCTTCCACAGTTCGAAGATCCGCTTGACGTCCGGTGAGGACCAGTTCCGCTTGCCGGTGATCCAGTCGTCGTACTCCTGCGGGGTCAGCACCGCCGATCCCGTGGCGGACAGGAAGAACTGGATGCCGATGCCCTCCTTGTTGCCCAGCGCGAAGCACTTCGCGCCGGTCTTCTGGGAGATGACGCCGCAGTCCTTGACGAAGCCGTCCCAGGTCTTGGCGGGAGCGTCGAGGCCGGCCTTCTGGTAGAGGTCCTTGTTGTAGTAGATCGGATGCCCCTGCAGGGTCACCGGCGCCGCGTAGACCTTGCCGCCCTTGGTGAACGCGTCCCAGCCGGCCAGCCGCTTCCTGTCGTCCGCGACGTGGTCGTCCAGCGGCGCGAGCGCGTCGGCCCGGTCGCGGATCTGCCCGCCACCGTTGAACATGATGACGTCAGGCCCTTTGCCGGACTGGATGGCCGCGCCGAGCAACGTGTAGTACTGGTCGAACGGCTGAGCCACGAACTCGACCTTCACGCCGGGATGCTTCTTGGCGAAGTCGGCCCTGGCCTTCTCCACGTAGGCGGCCGCTTTCGCGTCACCGGACTTCCAGTCCCAGACCACGAGCTCGTCCGTGGAACCGCCGGACGAGGTGCCCGGCCCGGCCGCGCTCCCGCAACCCGCTGTCAGCGTCAGTCCCACCACCAGGGCGGCGGACCAGAGTGTGCGCTGCTTCATTGCTGCTCACTTCTAGAGACGGTGGCCGGGCAGGCGAGCGGCCCGACGAAGTGTGCTGAACATAAGTCGTATGACGTATAACGTCAATGTCTCAGTACACTCGCCGCACGCTCCACCGCGTCGGCAGGGGCGCAACCGGAGGAACGATGACGGCATCAGGCCAGCGACCGGCGAGCGGGCTCGCCGCCCCGGCATGGGTGCGCCGACCGGCGAACCTGGCCAGGGCGATCACCGCCGAGCTCGTCGGGCGGATCGTGCGCGGCGATCATCCTTCCGGCACGTCGCTACCGCCCGAACCGGTGTTGTGCGAGATCTTCTCGGTGAGCAGGACCGTCATCCGCGAAGCGGTGAAAGTCCTCCAGGAGAAGGGTTTGGTGCAGGTCCGTCAGGGCGCGGGCACCCTGGTGACGCCGTCGTCGACGTGGAACGTGCTCGACGAACTCGTCCTCGGGGCCGTCGTCGCCGAAGACGGAACGCTGGGCGTCCTCGACGACCTGGTGGCGACCCGCCGGCTGCTCGAGTCGGACATGGTCCTGATCACCGCGCGCACCGCGGACCAGACCACCATCGACGAGCTGCACGCTCTCGTGGAGCTGATGGACCAGCTGGTGGACGACCCCATCGCCTATCGCGAGCAGGACAGGATCTTCCACGACACGATCATGCGGACGTCCGGCAACCGGATCGCCAGGGGAGTCGTGCGCGCGCTGGAGAGCCAGGTCGTCAACACCGCCAGCTACATGGGCAGAACGGATCGCGAGCTCTGCGTGGCCTCGAACCGGGGACACCGTCGCATCTACGAGCGGATCGCGGCGCAGGACCCGGACGGTGCCGCCGAGGCCATGTTCGCCCACATCACCGAGGCCTGGTTGGTGCGTCGCAGCGACGCGGGAGACCCGCACCGCCTGGAACGGTAGTCCGCTCGCGCCGGCAGCGCGTTTCTGCACGCGGACAAAGCACCTCTGCGAGATCGAGCCCTGCGGCTCGCCGTCCTCTGACCCGGATCGGTGCGCCGCGCCGATGTGTGGCAACACCAGAACAACCGCTGGTGCACTTGATTGGCACAAGAGACCGGACGAGCCGGGCAGCACAATTGACTTCCCGACTCGTCCGACCGCATAGAAAAATTACCCGTCGCACTGTTCAGGTCAACGGGATCAGATGATCAGGACCCAGTCGCTGTGGGTGTGGGTCATGGGCGAATAAATCATGCCGGTGGCGAGGGCGGCGCGACTGAAGCCGCGCTGCCACTTTCAGACCCGAACCCGGAGTGCGCGGACGAGTTTTCCGGACGTGCTCGCCATCTTGGTAGTTGCAGTCAGATCTGGATGCAGTTGGCGTCGGAGCCTTGCCGTCCCAGGTTGTCCGGCTGCACACGAAGGAACCCCTCGCCTGGTTCTTCTCCGCGGTGAACAGCGCCCCCTGCGTGCCCGTGTGGCAGCCCTGGTGGGTGAACGTCTGCTCCCAGTGCCCCGAGGCATTGGACCGACCCCAGACGTCCAGCTTGCTCCGGCAGATGTCCGCCGGGTAGATGATCGGGGGCATGACATGGGTAGCCGACAGCCACACCTCGACCTTGTCGACCCAGGTGTTGTTGCCGTAGATGTACATGCAGGCCTCGTTGGTGGTCCCCGGTCCAGGGGCCAGGATGCGCCTCTTGGCATCGGCGGCGGCTTGCCCGGCGGGCAAGAGAGCCATTAGAACATCAGGATGTTGACCCATGATCAAGGTCAGGGCGGCCATAGTGCGGTGCGTCTCGGTGTGCTGGTTCGGCCCCAGCTGTCCGGTCAGGACGATCCCTCGCCGGAACCGTTCGCCCCCAACGGGTCGACGACCCTGCGGCATCTTTCGCCGCTGGGCGAAAGCTGATGTGTGGCAACAGGTTCACGACGTACTGCGTGACCTGGTCCGCCTCCACGCCGGACGGGATCCACTACCCACCGCCGCGATCGTGGCCCACACAGTGCGCGGCGCCGACACCGTTCCCACCGCGAGCCTCGGTTACGACGCGGGTAAGAAGACCGAGAGCCGCCACGACGCCAAGTTCCGGCGTAGTGTGCCCGTGCCTCTCGGTCACCTGTGAGCTACCGGGGGCCTCACCGGCGTTGTCGACGCCGCCGAACCAGGATGACCGCCCCGGCCGCGAGCCCGGCCAGCACAACGCCGCCCAGCACCACCAGTGTCACCTCGGCGGTGGACGGGCCTCGGACGTACCGCGTCTGGACCACCACCGCCCGGTACGTCTCGTCCCCGGCCGCCTGGGTGAGGTGGATGTCGTCGGTGACCTCCTCCGGGTCGACCCGCGCGTCGTAGCGGGTCAGGAACCGGCGCTCGGTCACCAGCTTCGCCAGCTCCGGATGCTCGTCGAGTTCGTCGGGCGTCAGCCAGCCGGCGAAGGTCAGGTCGGGCTCGCTGTCGCCGGGGGTGGGGTCGGTGACGTCCATCCTGTGGTCGGCGAGCACGTACAGCCGCAGCGGTTGGCTGCGCTTGGCGGCGGCCGACAACCGCATCGGGTAGACCGGCTCGTCGGTGGCGAAGCTGATCCGCATCGGCGGCAACCCGTCGTCGAAGGTCTCCTCCGCCGCCTCCGGCCGCAGGTGCACCGCGATGACCAGCCAGCCCTCGGCCAGGTACGGGCCGAGGTGCGTGGCGAGGTCAGGGGGCAGGACGAAGTCCTTGGCGGTGAGCCAGTCGCTGACCGCGCGGTCGTCGGTGCCGGTCAGCTGGGCCAGTTCGTAGGGCCCGACCTCGACGTGGTCGACGACCGTGACCTCGCCGCCCGGTGCCTCGACACCACCGGCTCCGTTGCCGTCGATCTTTTTCTCGCGGTACTCGACCCTGGGCCGGCTCACTTCGTCCAATTCGGTGAACAACGCAGCGTCGGCGATGGCGAACTCGGCGCGGCTCGGCACCGGCATGAGGAACGCCACCGAGTCCGACGTGGTGTCGGCGGTGATGTTCACCGTGACGTGCTCGGTCGGGCCGTCCAGCTCGACCAGCGCGGTCTCCCGCACCGGCGTCAAATCGTCGGCGATCGCCGCTCCGCACGCACAGGCGTTCGCCACGCCCGGCCCGACCAACACCGCCCCGAGCAGGGTGAGCACGGTGAGCAGCCAGCGTGCCAGCACGAAAAGTCGCATGGTTGCTCAGAGTGCACCAATACGCTTGCGGTTCACGCCGTGACCAACCCGTTGTGACAGTCAGGCGGCGAGGTCGAGTGCGTCGGGGAGGTGGGCGCGCACGTTGTCCCTGGCGACCCTCATCGCGCATCGTGACCCGACGCCGATCCGGGGTTCGGAACTCTCGCTACGTGGCCAGCGGTCAGCCGCGCACGTGTAGCCCGAAACCCGTGCGACCCGCGGGCTCCAGTCCCTCCTTGAGCTGCAGCGAGGGGATCTCGTAGTCACCGAAGTTCTGCCGCCGGAATGCGATCGGCTCGGTCGACTCGAGGGTGAGCAGGCGCTGCTCCCAGGCCTTGGCGACGTCCGCGTAGTCCTCGCCGGTCATCCGGTCGGCTCCGTACAGCACGAACGGCGGCAGCGCCTCGATGCCGGGGTAGTAGAGGATGCCGTGGTGGATCGGGAACAGCAGATCGTCGATGGGGCCGTTGATCCCGCGAGCGGCGTAATGCGACTCCGGACCACCGGCGGTCACCGACAGCAGAGCCTTCCTGCCCGCGAGGGTGCCCTCGCCGAAGCGCTCGCCGTAGCTGGTGTCGCTGTGCTCGCCGACGCCGTACGCGAAGTGGTAGGTGAACACCCGGTCGACCCAGCCTTTCAGGATCGCGGGCATCGTGTACCACCACAGCGGGAACTGGAAGATGATCGTGTCGGCCCACAGCAGCTTCTGCTGCTCGGCGAGGACGTCCGGGGTGAGCGTCCCCGCGTCGAACGCCCGGCCGGAGTCCAGGGCGACCTTCAGCGGACTTGAGGCATCGGGACCGTAGTCCGCGGCGTCCACGACCGCCTTCCAGTTCATCGCGTACAGATCGCTCACCCGCACCTCGTGCCCGGCGATCTCCAATGTGGACACCGCGAGATCCTTCAGCGAGCCGTTGAGCGACTTCGGCTCCGGATGGGCGTAGACGATCAGCGTCTTCATGGGAACTCCTTCGGATCGGGTGCCCTCGATCCTGGGTGCCGCGCCGCCCGGCGTTCAGGGGCGCTTCTTCCATCGGACGGGACTTCCTGGTACCGGCAGGACCACCTTCACCGGCACCACCGAGGCCATACTGAGGGTGTGGACGATCTTGCGGGCTTCCTGCGAACCAGGCGTTCCCGGGTCGACCCGGCGGCCGTCGGCATTCCCACCGACAGGCACCGCCGCGTCGAAGGGCTACGCCGCGAAGAGGTCGCACATCTGTCCGGAGTCAGCGTCGACTACTACGTACGCCTGGAGCAGGGCCGCGCGACCCAGCCCTCCGAACAGGTCCTCGATGCTCTCGCCCGCGTCCTCGGCCTCGACGAGACCGAACGCGGGCACCTCTACCGGCTCTCCCGGCAGCGGCGCCGCAGAGCGAAGGCGCCGGGCGGGCGGGTCCGGCCGGAGCTGCTGCGCGTCCTCGACCTGGTCACCGACGCACCCGCGCTGATCATGGATCACCGCCTGGACGTGCTCGCCGGGAACCGTCTCGCCGGACTCCTCTACGGCCGGCCGATACCTGGCCTGAACACCGCCAGGCACATCTTCCTCGAGGAGGCCGAGCGCGGCCTCTACGCGGACTGGGAGAACTGCACCCTCGACGTGGTCGGACACCTGCGCCTGGCCGCGGGCAAGTATCCGGAGGACCCCCGCCTGGCCTCGCTCATCGGCGAGCTGGCGATGGGCAGCGAGCGCTTCCGCCGCCTCTGGGCCCGCGCGGACGTGCGCGCCAGGGCACATGGACGCAAGGCGTATCGGCACCCGCTGGCCGGACTGCTGGAACTGCACCAGGAGAACTTCGCGCTACCGGACGAGTCAGGCATGGAGCTGCTGGTGCTGTCCGCGGCCCCCGGCAGCCCCGCCGAGGACGCGCTGCACCTGCTCGCGAGCCTGGGCGCGCACAGCGGCGACGTTCACTCCACAATGGACGATCGGAAGGCATCACGCGGCCTCGGACCTGTCCCTCGCTCTGCAACATCTGTGGACCCGACTGAAGATCGGTTATGAACTCGCCGAGGCCGTCAGCCGACTCAGCGACCTCACCGCCCAGGCTTCCGAGTGCTGACGTTCCCTCAAAGTGACCACGAGCTGCGCCACGGAACCAGACTTTGTACGTGCCGAGAAGTACGTCCGTGCAGTTAAGTAGGCATCGAGGTGTCGCCGGTCTTCGTCCGGCATGATCGCGGCCGTGCTCGGTACTGACCGGTGTTCGGATGCCCCGCATGAACTCCATCATCGAACGCTGGGTCAAGACACTCCGCGCCGAACTGCTGGACCGCACGCTGATCTGGAACCAGACCCACCGATCACTCGCCGCCGCAGCACCCTTGAGAGCCCGTCGCCAGCCTCTCGTACCCCGACGAGATCGAACGCCTCGCCATAGATCGACAGGACCGTCTCGGCGGAGTCATCCACGAGTACCGTCATGCCGCTCAACCTGCGCGGATGCAGTTTTCAGCACGCACATGCTGGTCTGACGTGGAACGACGCCGGTTTAGCACTACTTTTTGCACCGAGGCCCCGGTTATATGGGCGATACTGGGATCGAACCAGTGACCTCTTCGGTGTGAACTATGGCGATGAGATCGCGCTGACCTGCAGAAACGCGACTTCTGCGGGCTGGCGTGGTTCCGTTCAGGTTCGTTGAGGACCGTTCTGACGCAAGAGGAAGAGTCGACCTGGGGACTTCAGCCGTCTTCCTCTTCCTTCTCGTCGAGTATCTCGGTCCCGTTCCACACGAAGCGGGCGGTGGTCACGGCCTCTTCTCCGTCGCCACCCGTGATCAGCTGGTGGATCGCGATGCCGTCCAGTTCACGGTAGGTGCACCACTCGTGGTCGGAGGTGAGCACGAGGTCCAGGTCCAGTGCGGACAGCAACTCGAAGACCTGGCCGCGGTTGACCGTGTCGACGCCGACGAAGACCTCGTCCAGCAGGATGACCCGCGGTGCGCGGGCGACTGCCTGATAGTGGGCTGCCACGGCGGCGAACAGGGGTAGGTGCAGCGCGATCGCCTTCTCACCTCCGGACAGCGCTCCGTGAAGTTTCTTGGTCAACGGCTGCCAGCCCGTGCCGTTCATGCGGTCGAGTTTCACCACGAACCGGTGCCAGGCGGTGTAGTCGAACACCTGACCCAGTTGCTGTTCCCAGCCTGCGGCGGACTCATCGGCCTTGGCCTGCTCGACGCGCTCGCGGAAGAATCGGTGCAGCGACTCGCGATCGGCCTCGCTCAACCGCACCGGATCCTTGAGCAGGAGGTCGCGTGCCGCCTTCGTGCCGGCCGGCAGGTCCGGCGAGACTTCCCACACCAGCCGCACCGCCACCTTGGACGCCGTGCGCACGCGTTCCAACCGGGCGTTCATGCCGTCGACCAGCTCGTGCGCCTGCCGAATTCGGGCGGCGAGGTGACGGCGGGTGTCGCCGGTGAGGGTTCGGTCGAACAGTTCGCGTTCTTGTGCGGTGATGTCCTCCCGGCTGCGCTCGGCGTCGGATCGGAGCCGGTCGAACAGCGCCGACGCACCGATGCGCATCCCGTCCACCATTGCGGAGAAGACCTGGACGTCCTCGTCCGAGTCGAGTTCGAGGTCGGCGCGACCGCCGAGCACCTCGCGGGACGCGTGCACCTCCTCGGCCAGCCGGTGTGCGGCATCGCCGATGTTCTTCGGTGAGTGGGGGAGCGTCGGCCACGAGGCCGCGACCGTCCTCGCCGCGTCGAGAGTCGCCCTGACACCGGTGGACGTCGTGAGTGCCTCGGTGAACGCGGCAAGGTCGGGCAAGCCGCTGTCCGCGGGGAAGCTGCCGTTCGCCAGGTGGCGGAAGCGAGCTGCCGCCTGGTCGCGAACGCCGATGGCGCTGTCGCGAACCTCCGCGTCGGTGGCGCGCCGGGTGGTCAGCTCGCCCAGCCGCTCGGCCAGGCCGTTGATCTCCTTGCGTGTCCTGCTCGCTCGCTGCTTGAGGCCGTCGAGCTCGACCCGCAGCGCACTGAGCTCGTCGAGCACGCTCCGGTAGTCGACGCCGATCGTGCCCTCGACGGCGTCCAGCTCACTGTCGAGTCTGCTGGCGACGGCTTCGGCTTCATCTGCCTCGTCCTCTCGCTGCTCGGCGGCGAGCCGGGAGCGCTGTGCCTGCTCGGCGGTTCGGTCGGCTTCGCGACGCGTCGCGACCAGGCTGGCGTGCTCGTCGATCCACGCGTCAGCGGCGGCGCGGAAGGCGTTCACGGCATCCGCAACGGCGTTGAGCGCCTTTCGCTCCGTGGGCAGGCCGTGTTCGGCCGCGGCCGCAGTCAGCTCGCGCAGGGCGCGGTCCACGCGCTGCTCGCGCTTCGACAGCGTTTCCAGCGAGCGCCGGACCACACCGTCGGCCGTGGAGACCGCCGCCTCCGCCCTGGTGAGTGCTTCCAGGGCCGCGTCCGCGTCGGCGTGGCTGGGCCGCGCGTCACGGTCCGCTTGGACGGCCGACCTGCGTGACGCAAGCCAACGGAGCGCGGCGGTGTGCGCCTCGATCAGCTCCTCCGACGTGGTGATCCGCTCGCGCAGTTCGGCCAACCGGCGCTCCCTGGCACGCTGCCGGGCGAGCGCGCCGATGTGCGCGGCCTCGTCCTTCTGCCACGTGCCGCGCAGGGTGCCCAGGCGCCAGCCGCCATCGGCGCCGATCGCCGCAGGGTGCCCCTCTGGTGGGTGGTCCCCGTAGGCCACCTCGCCCAGCAGGCGGGTGACGACGTCGGTGGCCACGGGCGTGTCCGACTCGGGCACGAGGACTTCGGCGAGCGACCGGCCCGCCGCCGCGGGTACGGAGCCGGGCACGGCGAACGTGTCGTGCCCGGTGATCGCGCCGTCGTGGCCGACCCAGGCGTCCAACAGGCCTGACGCGTGGAGTGCGGCCTCCACCGACGCACGGACGTCTTCGGGCACCGCGTCGGCGAAGCGGACCAGCCGCCACAGCGGCGCGCCGTTCATCGTCGCGCGGTCGGTGGTGCGGGTGTGTGGCGGCAGGGGAGGCAGGTCCTGTTCGGCCAGTAGCCGGCGGACCTCCTCGCGCAGTGCGCCACGTTCACGTTCGGCGTCGTCCCGCGCCGTTTCGACCAGGGTCTCCTCCCTGGTGACGGCGTCCAGCACGCGGCTCGCGACGGCGTCGACCTGGGTCAGCAAAGCGGTCTCCGACGCGGCGTGGCCAGCCAGCGCGCCGGGCTCGGGGAAGGTGAGCTCGCGGCAGCCCTCCGCCCAGGTCACGATGGCGGCTTGCAGCGCCGTGAGCGCGACGTCCCGGCGGTCGCTCAGCTCTGCGCGCCGTTCGGCGGCCTCAGCGAGTGCTTCCCTGGCCTCGTCGAGTGCCTGCTCCGCCTCCTCCCTGCCTGCGACGGCGACCCCGTGCTCGCTCAACGCGGCCCGCACGGCTTCCACCTGTTCGCCCCGTGCCTGCACCGCGGCGCGCAGCAAGGCCCGCGACCGCGAGGGATCGGCGAGGGTTCGGGTGATCTCCGTGTGGACGGAACCCAGCCCGACGCGGCCGGCGTCGGCCGAGGCGACTTCGGCCAGCGCCGCTGTGGTTCCGGCCCGTGTCTCCGCGTGTCTGGCGGCGGTGTCCGCAGCCTCCACATCGGCCTGGGCGGCCTCGCGATGGCGGGTCGCGTCGGCGCGCCTCGTCGTGGCGGCCGCACGCGCCTGGCGGACCTGGGTTCGCAGCCGGTCGAGCTGTTCACCCTTGCGGTACGCCTCACTGCCGATCAGGCCTTGGACACGGCCGTCGGTTTCGATGATCCGCCGTTCCAGCTGATCCTCGAGCTCTTCGGCTTCTTCCTTGCGCCGCGCCGCACGTTCGTGCTCCTCGGCCGAGAGTTTCGCGGCCTCCGCCAGGTTCCCGAGCTCGGTCGTCGCGGAAATCAGCTTCGCCGCGGCGGCGCGCAGCACTCGCTGGGCGTACGCGCGTTGCCTTGCACTGAGGCGCTGCGCTGCTTCCACTTCCGCGTCCATGCGGTTGAGCTGTTCACGTTGCCGGTCCAGGCGTTCGAAGCCTTCGGCCAGATCGCTGATCTCCGCCTCGCCGAGCGGCGGCAGAGCCTTGGACAGCAGCGTGGACAGCAGCACGGGGTCGAGCCGCTGCGAGAGCTTGGGCGTGCGGAGCTGGAGCAGGGCTGTGATGAGTGCGTCGTAGCGCTGTTCGCTCAAACCGGGGAACAGGGTCGAGCGCACGGTGGCGCGATAGTCCGCGGCGTTCTGGTGGAGGACCCCCTGCTCGCCGAGCGCGGTTTCCAGCGCCTTGGTGGTGAGGGGTGCGCCGTGCTGGTCGGTGAGCGAGAGGCCATTCGGTACGCCGATGCGGAGGTCGGTGGTGAAGTAGTCCGGGTGCACGGTGGTGGTGTGCTTGGTCGCGGCCAGCCGTGCGCCGCAGGAGAACCACCTGTCCGGCGAGCCACTCGCACCGGGGAAGCGGAACTCGAGCCACACGTAGCCGACCCTGGTGGTACCGGAGGCGCCGTCTCCCATCAGGTTCCAGTGCATGGTGCGCTCGGACGTGCCGAACGTGGAGAGCCGGTTGGCGCGCAGGTTCGCGTCGAACAAGAATGGCAGGAGCAGTTCCAGCGCCTTCGACTTGCCGGTGCCGTTGGGACCGCGTAGCAGCAACCGTCCTTTGTGGAACGTGAAGACCTCGTCGTAGTAGCGCCACACGTTCAGGATCCCGGCGCGTTCCGGTGTCCACCTGGCCACCGCCCCGCGCTCCGTGCTTGAGACGGCAATGGCGCTCGGCAGTTCGGTCACCGTCATGGCTCGTCCTCGACGTCGTCGGCGCTGGTTCGGGTCACCGCGTAGCGGGCGGCTGCGGGACGGGCTCGCACGACTCCACCGCTGACCCGGACGAGACCGAACGCGACCAGCACGTCCAGTGCGTCGGTGACCAGTCGGCCGGAACCGTTCTCGCCGCGATAACCCTTGGCCCACTTCGAAAATCGGCTCAGCAGCGCGTCGGCCTCGCCGCGCAGTTGTTCAACGGCGACCGGTCCGGGCGCGGACGCGATCCCGTCCAGGAGCAGCAGGGCGGCGACCTTGGCGTTGCTCGAGTCGTCCGGGAACCGGCTGTCGGTGGCCAGACCGTCCGGATCGACCAGCATGAAACCCTCGGCACGTTCCTCCACCAGGAAGCCCGCCTGGTCCGCGGCCCGGCGCAGGAGCTGGCCACCGGTCGGAGATTCCAGGTAGGCGAGTTCCGCGGGCGTCAGCTCGTCGCGGTGCACGACCGGATCCTCGACCAGCCTGCGGAACACCGAGTGCCGCAGCCGCAGGTTGCGCCGCACGTCGGACACCTCGTCGTCGGTGTCGCCGTAACGCCGTTCGCGGGACAGCCTGGTCAGCAGCTCCGGAAAGCGCAACGGGATCTCGTCGGCGGGCACCGCCACCTGCGAGGCGCCGACCGGGGCCGCCGGCAGGCGCATGAGCAGCGTGGCATCCACCCGGTAGAGAACCTTCGCCGCGGCGGAGTCCACGTACGCGTCGGTGGCGCCGTCCACCACCTCGACCGCGCCGAACGATTCCAGCAGGCGCAGCGCGTCGACGAACGCCATCCGCTCGGCACGACTGGACGTGTCGAACCGCGGCACGGCCGGGTCCGCAGCACAGGCCTGTGCGACGCGGTCCGCCAACAGCCCGATGGTGGTGACCGGAATCGCCAGCAGTTCGGCGGCCACCACGCACATCAGCGTGTACCGGCGGCGGTCGAACGGGGCACGTCCAGCACGGTGCCGTCGTGCCGGACGGGTGGGATCGGTGGCGAGCCCGACCTTGGCCAGCCGCGCGTATCCCAGGCGTGGCTCGACCACGAGCGACCACCCGCAGTAGTAGTCGAACCACTTCTCGACCGGGTCCCGCCGCCTGCGCACGAGGTCGAAGGTCTCCGGTGCGGTCCTGGCGCTGATCAGCGGTGCCGCGAGGAGCAGGCGGATCGCCCGCGCGACCTCGTCGCGCTCGGCGATGACCAGTTGGTTCGCCAGGTTGCTCATCCGGCCTCAGCTTCCCGGGGCCGTGTCGTGCGGCCACCCGGTGTGCGGATCTCGACGTCGTAGTCCGGGCTGATGAACACCCCGCGCGGGCTCTCGATCACGGCGTGCTCCCGGTGCTCCCGCGGTGGAGTCAGTAAAATCTCCACCCGTCCGTCGCCTGTGGTGGCACGGTGAACCCCGTGCTGGTCCGGTGCTGTGGCCAAGGCTCGCCCGAGCAACTCCAGCAGTCGTTCGAGCACCTCGTGCTCCAGTTGCTCGAAACGGGAGAGCCGGATGCCGCCGCCGGTGTCCAGCCGGTCCCAGGCGGCTTTCAGCGCGGCCCGCTCAGCGCGAGCCCGTTCGGCACGCACCGCCTTGACCTCCGCCACGTCGCGCACTCGCCCTGTGCGGCTGAACCGCTCCGTCCGGCCCGCACTGCGCAGGAGCGCGGACACCTCCACGGGCGGTGCCTCGGACCAGCCGGCGGACGAGCTGACCAGTTCGGGATCGGCGTGCGCGAGGTGGGCGTGCCGGGCCGAACCGAGGCCGAAAGCCGTGGCCCACAACAGGTGCAGGTCTTCCTCCGACGGCGCCGCGGCGAACCAGCGGGCCAGCTCGCGGAAGTCTGCCGCCGCACTGGTCGACCGGCGCCGGGACTCGGTGATCCGATCCAGGACCTGCAACAACGCGATGATCGCGCGTCGAGCGACCGCGAACAGCTGCTCGGCACGCGGTGTGCTGTCGTCCACCGGGAGGAACCACGCCCGCAACCCCTCCCACCTGGCCCGGCGCAGCTCAAGCCACGCCACGTCCGCGCCTTCGCTCTGGGTGGGCGGGAGCTCGGCGCCGAGCAACGCCCGGTGGTGCAGCAGAGGCAAGCCGTAGCCCTCGACCACGGCGATCCGATTGGCGATCGCGTGCGTGCGCTGCTCCAGGTTCGTGGTGAACTCCTGGAGGTAGGCCACGGTCGCCGCTTTGACCTCGCGGAAGGTGTCCTGGTCCGCGCCCTCGGTGCGCAGCAGGCGCTGGAGTTCGCCGTTGAACTGCTTTGTATTGCCCCGCAGGGCTTCCAGATGACCTTCGAGTTCGACCAGCGTGCTGAAGACCCGGCGATCCGGCGAGGCGGGATCACTGAGGTGCGCGGCCAGTTCAGCGAGCCGGTCCGCGATCGCGTCGAGCACGGCGGTCTGGAGTGCTCCGGTCGAGGCCAGCACGCCCATCGCGTGCACCACCCCGGCCAGTGCGGCCTCACCTCGTCTGGTCAGCGAGTACTGGATGTTGCGCCGCTCGTACTCGTCGGCGGTTCGATAGTTCTCGGCGTGGTTCTGGGTGACGTCGAGCAGCCCCCAGCCGCGCAGGCTGCCCAGAGCGTCGACGAGGTCCTGATCGTCGAGGGGGTCGAGCCAACCGACAGAGCGAAGTCTCGACCGCACGTCGTCCAGCCCGAGAGCGGTCTCAAGCCGTTCGTTGGCCTCGCCGAACGCGTGCAGGATCGCGACGTACAGCTCCGCCCGCTCGCCCGTGGTGAACCGGAACATCTCCGATGGCACGCGCATGGCAGCCAAGGCTTTCCCTCCCCTCAGTCGAGCACGTTACGGCAGACCACCGACAACCCGCCCGCGTTCCTGGATCTCGTCCAGCAAGCGACCAGTGACCCGTTCCTCCGGAACCGCCGACCCGTGCTCGCGCATCGCGTTGGCCAGCCCGTCGTCCCAGGGCGCCTCGGTGATCCGTCCCACCGGCGTGCCGTCACCCAACGCCCGCAGGTAGTCCTCAGTTGCCATGCGCCAGGGCGTGGCGCCCGTGCGGGCGATCACGTGCGCGGCGATCCGCACGCCCTCACCGTCGAAGTCACCGTGGTAGCGCAGCGTGGATCCTTCCGTGGCCAGCCCGCGCAGCAGGGCGATCACCGCGCTGTTGGGCCACCCCGACGTGCACACCATCGGCGGGCACGAGGGCCCGAGCCGGGCGACCGCCACCGCGAGCACGCTCGGGTTCTCGAAGACCCACACCTCCTGTGGCGAGCCGACGAACGAGGTGGCCCGCACCTGTGCCAACGTCAGGGCCGCGACGTGCCCCTCGTCCGCGCACACCCGCAGGACTTGGCCGCCGACACCGCTCAACCGCAGTCCGGCGGCCAAGACGACCGACGACAGTTCGTCCTCGACCACCCCGGCGCTCTCCCACAGCGCCCGACGCTCCTGAGCGTTCTTCGGCAGCTCCACGTCGTGCAACTCCGCCAGCGCCCGCAACACCAGCCCCGCGCCCCGCGTTCCCTCGTCCAGGGCGTGCGGATCACCGAGCAGGTTCTCCGCAAGCACTGGCAGAGGCACGCCCGCCGCGGGCAATGCGGCGAGGATTCTCAAGGCACGATCGAGTTCCCTCCTGGTGCGCTCGACAGAACCGGCGATGAGCCCTGCCCGCCGAACGGAGTCCACCCACCCCTTCAAGGCCGGTTGGCTGGTGACCACGACATGGCTGTCCAGCCACGCCCACAGCTCGGAGCGGGAGGCATCGGCCAGCGCCCGCTGGCCGGCCCGGTCGTCCAGCGGTCCCAGCAGGGCCACGACAACCTCGCGCGCGCCGGCACCCACTGCGGACATCAGCAACTCGTCGAGCGCGGCCATCGACACCGTCGCGTACTCGCCCGGCAGGCGATCAGTTCCCAGCAGATCGGCCACAGCCGACCGCTGCTCGTCGTCGAGAGGGCCGGCCTTCACCCGGCTGACCTGACGTCCAGACGACATCCGGTCGTGCACGGCCTTCCACAAGGGCATCAGGGCAGGCGACCCCAGCCGGTCCAACGCACGCATGATGCCAACCTTGGCAGAACCGCTCATCGTCAACGCAAGCGCGAGACCGCCGCCTCGAGTGACACGAGCCGCCGGAGCAACCAACGACGAGGTTCGGCAAAAGCGGCTCCAGAAGCTCTCCACCAACGGCAAGAGTCCAGCATTGGCGGAGATGGTCAGAGAGCTGTTGGTAGGGCGATCAGCTCACGCGAGGTGATGAACGTGCATCAGCTACACCCCGAAGCGCGCACCGGCGGCATCCGGGCTGGGCGGCAGCCGGAGGCGGTTCAGCAGGAAGGGTCCACCTCGACGATTGAGGCGAAGGCGCACATCGAGCGACCGCTGCTTGCAATGAGCGCTTAGGTGGTGGTGAAGAGGTCACCGGCGACTCAGTGGGCCGCGACTCGTTGACCTGGGGATTCGCGAATCTAGGTCACGAGACTTTTCATAGATCTCGCGAGTTGGGGGAGGACTCCTGCTCCCCAATTGCTCCCACGCAACGCAAATAGCCTGCCAACGAAGATCGTCGGCAGGCTATTTGACCTGGTAAAACACACTGTGGGCGATACTGGGATCGAACCAGTGACCTCTTCGGTGTGAACTATGGCTCTGAGACCGCGCTGACCTGCGGAAACAATACTCCTGCAGGTTGGCGCGGTTCCGTTCAGGTCCATTGAGGACCGTTTCGGCACGTTGAACGCACGGAGTTGCTCCCAATCTGCTCCCACTCCGTGCTCCCCAGGGGCGCCAGTGGTGTCTTGGCTGTGGTCGGCCCGCGTGCTCAGCGATATGAGCGGACGTTGTGCCGTGGGTGGCTCACCTGGAATTTCCTTGGTTGATCCTCACCTGGTTGTTCGGAGTCGGGTTACTGGATGATCGTTCATCTCAGTAGCTCGGAGGACAGCCCACGATGCCCAAGAGGTACGCACCTGAGTTTCGGCGCAAGGTGCTCGACCTGGTCGCGTCCGGTCGCCGTGTCGCCCAGGTCGCGGCGGATCTCGATATCAGCGATCAGACCATTTACACCTGGCGCCGCCAGGAGCTCGTTGACACCGGGCAGCTGTCCGGGACGACCAGCGCCGACAACGCCGAACTGCTCTCCGCACGTCGACGGATCGCCGAACTCGAGGCCGAAGTCGCCGTCCACCGCCGAGCTGCCGAGCTCCTCAAGAAGAGCAGCACCCCAAAAGACGGTACGAGGCGGTCACGGTGATCGCCTCGGAAGGAGGATCGGTCCAGGTGGCCTGCCGCGTCCTCGGGGTGTCCGCGTCCGGCTACTACGACTGGCGAGACCGCGCGCCCTCACCGCGGGCGATTCGTCAGGCATGGTTGACCGATCTGATCCGCGAGATCCACGTCGAGTCGTTCCAGGTCTACGGCGCCCCGCGGGTGCACGCCGAACTCACCCTCGGCAGAGGGATCGTCATCGGCACAACACCGTCGGGCTTCTCATGCGCCGCAACGGAATCAAGGGACTGCCCAACCGCCGCAGGCCGCCCCCGCGACACGACACACCCACCGCGGTGGACCTGGTCGACCGCGACTTCGCCCGCAGCGCACCGAATCAACTGTGGGTCACCGACACCACCGAACACCCCACTCGCGAAGGCAAGGTGTACTGCGCGGTCGTGCTCGACGTGCACTCCCGACGCGTCGTGGGATGGTCGATCGACTCCAGCCAGACCGCCGCCCTGGCGACCAACGCGCTCGGCATGGCGGTCTTGAACCGGTCCCCGCTGTCGAACACGGTGATCCACTCCGACCACGGAGTCCAGTTCACGTCATGGACTTTCACCAAGCGTGCCAGGGAATCCGGACTGCTACCGTCGATGGGATCGATCGGCGACTGCTATGACAATGCCATGATCGAATCGTTCTGGGGACTTGTGCGGACCGAACTGCTCGACCGCCGGCGTTGGCGCACCCGTATCGAGTTGGCCAACGCCCTGTTCGAGTACCTCGAGATGTTCCACAACCGACGCCGACGCCATACCGCACTCGGGATGCTCACCCCGATCGAGTACGAACTGCAACACGCCAGGATCGCTCCAGTAGCGTGAACTCCAGTAACCCGACTCCGTCAAACGGGGTGAGGATCAGCTTTAGCCGAGTCGTGACTCGCCGCGGCCGCGCCGGCTGCCCACGTATGCCTGCTGGCGCAGCTTCGCGAGCCAGTCAGGCGCGAGTCGCAACTCAGGCGGCAGGTTGTGCACTGGGTCAAAGGCCGTTGTCATGTCGCTGTCGTGGGAGTGAAGTACGACTTCGGCGACCTCGTGCCACGCGGCGTCCCTGCCGGATGCGTGGAGGGTGAACTGCGCAGGTGGCTCGCCCGCGCCGGGAAGTGCCATGAACCACACCAGCTCCCCGTCGTAGCGGTAGGGCGTCAGCGTACTGAGCCTGGCGTCACGCCAGCGCCGCGCGATCATCGGTATGAACCGTGTCCACTTGCCTGTGCCCGTTGTAGACAACAGCAGGTCCCAGGCACCCGACTCGGTCGGTATACGTAGTGCGAGGCCGAGCACGTCCGGTCGGCCTCGGCCGGTGCCGACGCCTTTGGACAGCCGGGCGAGGACGGTCGCCGAGGCGGGAAATGGCGGGGCACCGCGGATCTTACCAGTCATATGCACACCTCGCGGATGAACAGCACGGGCGTGGCGTGCGCGGGCGAGCCAGCGGAACACAGTGGTCAGCACGCCGTCATGTACCCGCTGAAGTCGCTTGGAAACGCCTTGTTCCAGATCTTCCGGCGGGTCAATTCTGCGATTGTGATGCTGCTGAGGGCACTGGCGTGTATGCGCCACACGAGGACACCGCGCTTCTCACCGAGCCGGTCGTCAGCGGTGCGGTTGTCTGGGGTGGCTTAGTGGGAATGGCTCTCGGCGCGGCGCACGGTTCGACCGCCGAAGCGCCCTGGCCAGATGAGCTGGCCGGAGCTGGTACGGGGCCAGAGCAGTCAAGCGCGCAGCACCGCCTGGATGACGTGCGGTCGGCATCGGTGAAGCTGAGCGGATCGCCGGTCACCCTGCTGGCGCTTGGACGCCCGGACCAACGCGGGTCCTACAACAATGAAGATCGGGAGCTCTCTCGGTAGCGCTGGCCGCGACCGCGGCGATACCTGTTGCCCGTCCTGATCGCGGCGCCCGCGCACGCCGACGACCAGTCGGCCGCGCCGCGGGCCGCCGTGGCGGAGGTGGCCGAGTTCGAGTTCACCGACTACAGCAGGGACAAGTTCGTCATCCGGCTCACCGACCCCGCCAAGATCGCCCACGCCAGGCGCGTCCTGCGCGGCGAGGAGACCGACAAGCCGACCAGGTCGTCGTGGTGCGCTGGGGCGCCGGGTCGATTCCGGCGTCTTTGAGGATCTGCCAGACGGTGGAGGCTGCGACCTTGATGCCGAGCACGAGGAGTTCGCCGTGGATCCGGCGGTAGCCCCAGGCGGGATTCTCCCGTGCCAGGCGCAGCACCAGGAGCCGGATCGAGCGGATGGTCCGTGGACGGCCGAGCCGGTTGGGGCGGGATCTGATCGCGTGGCGGCGTGTGATGAAGTCCTGGTGCCATTGAAGCACTGTCTCCGGGCGCACCAGCAGACGGAGCCGATGAAGCGCATCGACCGGAAGTCGGTGCAGCAGTGCCGCGAGGAACGCTCGGTCGTCGGGGGAGAACCGTGGACGGGCGTTACCCAGTTGGCGTTCCAAACCGTGATCTGGTGCCGTAACGCCAGGATTTCCGTGTCCTTGTCCCAGTCGCTCATGGGCAGCAGGCGCAGCAAGGCGAACGCGTTGGTCACACCGAGGTAGGCCAGTCGGAGCAGCACAGCCGGTCATCATGCCGTGCTGGACGACATCACGCGGATGGCAACCGTAGCCCGTGAGAGCTTCAGGCACTTGGGCTATGTAGGCCTTCCAACTGTATGGATGAGGTTCTCGGCAGGCACAACGCTCCTGCGCCACCTGAACCTGCCGGACGGCGCGGCGTGCGGCGACCTGGCCCGGCTCACTGCAGTTCCCCCTGGCCAGAGCTGCACGACGGGTGGCCAGTTCGCGTACACGGACGCACGCCGCGTGCGCTCGCACACGAGCCCGCTCGGCACCCTCCACCGCGGTGATCACTACCCCAGGGTCCCCCGATGGAAGCCGTTCAAGAAACTGAGGCCGCGCCGGTGACAGGCGCCATCGCGGCCCCGAACCACTTCGCTCGGGCCGGCACCGAGGACGTGCTCATCTACGAGCGGCGGAGCAGTTTCCGCACCACGGTGACCGCGACCGCGACGGCCAGCACCCACGGGCCGGCCACGATGACCGGGTCCAGGACCTGGTGCTTGACGTCGGACCGCTTCTGGCCGACGCGGGAGGAGATGCCGTGTCGGGAGAACTCGCTCAGCACCCCCGTCTCGGTGACCGGGTTGTCCGGCCGGGCCGTCAGGAACGAGCTCAGGTGGCTCTCCCACGCGTCCACCCGGTCGGCTGCCAGCAGCAGCAGCCAGTGCGCGGCCCGTCCCTCGCTGAACTTCCGGTAGGCGAGTCGGCGGATCATTCCGGACGCCCCTTTGGGCGGGCAGGAGGTGCCGAAGACGGGGGTGAGGAACTTGTGCTCGATCGAGCGTTCCCGCGGCCACTTCTCCGGTTGGCGGTCCGGGAAGTCCCAGTGCGCGCCGGTCCGGTCCTCCTGCCACTGCAGCTTCGGCACCGACGGGCGGTCCTTCGGATCCAGGTCCGCGCCCCAGCCCGGTATCCGGGCCCGCAGCTGGTCGGTGGACTCGGGCAGCGGCGGCTTGTCCGACGTGTAGGTCATGGCGGTCGTCTCCTTCAGGCGGCGTTGGGCACGATCAGCGGCTTGATGCAGCCGTCCAACTTGGCCGAGAACATGTGGTAGCCCTCGGCGATGTGCTCCAGCGGGATGCGGTGGGTGACGATGTCGCTGGGCTTGAGGTAGCCGTTGCGGATGTGCTCGAACAGTCGCGGCCACTGCCGCTTGACGTGGCACTGGTTCATCCGCAGCGTCAAGCCCTTGTTCATGGCGTCGCCGAACTTCACCGCGCTGAACATCGGGCCGTAGGCGCCCATCACCGAGATCGTGCCGCCCTTGCGGACCGAGTCGATGGCCCAGTTGAGCGCTACCGGGGAGCCGCCCTGGAGCTTCAGCTTGGCCGCGGTGACGTGCTGGGTGAAGTTGCCGTCCGCCTCCGCGCCCACGGCGTCGATCGCGACGTCCGCGCCGAGATGGTCGGTGATCTTCTTCATGTGCACCACGATGTCGTCGCACTCGGTGAAGTTCACGGTCTCGGCGTGGGCGAACGTGCGGGCCTTGGCCAGGCGGTACTCGAGGTGGTCGACGACGACGACGCGGCCGGCGCCCATCAGCCAGGCCGACTTCGCCGCGAACAGGCCGACCGGCCCGGCGCCGAAGACCACCACCACGTCACCCTCGACGATGTCGCCGAGCTGCGCTCCGAAGTAACCGGTGGCCAGCGCGTCGGTGAGCAGGACGGCGTCCTCGTCGTCCATCCACTCCGGAATGACGGTTGGCCCCACGTCGGCGAACGGCACCCGGACGTACTCGGCCTGGCCGCCGTCGTAGCCGCCGCAGGTGTGGGAGTAGCCGTAGATGCCGCCGACGGCCGTGGCGTTGGGATTGACGTTGTGGCAGTTGGCGTACAGGCCACGTGCGCAGAACCAGCACGTTCCGCAGAAGATGTTGAACGGCACCATCACGCGGTCGCCGGGAACGAGGTTGCGCACCGCGGGCCCGACCTCCTCGACCACGCCTATGAACTCGTGCCCGAACGTCATGCCCACGCGAGTGTCGGGCATCATGCCGTGGTAGAGGTGCAGGTCGGAGCCGCAGATCGCAGCCATCGTGACCCGGACGATCGCGTCGTTCGGGTGCTCGACGACCGGCGGGGCCTTCTCCTCCACACGGACCTTGTAGGGACCTCGGTAGACCATCGCACGCACGGCGTCTCCTTCGACCGTCACTTCGGTGGGCACCGACCGATGCAACGGCGGGCCACTCGCCAAACCGGCAGGTACCCGCTGTCTCAGTGCATAACCCGCTGCGCGCAGGCAAACGTCGACCGCGGTCGATGATGGAGACCTTCCGGAGTGGTTCGCTCCGACATGCGTCGGCCCGGCCTGCTGACGCGGCGTGTCGAGTGCTGCGGCCGTGTTGCGCGGAGACGATTTTGGTCACTTGGTTCACGCACAGGCGTTCGATGCATGCAGCAGCTGACGCATATCTGCCGTGGGAGTAAGTTGGGAGGAAATTGGGAGAAGTCAAGGCATGACAACAGGATCGAGCTGCGCTCAAGTGCGTCCAACTGCGCCGTCGTGACCTGCCGGTTCGAGGTATTCGCAGGTCAATCTGTGATCCGGTCCACCCTGGGGGTCAAGGGGTCGCAGGTTCAAATCCTGTCGTCCCGACGGTCTGAATCAGCCCGCTGATTCTGGGTGAAAGCCCAGGTCAGCGGGTTTTTTCATGCGCTCTTTTCGATCTTGAAGTGACTGTCCACAGTGGTCTGTACTGGTCGGTAACCCGGTGTTTGGGACGATTTTGGGAGAATCGGTTCGCGCGGGGCGAAATGGGGTCGCGTTGCCTAAAGCGAATCGTGTCCTCCGTTCGGGTGTTCTTCCAGGCCGTGATCGGCGTGCGGCGGATTTGTCCAAGCGGCACTGCCTGGCGATCTCGTAGATCGTGCGCGCTGACACCTGGTGCACTGGGTGGTGCTGGTGCCGTGACAATCACTGATCGGGCTGCGGTCGTCTGTGGTGGTGTTCCAGTGTGCGTCGGGACAGGGTCAGCGAGGTTGGACGGGCATGCTTCGCCCGCGAGTGGCGTAGCGCTGTGGGGTCATCGCCGTGTCGGCCGGATTTGAAGGTTCGACAGTAACTGCGCAGGTTCGAATCCTCGGCGGGAGTGCCAAAGGATGGGAACAGGGCTGACCAGCGGATTTATAGCGGCAGCCTGGTGGTCGAGTGCCGGTTCGAGCTCCAGTCGTCGGAGTGAGTGGACCTAGGCGGTGGGCGGAGCGTAACGAGCCGTCCACCGCCTACGTGCTGCTCGACTGGCGGTGCGTCTCGCAGGGCCAGGACCGAGCCGTCCGACAGCCAACGTCTTCCCGCGCGGTCGAGATGAATCCCGACGCCCTTTCAAATATCTCTACCGCGCGGTCGCGGTAGTAGCGAAAGTCGAAGGCCATCGCGCCCCCGCCTCCAGGAAGGAACACGAACGCGATGCACCCTGCGTCAGGCTCGATCTCGGCAGGACGTAGCCCGAAGCGTGCTCCACGTGCTCCACGTGCTCGACGGTCACGGGTTCGCTTGAGGCGACAGCGCCAAGCACCTGGAAGTACTCAGTTCAGTTCGGTTGGCCGATTGCTGTCGCGCCGTCGCAGCTTGAGATTGCGCTGCGAGCCTGGCGCAGCGACGACATCTTGTCCCCGAAGGAGACGTCGTTCATGTTGGTCAGGTGCGAGTTGGGTCGCACACACAGCTTCCTCCCCAAGCGGTTTTTGTTCTCGTAGATGACCCAGTACGTGCTCGTCTTGTTCACAAAGCTGCTCGCCTTGTCCTCAAAACCCAGGTCGTCGAGGTCGTCGCTGCCCTCGCCGTTGGTGAAATCGATGAACCGGTCGCGGTAGCCATTGTCGTCCCAGAACGTGATGTAGCCGGAGTTACCTGGCAGTGCGGTGGGCGCGGCTGCCGCCGTGACGGGCATCGCCACGCCGAGAGCTCCAGCAACACATACCGCCATTACCAGTCCGTACTTCAATTTCTGCATCGTGACTCCTCGTGCTGATCGTGGTGTCGTTCTGCGGCTCGTTGGCCGCGATTCCCAGGTGTAGTAGTGATGTGGCGTTGTCCGACGCCGAGGGCTGGGCGCCGGACATCAACTTGCTTGGACGTCTGAACCCGCTGCCGAACTCGATCTCCTGCAGGGGTTCCGATCATCGCGGTGTTGGTAGCGCAACCACTGCCTGCTCAACCCTCTTGACAGCGCAACGCTGGTTCGCGACTTTCAGGAGCACGGCGAGGTCGACCGGCTCTCCGAGATCCCACTTGATCAGGTGCGGCTGCGGAGAAACGGTTGGCCCACGCTCGGAGGCGACTGGGCGCAGACCGTTCGCGTCGGCTCAGCAGCGGCCTTCGTACGTCATGCTGCGGACAGCTACGAACCCGGTCGTCTTCCCTCCGAAGATCGTCTGCCCGGGAGCCACGCACGGATGCTGATCAGGAGCGTTCCTAAAATCGATCTTGATCTTCTGCGATCGCATGGGAATTCGCTCGCAGTTCTTGTAGTACATGTAGTAGGCGTACACGCCCGGCGTCTCTTCCTCGCGCTTCTCGTACGAGTATCCGATAGGAGGCGGGAAGTCGGAGCAGCTCGCGGCGACGGTCACGGGTGACGACGCGCCAGCAGACTGGTCGGCAACGCCGGTTCCCGGGGCGACGACCGCGCACCCGAGCACAGCCAGTCCAACTGCAAGTGACCGTATTACCTTCATTTGTTCTCCCCTGGAGCATCGAAGAGTGGCCGTTGCCGTTCTCGACTGTGCAGGCCCGACCGTGAAGACTTCTCACAGGTGTTCTGTACGGCGCTGGTTGAGCCGCTGTGTCCGGTGGCAGGGCGGCTTCGAAACGGAGGCGAGGCGCGTGTCGGTCGCGGTGCCTCTGCTCTGTCAGGTCAGTGCTGGCTCACCAGTCAATCGATGAGTCGCGGGTCGAGTTGTTGCTGCATGCGTTCGGCGTCGTTGTCGCGGCCCTGTTCCCAGAAGAGTTCGAGTGCCTCCTGCCAGGCTGTGGCGGCCTGCTCGTGCTGGCCGAGGGCGGAGTGAGGGTGGCCGAGGTGCTCGAGCGTGCTGGCGACCTGCACGCTGTTGCCCATCGCGCGGAACAGGATGAGAGCCCCCTCGTACTGATGGATTGCCTGCTGATGGTGGCCGGTGTGGTGGTCGATCCATCCGAGGCTGTCCAGTGCGTCGGCCTCGCCTTCGCGATTGGCGTGGTGGCGGTGCAGAACGAGGGCGGCTCGGCAGTGATCGCGGCCGGTGTCGTAATCGCCCAGCAGGGCGGCGTACCAGCCCACTCTGTTGAGCGTGTCGGCCTCGTGCAGTGGCTCATCGAGGGCGCGGTAGAGCTCCAAGGCGCGGCGGGCGTGCTCCATGGCCCGTCCGTTGTCCCCCGACTGTGCCCAGGCCTGGGACAGCGCCTCGTGGCTGTAGGCCCGCTGGATGGGGTCGGGGTCGTCTTCGGCCAAAGCGAGAGCCTGGCTCAAGTGGTCGATGGCCTGCCTGTGCTGTCCCAGCTCGGCGTGGGCGAGACCGAGTCGTCGGTGGATGCGCTCACGGGTGTTGGGGTCGGGTAGGTGCTCAATGACGTGTGCGGCGGCTTGCCACATGGCCAGCTCGGCGTGGCGGTGCCCGCGTCGGGGGTGGTAGGTGCTTAGCGTCCAGGCCAGGTGCCACACGGCTTGCGGGCGGTCCTGGGCGGTAGCCGTGTGTTGGGCAGCGATCAGGTGGTGGATATCCAGCCAAGCCAGGGCGGCCGAGGCGTCGGGTAGCGCCTGGAAGTGGGCATCGGAGCTGGGTTGGTCGAGCGCGATGGGCGCTCGACGGGGGTTCAGGACGCGATCTGCGGTGTAGGCAGTGTGCAGGTAGAAGTCCACCGCCCGCTGCAGCGCCGCCCGCCGCGCAGGCTCCGGCAGGTCGTTGCGCGCCGTGAGTACGGCGTAGGCGCGGATCAGGTCGTGCATCAGGTAGCGCCTGCCGGGTGCGGGGATGACGAGGGAGGCGTCGGCCAGCCGGCGGAGCAGAGTGCGGGTGTCGCACACGGGCAGCCCGGTGAGGCTGGCCGCAGCGGGAAGATCGATGTCCGGTCCAGGGGCGATTCCGAGCAACGCGAACGCGGTGCGTTCCCGGTCGGTGAGGTGACGCAGAGACCAGGACAGCACCGTGGGCAGGCTGGTGCTGGGGTCGTCGGAGTCCAAGGCGTCCAGGCCGAGTTCGCGCAGGTCGGTCACGATGTCATCGAAGAGGTGGGCGTCCGTGCGGATGCGGGCGGCGACCAAACCGACCACGAGCGGGAATCCGCCGCACCGGGTGACCAGCTCGGTGACCTGCGCGGCAGCAGTGCCGCCGTGGACGTCGTCGAGTGCCGCGTCGATCACGGTGCGGGCTTCGGCGTCGGTCAGCACGTCGACCTGGACCGGCTCGGCGCCGTAGCGGGTGAGCAGCGCGGGGAGCCGGTCCCGGCTGGTGATCACGACGGTGCAGCCGGTACCGCCGGGCAGCAGCGGCACGACCTGGTCAGCGGTGACGGCGTTGTCCAGCAGCACCAGCATCCGCTTGCCGGCCGTGCGCGTGCGGAAGAGCGCGGCGCGGGCATCGAGGTTCTGAGGTTGGTGATCGCGGTCGACGCCGAGGGCGGACAGGAAGTCGGCCAGCACGTCGAGGGCCTGCCGGGGTTCGCCCACACCGAAGCCGCGCAGATCCACCGACAGGTGCCCGTCGGGAAAGTGGTGCAGGTTGCGGTGCGCCCAGCTCAGCGCGAGCCAGGTCTTGCCGATGCCACCGGCACCGGAGATCACTACCGTCGTCTTCCGCTGCCCGTCCTCCCGCGACGAGGAGCCGTCGGGGGTCGGCAAAGCGCGGTCGAGTGCGGCCAGCTGGGCCACTCGACCGGTGAACGACCGCGGTGCGGTCGGCAGCTGGGCAGGCGCGACCCATGGTCTGCCAGCGGTGGCGGTGGGAAGGACGGGATCAGCGGTCAGAATCCGCCGGTGCAGGTCCTGCAGCGCGGCGCCAGGATCGGTGCCCAGCTCCTCCACGAGCCGGTCCCGCAACCGCCGGTAGTGCTCCAGCGCGTCGCCGGTGCGCCCGGCTTGGTGCAGGGCCAGCGCGCACTGGCCGGCGATCCGCTCGTCCAACGGGTGTTCGGCGGCCAGTGCGGTCAGCTCGGCCACCAGCTCGCTGCCCCCGCCCAGGCGCAGCCGGACGTCGGTCAGGTCGTGCTGCACGGCCAGGCGTTCCAGTGCGAGTCGATCTCGTTCGAGCTGGGCCCATGCACAGTCCACGCCGGTCAACGCGTGTCCGCGCCATAACAGCAGTGCGTCGGTCAGCAGCCGTGCGGTCCGCTCGTCGTCGGCTTCCGCGGCGGCAGTGCCTCGCAGGTCGCGGAACCGGTGCAGGTCCACCACCGGCTCAACGGTGTCCGCCACCAAGGCGTAACCGCCTGCACGGTGCACGATGGCAACGCCATTCGCGGAGGCCAGGGCCCGCCGCGAACGAGAGATGTAGTTGTGCAGCGTCGCCCGCGCCCGCGGCACTGCGTCCACGCCCCAGACCCGCTCGACCAGCCTGTCCACCGGCACGACCTGCCCGGCGTCGACCGCCAAAGCCGCCAGCACACATCGCTGCCTGGGGGTGCCTAGGTCTACTGAACGCCCGTCGATCTCGGCACCGACCTCGCCCAACACACGCACCACGACCTTGACCGCCACACCCACCGCTCTCTTCGAACGCATTCGAGACAACGGGTATAGCTTGAACAGCGCGATACAGGAAACCTTGGAGCCGGTTCACCCGATCGGTCGTGCATCACCACCGCGACCCCCGTCTGAGGACCGGAGAGCGAGGTGCTGGGCAACCTGGTCACCAACGACTACCGCGTTGAACTGCGGAAACATGACTCCTGTGGGGGTCGGCGCGGGTCCGTTCAGGTCCATTGAGAGAGAGTGCGGAAGTGCAGCCTCATCTGGAGGCCAGTGGCGGCGGCGTTCCTTCTGCCGGCTGATGATCCCGACACGTGCCGCCGCCCTGGCCGGACTTTGGGCAGGGCACCAACCTGCGCGAGATCGTTGTGCGCGCAGGGCCGGACTTTGGGCAGGGCACCAACCTGCGCGAGATCGTTGTGCGCGCAGGGCCGGACTTTGGGCAGGGCACCAACCTGCGCGAGATCGTTGTGA